>NZ_JACHIS010000001.1:5402482-5703724 GCF_014203365.1 Actinoalloteichus hymeniacidonis
CAGCACCACGGGCAGTCCGGCGGCCAGGGTCTTACGCAGCACGAAACGGGTCTGCGGCAGCGGTCCCTCGCTGGCGTCGACGAGCAGGACCACGCCGTCGACCATGGACAGGCCGCGCTCGACCTCGCCGCCGAAGTCGGCGTGACCCGGGGTGTCGATCACGTTGATGGTGACCGGGCCCTCGGCCGTCTGGCGGAGGATGGCCGTGTTCTTCGCGAGGATCGTGATGCCCTTCTCGCGTTCGAGCTCACCGGAGTCCATGACTCGGTCGACGAGCTCGGCACGATCGGAGAAGGCGCCGGATTGACGCAGCATGGCGTCGACCAGCGTGGTCTTGCCGTGGTCGACGTGTGCCACGATGGCGATGTTGCGAAGATCGGTCCTGGTCAGCTCGGCAGTGGCGACGCTGGAGGCGGGCACGCGAAAGCTCCTGATGAATTGCGGTAGGTGGAGAAGGTCTGTGACTCGCTATCTGGTTCGAAGCCGCCTGCAAAAGGCACTCGCGACCCAGTACAGCGTACAGCGCGGGAGTGGCGGTCCAGGTGCCTGCTTGGTCACGCCGCGATGAGAGGCGCCGGTCACCGCCTCGCGACGCGCTCGACCGCGTCGGCGACCGGCGATTCACATCACGCCTGAATAGTCGATCATTGCGTGCGTGGGAAATGGCCGCGGCAAGGGACGAAGCCCCAGGTTTACCGCCGCTGATTCGCGCTGTTCTCGGCACTGGCCGTGAGGAACCACCGCAGGTCGGGAAGCAGATCCAGATCTGCGGGCAGCCAATCGACCTCGTCCAGCTGTTCTGCCGACAACCACCGCAGTTCGCGATGTTCCCTGGCCTGTGGCTCGTCCGAGGCGGGGTCGAGCATCGCGAGGTAGATCCGCAGCACCCGTCCGTCGGGCAACGGCAGGTCGGGTCCGATCCTGGGGCCGACTCTGACCTGGGCACCGAGTTCCTCGACACACTCTCTGACCAGGGCGTTCTGCTCGGTCTCCGCCGTCTCCACCGCCCCACCGGGCAGCTCCCACCGGCCCGCCAGGGTCTCGGGGCGGGCTCGTTGCGCGGCCAGCACCGTCTCGGCGCGCACCAGTGCGGCCCCGACCACTGCGGGCGCGGCGCGAAGCCGCTGCACTGCGGCGCGGATGGACGCCTCTCTGGCGGCGAACATCCGCAGCACGATCCGCCGGATGAAGAGCGCACCGAGGATCTCGTCGAGCAGGCCACCGAACCAGTACCAGCGCAGTGACTCGGTCAGCAGGGTGCCTGCCCTGGTCTCGGTCACGGTGATCCGATGGTCCAGCCGCCATGGCGAGCCCGCCACCGCCGTTGCCCGGAGTTCGCCGGAATCCACCGAGGTCAGCCGGGTCCGTACCGGTATCCGGGTCCGCCCGAACGGGATGCCGTAGACCACCCGGTCCCCCACGCCCAGCAGTTGCCCCGTGCCCATCGTCTCGATCCGCGCCGCCGAATCCGGCGTGGCCTCGGTGGCCGCCGGGGCGTCTGAGCTGTCGAGACGAAGGCGCAATGCGGCGACGACGGTGGAGGGTTCGGCCTCGATCAGGGCGGAGGTTCGCAGCAACGGCACCCTCCGATCATTACCGTCCGCGTCCCCCGGCACCGCGACGGGGTGGCCGGTGTGGGCCGAGGGCGCCGGATCTGGGAGACGGAGATCCCACCAACGCGCGGCGTCGATGCTCACGGCGCGGGCCAGGTCACCTGGAACCGGGCACCACCGTCCGGGGAGGTGTGCACCGAGGCGGTCCCGCCCCGCCTGCTCACCACCTCGGCGACCAGCGCCAGGCCCAGTCCGCTGCCGCCGGTCTCCCGGGCCCGGTCCTGCTCCAAGCGGAAGAACCGGTCGAACACCCGTTCCCGGTCGGCCGGTTCGATCCCGGTGCCGTCGTCGTCGACCAGCAGCTTTCCGAATCGACCGGTGGGCAGGACCGAGACCCGCACCAGCACTCGGGCATGTCGCACCGCGTTGGCGACCAGGTTCTCCAAGACCCGGTCCACCTCGACGGGATCGGCGAGAATCTGCACGGCGACGGGCGCGTACAGCACCACCTTGACCTCGCCGCCGCGATGACGGCTGGTGACCTGCCGGGCGATCTGGGTCAGCTCGACGAGGCCCGATTCGCGGAACTCGCCAGCGTCGGAGCGGGCCAACGCCAGCAGGTCCTCCACCAGCATGGTGAGCCGTTCGGTCTCGTCGACGACCTCGTGCAGCACCTCCAGCGAGTGTTCCGGGTCGGGATACTGCACGGCGACCTCGGCCTGCGCCCGGATCGAGGTCACCGGCGAACGGAGTTCGTGCGCGGCGTCCCCGGTGAACCTGCGAAGTCGGCCGACCGCCTCGTCCCGGTGTCGGAGCAGGTCGTTGATGGCGTCGGCGAGTTCGCTCAGCTCGTCACTGGTGTTCGGCACGGGAAGTCGCGCGCCGGTCGGCAGGCCGACCGAGGCATTGCGCATCCGACGCACCGACCGCAACGAGCCCCGTACGGAGAAGACGGTGACCACCGCGACCACCGCCACGGCCAACACGGCGCTCACCGAGACCAGGATCAACCCGGTGTTCAGCATCGAGGCGAACCCGACGAGCTCGGTGCCCGCCAGGACGAGTCGCGGCGTGCCGTCGGGGGTCGGGACCACGTTGCCCGTCCAACGACGGGTGCCCTCACCGGTGGTCTTCAAGACCAGTTCCCCGGTGCGCAGTCGCTCCACGTCGGCTTCGTTGAGATCGGGCGGGTTGATGCCGTCGACCGGGTTGCCTGCGGTGTCCAACACCCGGACGAACACGGTCTCGGCGCCGAACTGTTCCGGGGGAAGACCCTCGCCCACTCGGCTCGATGCGGCCAGAACGGTCCGCTGCAGGTCTGGGTCGACCGCGCGCACCACCACCTGGCCGATCACCGCACTGCTGCCCACCACGATCAGGACCAGGAACAACGCCGTCACCGAGGTGTTGATCATCGCGATCCGGGCGGCCATCGAACGGCGGCGCCACCAGCGACGCAGGGGCGATCTGGTCATGGCTTGGGGCGGAAGAGCCGACGAGGGGCGATGGACTTCGCCCGGGGACGCTGGGCGCGCTGCGACGTCGGCCCAGGCTCGGGGGTCGAGGAGGTCTCGGACACCGCGTCGGGTTCGGGCTCGGCGGCGAGGTAGCCGTGTCCGCGGACCGTCCGCACCACCTGATGGGCGCCCGCCGCCTGCAGTTTGCGGCGCAGATAGCCGACGTAGACCTCGACGACGTTGCGGGACGCGGCCTCCTCGTCGCCCCAGACCTCGCGGAGCAGCTCCTCCTTGGTGACCACGGAACCGGCCCGGCGGAGCAGCGCGGCGAGCACCGCGTACTCGCGAGGGCTCAGCGAGACCTCGTTGCCGTGCCAGGTCACCCGGCGCGCGCCGAGGTCGACGGCGAGGTGGCTGACGGTGAGCACGGTGCGATCCTCCCGATCGCCCGCGCGGCGCAGCACAGCGCGCAGCTGCGCGAGCAACACCAGGAAGGAGAACGGCTTCACGACGTAGCCGTCGGCACCCAGGTCGAGCCCGTCCGCCTGGTCGACCTCGCCGTCCTTGGCCGAGACCAGCAGGACCGGGGTCTCGTTTCCGTCCGCTCTGATCTGCTGCAACACCCGATAGCCGGACAGACCGGGCAGCATGATGTCGAGCAGGACGGCGTCGAAGGAGCCGGTCGAGGCCAGTCGGAGGGCCTGCGGCCCGGTGCCTGCGGTGACGACGATCATCCCCTCGGCGGTGAGCCCCCGTTCCAGGGCTCGGCGGACTCCGGGTTCGTCGTCGGCGACAAGCACTCGTGGTTGCACGCCCCCAGGATGCACGCTCGGACTCCGAGGGACGTGGATCTCTCAGCGCTTCCTCAGCGTGCTCCGCTCCATCGAGCGGGGCGCCTCGCGCGTGAGCGATGCGCGGGCGCAGATTGGTCGACAATCGGCTCCGCGAAGTGCGTTTCGGCCGAGGTCGGCGGCACCTCGTGGGCAGCGTTGCCGTTCGACGGATAGGTCGCCGAGGGCCACCTGTCCCCCGAGGTCTGGCCCAGGCATCCGCAGGCGAGGAGATCGACATCCTCAGCGGACTCTCAGCGAGTCGACTTCGAGGCATAATGGATCTGACCTGCGGGAACCCGATCGTGCGCCGCTGTGGTCAGTGGGCGATCGCCGGCCGCGAGCGCTCGTCTCAGCACGTTCTCAGGCACGCCAGTCCAGGCTATGAATCACCACGACGACATCGTCGAGGGGATGGCAGGAGGAACGGATGCAGAAACGGAAGATGACCGCAGGGGTGGCTGCGGCAGGCGTGCTGGCTGGCACCGCCGGACTCGTCTGGTTGGCGATGCCCGCAGGCGCCGACCAGTCGCCGACGCTTCCCGAGATCTCGCCGGAAGCCTTGGTCGAATCGATGCTGACCGCCGACTCCCCCGCACTGGCAGGAACCGTGGAGGTGACCGACAACCTGGGGCTTCCCATGAGCGCGCTGGAACTCACGGGAGTCGGCGCCTCGCAGGCCCAGCTGTTCCTGGACGGAGGAGACAAGCGGCGGGTCAACCTGATTCGGTACGGAAACGATCAGTCCTACATCGACAACGGTGAGACGTACTGGCAGTGGGATTCGGCCTCGCGGACCGCCTCGCACATGCCCGCTGCGGAAACAGTTGAGGAATCCGGCGCGGAATCCCATGCGGAGACGGCACTGGACGATCCCGCCGAATACGCCCGCAACATGGTCGAGACGCTCCGCGACATCAGCAGCGTCACGGTCGATGGCACGGCCGCAGTCGCGGGCCGGGATGCCTACGAACTCGCGCTTGCTCCCGGACCGGACGAGCGCACGCTGCTCCGCGAGGTCCGCGTCGCGGTGGACGCCGAGAACCGGCTGCCGCTGCGGATGAGCGTCTTCGCCAACGGCTCCAGCGATGCGGTGTTCGAGGTCGGCTTCACCGACATCGACTTCGGCGCCCCGGCAGCCGACGTCTTCGAGTTCACCCCGCCCGAGGGCGCCACGATCGTCGACATGCTGGAGCCCGCCCCGGATCAAGAGGAAGACGCCTTGCCGTCCGAGGCGTACATCGAGACTCCGGCCGACGAGATCCTGGAGTCGCGCACCGAGGTCATCGGCGACGGTTGGGACACCGTGGTGTTCGCTTCCGGTTCCGAGTTCGTGTTGCCGGAAGAGGGCGCCGTCACCGGCGAGACCGACTCGATCAGCGCCGAGCTGATCAACGAGATCAGCGAGCCGATCGAGGGCGAGTGGGGCTCGGGCAGGCTCGTCAGCACGGCCGTGGTGAACGCGATCATCACCGACGACGGCCGCATCGCGGCAGGCGCGGTGCCCGCGCAGGTGCTCACGGACGCGCTTGGCGAGCAGCGATGACCCTGTCGGACGTATCGGCGGGGTCGGCTTCGGCCGGCCCCGCCGCCGGGGCGGACTTCGCCGCTGGCGCGGAGAACGAGAACTGGGCAGCCCGCACCCGAGGTCTGCGCAAGACCTACGGGAAGACGGTTGCGGTCGACCAGGTCGACCTCGATGTCCCCTCGGGTGCGGTGCTGGGCATGCTCGGCCCCAACGGCTCGGGCAAGACCACGACCATCCGGATGCTGCTCGGCCTGACCCAGCCGACCGAGGGCACCGTCGAACTGCTGGGCCGGTCGATGCCGGACGAGGCCCGCCAGGTGTTGCCGTCGGTCGGCGCCCTGGTGGAGGGCCCCGGTTTCCACCCGCACCTCTCCGGCCGGGACAACCTGCGTCGCTGCGCTGCGGCGGAGCCGCTGATCGAGACGCGCTACGCGAAACAGGCCGTGTCGGAGGCTTTGGAACGGGTGGGCTTGGCCGACGCGTCCGATCGACCGTTCAAGGGCTACTCCCTCGGGATGAAGCAGCGGCTCGGGTTGGCCGCAGCGCTGCTGGTGCCCCGCAATCTGGTGGTACTGGACGAACCCACCAACGGACTCGACCCGGCGGGCACCCGGGAGATCCGGCAGGTCATCGCCGATCTGCACCAGGCGGGCACCACCGTGATCGTCTCCTCACACCTGCTCGCCGAGATCGAGGCGACCTGCACCCACGTCGCCGTCCTCAAGCGTGGCCTGCTGGTCGCGCAGGGCAGCCTGGGCGATCTGCTGTCGGCGAGCAACGCCACGTTGCAGGTGACCACGCCGGACGCGGAACGCGGTGTGGAGGCGCTGCGCTCCGCAGGCGTGCCGGCCCGGGTCGAGGGCGACGGCATCCGCGCCGAACTCATCGACAGCGCCGCGCCATTCGTGATCGCGACTCTGGTGCGTGCCGATGTCGAGGTGTACGAGGCCAAGCCGCACCGCACCGGGCTGGAGGACTTCTTCGCCCTGGTCACCGAGGAATCGGATAGCGAGGAGCAGGCTCGATGAGCGTCACCGGGACCATTCGTCCCCCCACCAGCGATATTCCGATCGCCACCGGACGCACGGCGGCTCCGTTCCTCCGACTGCTCGGCTCCGAGCTGTGGTGGATGCTGCGTCGGCCCAGGACGCTGGTCTCACTCGGCCTGCTAGCGCTGATCCCCGTCGTCATGGGTGTGGGCATGGCGCTGGAAAGCGGGCAGCCGGGCGGCCCGATGCTGATGGGCCTGATCGAAGGCAGCGGCACACTGGTCGGTCTGTTTGCGCTGACCATGACGCTGGCCCTTCTACTGCCGTTGCTGATCAGCGTGATCGCGGCGGACTCGTTCGCGGGCGAGGCCGCAGCAGGCACCCTGCGCGGGCTGCTGCTGGCTCCGGTGAGCCGGGGAATGCTGGTGCTGGTCAAGACGGTCAGCGTCTTCATCTTCAGCGTGATGGCCGTATTCGTGGTCGTCATCGTCGGCGTCGTGGTGGGTCTCGTGTTGCTGGGCGGCGACTCGATGATCACCTCATCTGGCCACTCGATCGGTCTGGGGGAATCGCTGAGCCGAATGGCGTTGATCGCCAGCTGGGCGATCCTGCAGATGTGGGCGGTGGCCGCCATCGCCCTGGCGGTGTCGGCGATGACACACCGCCCGATCGTGGTGACCGCCTCGGTGATGGGCGGCTTCGTCGGCTTTCAGATCATCACCGGCTTTCCGCAGTTCGATTGGCTGCACCCGGCCGTACTCACCCACCGCTGGCTCAGTGCCCAGAACGCGATGCTCAGCTATCCGATGGACTTCACCGACCTCGAGATCAGCGCGCTGCGGGCGGTCTTCTATCTGCTGATCGGGCTGTCGCTGACCGTGTGGCGGGTCAACTCCAAGGATCACTGACTCCAACCACGACAATCATCGGCGTGATCACCGATGTCGGTTCACCGCACAGAAGTGCCAGTGGTTCGGGGCCCGGCACAGTAGCTGCGGCGGACCTGCGGTCGCGGCCCGCTCGCCTCGGGGGGCGAGCGGGCCCGAGCCGTTTCCGGTCGACATAGCCGGATCAGTGGGTTCGCACGATGGCGATCCCCTCGGCTGCCAGCGAAAGCCGCACCGGCTCACCGGGTGCAGGCGCATCGGCCACCGGGGCGACCGCCTCGACGATGGCGTCCGCGCCTTTCGCAGTTCGGACAGCCGCCGAGATCGCCGGGTCCCGCGGTTCCACGAGCAGCCGGACATGATCGCGGCGGTGCACCCGCTGGATCACCGTCCCCGCCAGCTCCCCCACCGGATCGGCGGTCAACGCGGTCGAACGCAAGCCCAACAGCACCGAACCGTCCTGCGGCACTGCTGCCTCGGCCAGCCGCACCGAGCCCAACGCACAACTCGCGATCCCGTCCTGCACCTCGCCGGGCAACTGGGTGGTGCAGCCCAGGAACGCGGCCACCGTCGGCGAGGCGGGCCGCCGCCACACCTCGTCGGGACGCCCGATCTGCTCCAGCCGCCCCCGATGCATCACCGCGACCCGATCGGCCAGCGTGAACGCCTCATCGTGGTCGTGGGTCACCACCAACGCGGTGCTCCCCGTGGCCCGCAGTACCTCCGCGAGATCGATGGCCAACTGTTCCCGCAACACTCGATCCAGCGCCGACAACGGTTCGTCGAGCAACAGCAGTCGCGGCCTCGGTGCCAAGGCCCTGGCCAAGGCCACCCGTTGCGCCTCACCGCCGGACAGGCTGGTCACCGACCGGTTGCCATAGCCCCGCAGCCCGACCAATTCGAGTAGTTCGGTCACCCGTTCAACCCGCGCCGCCCGGTCGATCCCGGCCATCCGCAGTCCGAAGGCGACATTGCCCGCCACATCGCGATGCGGGAAGAGTTGGCCGTCCTGGAAGACCAGACCGAAGCCCCGTCGATGCACGGCTACGGCCGCCAGATCCTGTTCGTCCCAGCACACCGCGCCCGAAGCGGGCTGTTCCAAGCCTGCCACCGCCCGCAACAGGGTGGACTTCCCGCAGCCGGAGGGGCCGAGCAGCGCCACGACCTCGCCGTCGGCCACCGTCAGGTCCACCTCGGACACCGCGATCGTCGAGCCGTAGTGCACGGACAGCCCGCGCAAGCCCAAGGTCATCAGAACTCTCCCATGGTGTCCGAGCCGCCGGAAACGCGAATCCGCTCCACGAGCACCACGGCGGCGGCGGTGACCAGCATCAACATGGTGCAGGCCGCATAGGCGGTCAGGGTGTTGAGCTCACCCGGCCGGGAGATGAGCCGCGCCACCGCGACGGGCAGCGTCATCGTCTCGGCCCGAACCAGGAAGCTGGTGGCGCCGAATTCGCCCAGGGCCACCACGAATCCGAAGGCGGCGGAGGTGATCAGCGATCGAGCCGCCACCGGCAGGTCGACCTCCCGCCAGACCCGCCACGGGGACGCGCCCAGCGAGGCGGCGGCCTGGCGCAGCCGGTCGTCGACGGCCCGCATGACCGGCAGCAGGATGCGGATCACCAGTGGCGTGATCACCAAGGCCTGCACGAAGGGCACCAACACCGGTGAGCCGCGCAGCTCATCCGGCAGAGCGCCCAGGGTGACCAGGTAGCCGAAGCCCACGGTCACCGCCGACACCCCGAGCGGCAACATCAGCACGCCGTCGAGCAGCTGGGCGATGCCCCGACGTCGCGTGCGGGCCAGCACGATCGCGGCGAGCACACCGAAGATCATCGCCAGCACGGTGGCATCGGTGGCGGCCCGCAGCGAGTTCGACGCCGCGTCCCAGGCAGAGACGGCCAGCGTCCCGTTCTCGGGTTCGCCGGTCAGCGCGCGATAACCGGCGAGCCCGAAGCCCTGCGAGGTGGACACCGATCGGATCAGCAGGGTCCCGACTGGGATCAGCAGGCCGATCAACACGGTCAGCGCCGCACCGACCACCCACCAGTCGCCGCCCACCGGTTTGCGTGCCGAGTTGACCGCCGGGCTCAGCCGCAGGGCGGTCTCCCGTCGCCGCCGCGCCATCCCGCCCGCCGCCAACGCCGCCACGACCGCCACCAGTTGGATCAGCGACAGCGCCGCCGCCCCGGAAAGATCCAGCAGTTGCACGGTCCGCAGGTAGATCTCGGTCTCCAGCGTGCGGAATCGAGCGCCGCCGAGCACCAGGACGACACCGAAGCTCGTCGAGCAGAACAAAAAGACCACGGCGGCGGCCGAACCCAGCGCAGGCCGCAACGCGGGCAACGTCACCGAGGTGAAGGCCCGCAGCCTGGACGCGCCCAACGCCCTGGCGGCGTCCTCGGCGCGGCGATCCAGGTGTGACCAGAGCCCGCCGACGGTCCGCACCACCACGGCGATGTTGAAGAAGGCGTTGGCCAGCACGATCGCCAACACCGAGCCGTCGCCGAACAGCGCCCGGAACGCGATGCCCACCACCACGGTCGGCAACACGAAGGGCACCGTGACCAACACCCGGATCAGGCCACGGCCGGGCAGATCCAGCCGGGAGAGCACATAGGCCACCGGCATCCCGGCCACGACGGCGACCAGCGTCGCCAGCGCCGCCTGGCCGAGGGTGAACCCGACGATCCGCCAAGTGCGGACGTCCAGCAGGGTCTCGCCGAGGCCGCCCTCGCCCAGCCCACGCAGCACGATCGCCGCGACGGGCCAACCGAAGAACAGCAGTAGGAAGCCCAGCGGCACGACCGCCGCGACCAACAGGCCGATCCGGCCTGCCCTGCCGGGCCTGCGTTGCGAGCTACGGGTGCTCGGGGAGATCAGCCCAGCACGATCGTGCGCCACTGCTCCACCCAGTCCTCCCGGCCCGCGTCGACCTCGGCGGCAGGCAGTGCTGCGGAGTCCTCGGGCAACGGTGCGGCCTGCTCCCAGGACTCGGGCAGCTCGACGTCCTCCCGAACGGGGTAGACGTACATGTACTCGGCGACCTGCGACTGGAACTCGGCCGACAGCAGGAAGTCGACCACCTCCCGGGCTCCCTCGGGGTCTGCGGCTCCGGCGAGCACCCCGGCGTACTCGACCTGGCGATAGCAGGTCTCCAACAGCGCCTCGGTGCGCGGTTCGCCGTCCTCGCCGATCTCGGCGGCGGGAGAAGACGCGTAGGACACCACGATCGGGCGCGGGCCCGCACCGCTGGAACCGGAGAAGTCCTGGGTGTAGGCCTCGGTCCACCCGCCGGTGACCTTGACACCGTTGTCGCGCAGGTCAGCCCAGTAGTCGGCCCAACCTTCTTCTCCTCGGTGTTCGATCGTGGCCAGCAGGAAGGCCAGGCCGGGCGAGGAGGTCGCGGGGTCGGGGACGACCGTCAGATCGCGGTACTGCTCGTCTACGAGGTCGTCGAAACCGGCGGGCGGCTCGATGTCGTTCTCGGCGAACCAGCCGGTGTCGATGTTGAGGCAGACGTCTCCGACGTCGACCGCGCTCACCGCGTCCGTGTCGCCCGCCCGGTAGCGGTCGGCGCCCTCCTCGACAGCCGGGCTCCGGTACTCCTCGAAGACCCCCTCGTCGATGGCCCGGGAGGCGAAGGTGGAGTCGACACCGAAGGCGACGTCACCGATCGGGTTGTCCTTGCTCAAGATCAGGCTGTTGGTCAGTTCGCCTGCGTCGCCGCTCTGCCGGATGTCCAGGTCGATGCCGCTGGCGGCCTCGAAGTCGGCGACGACGGACTCGTCGTAGGCGAAGGAGTCGTGGGTGACCAGGACGACGCTTCGGGCAGCCTCACCATCGGAGTCGTCGGAACCCCCGCCGATGAGCGAACAGCCTGCGAGCGCGGCGACGAGCATCGATGTCGCGGTCAGCGTGGCTGCGCGATGGGATCTTCCTGACACGAAGTCCTCCTCATGACGGGTGCGGACGCCAACCGTCCGCCCATCACGAGGGCACCTCCCTGCGCCGGCATGATCCGGATCAGGTTCGGAGAGGCGGGCGCGCGGTCGTCGAACGCGAACCCGACTCTGGACGGTCGAGGGCTTCGTCTGTGAACCGATCCCCTGCGCCTCGCGACCTCGCGAAACGTGCTGATCGACCCACGCCCTCCTCTCAGCCCGGCGCACCGGACTCCCGTGGCACCGCCCAGGCTACGCGTCGATCCCGGCAGGAGTGGCACGGCCATCGCACGATGGCCCGCCGGCTGACCTGCGTAGTCGCCGCCGACGATGAGTTCTCGGACCTACCTCGGCCGAGCACGACGCGCCGGAACAAGCCAAGGTGCCTCCGCCGCGACCCGCTGACGAGTTGCGCCGCGAGCCCGGACGGACTCCCATTGAGGCCATGGCGGAGCTGCTGACAGACGACGCAATCAACAAGGCCCTCACCCGGCTGGACGGGTGGCAGCGTGATGGGGCGGAGCTGGTGCGCCGCGTCGACCTGCCGTCCTTCCCCGAGGCGATCGCGGTGGTGAACCGGGTGGCGGAGATCGCCGAGAGCGAGGGACACCATCCCGACATCGACATCCGCTACTCCAGCTTGGTCTTCCGGCTCAGCACCCATTCCGATGGCGGGCTCACCCAGCTCGACGTCAACCTGGCGCAGGAGATCGACAACGTGGTGGACATCGCCAGAGGCGAGTGACGTCCTGTAGCCGCGTCATGAGGGGCGGGCTGGCTGCATCACTCCGATGTGAGCCACAAGGCGATCGGCGGCGACCACATGGCCTGTTTCGCTGTCGGTCGACCTGCGTCGACCATACGATCGGACGGTGCTGTATGTCCTCGTCAGCGTGGTCGGGATCGCCCTCTTGACGTTGAGCCTGGTATTGACGTTGCGTGGCCGACCGGTCGTTCCCAAGGTCGAGTGGCGGCGCTGCGCCGATTGCGGGCATTCGCGGTCCGAGCACAGCGCGAAGCCAGCGCGCTGCCGAGTCGCGGTGGGTGGAAGCAGCGACCGGTACGACGGCGGCGGCAATTGGATCGGTTGGTGGAACGAGACCTATTGCGACTGCTCCGGTTATCGCGAATAGCGGACAGGTCGATGGATCATCGGATTCACGGCAGCCGGTCCACTGTCGATCCAGGAATGGGGGCGGGCAATCGGCCTGGAAACGGGCGCTCGCCGAACAAGGCATTCGCACCGATCGAGCATGCTGTTCTCGACGGCCCCCGCCGAAGGCCACCGGCGCCTTTCCCGCACGGCAGGTTGCGCGCTCCGGGACCGGACACATCGAGCAGTCCTAACCCATTTCCGCTGGTCACCACCACCGGTCACGCAATGGCCGCCGGATGTCCTCCCGTTCTAGGCCGTGTGCTTCTTAGGTTGGCCGCACCACAGTGAATCACCAACCGGGAGGCACCAGCGTGAAAACGATTCGACGGCGATTCATCGGGATCACGGGCGCATTGACGCTCGTACTCAGTCCGCTCGTGTTGCCGACTGCGGCCGTGGCACAGGAGGACCACGCGGCGACGCAGGAGGCACTCGATCACTACCGGGCAGTGGGCGGGCCGGGCGCGGCCGTCTACGCGGGTGACACCGAGTCCGCGTGGACAGTGACCTCCGGAACCGCACAGATCGGACAGCAGCGGCCAATCGCCCCTACCGACCACTTCCGCAACGGTAGTCAATCGAAGACCTTCACGGCGGCCGTGATCATGCAGCTCGTCGACGAAGGGCTGATCGACCTGGACGCACCGATCGAGACCTACCTGCCCGGCGTGTTCACCGGCAACTACGACGGTAACGTCATCACCACCCGCCAACTGCTCCTCCACACCGCCGGAATGGTGCGGGATGTTCGCGACGCGCAGGCCGAACCGGATGGCACCTACGCGCTGGCCGAGCTGGTTCGCTCCGCGATGGACGAACCGCCGATGGGCGCCCCCGAATCTGGCGTGTACTACTCGAACGTCAACTACCTGGTCCTCGGTCTGCTGATCGAGGAGATCACCGGTCAATCCGCACATGACGCGCTGACTGAACGAATCATCGAACCACTCGGACTGACGGGCACGTCACTTCCGGCTCGGGGCGATCGAGCCTTGCGGGAACCCTTCATCAACGGTTACGCCATCGTCCGGATCCCGCCGCTGGTGTTCTGGACGGAGACCACCACCTCGACCGAGCTGTCGGTGTGGAGCACGGCGGCCGGGATGGAAAGCACCCTTGAGGATTCGGTGACGTTCTACCGCGCCTTACTCGACGGTGAGGTCGTCTCGGCTGAGGCGTTGGCCGAGATGCGGGACACCGTGCCGTACCTGAACGGCTACGGCATGGGCCTCGGGCTCAACGATCGTGAACTCTCCTGCGGCGGTACCGCCTGGTTCAAGCACGGGGCCTTGTCGACCGGGCACACCTCGGTGACTGCGGTGACCGACGACGGTCGATTCGCCTCTCTGGTAACGAATTCCTTTGTGACCACCATGGAGGCCACGAACAGGGCCGACGCAGTCTTGGACGCGGCGCTCTGCGACTGACCGGCACAGACGGGAACGATCGGGCTGGCGCGTTCCTCTGTGCCAGCCCGCTCACCGCGCCGACGAACCCGCAGCCGCACCTGATTCGTCGATGCCCTGGCTCCGCAGATACGCCAACACGGCCAACACCCGGCGGTGGCCGCGTTCCTGCGGCGGCAGGTCGAGTTTGGCCATGATGTTGCCGATGTGTTTGGCCACCGCCGCCTCGCTCACGGTGAGCATCCGGGCGATCGAGGGATTGGCGTGGCCCTGGGCCATCAAACCGAGGACCTCGTGTTCTCTGGCCGACAGCCGGGTCACCGGCGAGGTGGTGCGGTTGCGCGACAACAGCTGGCGGACGACCTCCTGATCGACGACGGTGCCACCCGACGCGACCTGTTGCACGGCGGAGATGAACTCGCGGACATCGCCCACCCGGTCCTTCAGCAGGTAACCAAGGCCGGGGCCGCCGTCGGCGAACAGCTCGGCGGCATAGGTCTGCTCGATGTACTGGCTGAGCACCAGGATCGGCAGATTCGGGGTGGCGGCGCGTAAGGCGATCGCCGCGCGAAGCCCCTCATCGGAATGATCAGGCGGCATCCGGACATCGGTGAGCACCAGGTCGGGTCGTTGCGCAGTCACTGCGGCGACCAACTCCGTCGCCGTGCCCACGGCGGCCGATACCTCGTGGCCGGTCCGTTCGAGGAGATGCACTAAACCATCGCGGAGCAGGACCGAGTCTTCGGCGAGGGCGACCGTCAGCGGCCGTCGGTGGTCTCCAGCTTCGGCTGACACGGAATCTCCAGGCGCAAGGTGGTCGGGCCCCCGATCGGGCTGGCGAGCATCAGTCTGCCGCCCACGGCAGCGACCCGATCGACCAAGCCTTGCAATCCGCTGCCCGCACCGGGATCGGCTCCGCCCGCGCCCGCATCGGAGATCTCGACAGCCAGGGTCGCATCGTGCAGGCCGCCCGTCACCGTCGCCGAGGACGCGCCGCTATGCCGGACTACGTTGGTCAGCGCCTCGGCGATCACGAAGTACGTGGCGACCTCGACGAAGCTCGGTGGCCGAAGCGGTAGGTCGATCCGCATGTCCACCGGGATCGGCAATCGGTCGGCCAATTCGGCGACGGCGGCGGGCAGCCCCCGATCGGTCAGCACCCTGGGATGGATTCCGCGCACCACCTCGCGCAGCTGCGACAACGCCTCGCGAGACGCGTCGTGCGCGCCGCGCACCAGCTGGATCGACTCCTCGTCGGCGGCCTTGTCCTCCAGGGTCATCACGGCCATCCCCAGATTCAGGTGCAGCGCGAGCAGCCGCTGTTGCGCACCATCGTGGAGATCTCGCTCGATGCGGCGCCGCTCCACCTCGAAACCGTCCACCAGCCGCGCCCTCGATTGGCGCAATTCGACCAGTTCCGAGCCGAGGTCTTCGCTGGCTCCGCCGAGAAGGACGCGGGTGACCCGGCCGCGAATCCAGGCCACCACGGTGACCAGATACGCCGCGAACACCGCGAAGATCGGCAGCAACAGCGGTCCGAGCCACCGCATCGGTGATTCGGCAGCGAAGCTGGCACCCAACATCGCGCTCTCGGTCCCGCCCAACGCCACGGCGGCGCCGCCGATCAGCACCCACCCACCGATCAATACGAAGGACAACGACACCAGCTCGAACAGCCACAACAGGGTGACCGCAGGGAGTCCGGCCGCCAGCTCCCGCCAGGTCGCGGGCTCGCGAAGCCGTAATCGCCACCAATCGAGGATTCCTTGCCTCGGCGCAGGCAGATGGGCCGAGGCAAGCGGTTCGGCGTCGATCCAGGACAACCTGCGGCGTTCCAGGGCGGCCGCCGGGATGCCCAGCACCACGAAGAGCGCCAGCAGAACGAGACCGCCGCCCACCGGAGTGAACACGACCCCGAGAAAGGCGAGAAGCACCCCGAGAATCAGCCAGATCGGACCGACCAGCACACCGGTCAGCAGGTAACCCAGGCTTCGCCACGGCCAGCTGGTGAACAGATACCGCAACGGCGCGGCGCGCAGTGCCGCGAACGCCGAAGGAGTCGGTGCCGAGTCATCGGCGGCGGGCGGCATCACGCCGCTGGCCACGGCCCCTGCCGACACCATCGGGTTGGTTTCCGACTGCGGACCGGATTGCACTCCCGACACGTTAAGCGCTACTCGGCACGCGGCGCGGTGTTCCGCAGAACACCTGCGGGGTAGTGCAGGGTCTACCCCCGGATGTCGATCGACTACCAGTGTTCACGCGCGGCCGTGTCGCTTCGATGAGAAGCATGAACGCACCCAACCGATTCGACCCCGTGTTGCGGACGATCTCGGCCACCCGCACCTTCGGCAAGGGCAGCGGCCGGGTCGTCGCTCTCGACAGGGTCAGCCTGGACATCACCGGCGGTTCGTTCGTCGCCATCATGGGCGCGTCGGGCTCGGGCAAGTCCACCCTGCTGCACTGCGCGTCGGGACTGGAGACCGTGACCGAGGGTTCGGTGCTGCTCGCCGGCACCGATCTCGCCACCCTGTCCGAGGAACAGCTGACGTTGTTGCGGCGGGAACTGGTCGGCTTCGTCTTCCAACAGTTCAACCTGATGCCCGCGTTGACCGCCGCGCAGAATGTGGCGCTGCCCCGCAAACTGGCCGGGCATCGGCCCCGCCGTGCCGAGATCATGGATGCCCTAGGACAGGTCGGCCTTGCCGATCGGGCCGACCATCGGCCTGCCGAGCTCTCCGGTGGTCAACAGCAGCGGGTCGCGGTGGCCAGGGCATTGTTCACCCGCCCGGCCGTGCTCTTCGCTGACGAACCGACCGGGGCGTTGGATCGCCGCTCGGGCAGGCTGGTGCTCGCGCTCCTGCGCGATCTGGTCGACTCGGCCGGGCAGACCGTGGTGATGGTGACCCATGATCCGTTGGCCGCCTCCTACGCCGACGAGGTCGTCTTCCTGGCCGACGGCCGGATAAGCGACCGGTTGCTCAGCGCGGATGCCGCACAGATCGCCGAGCGGATGACCCACCTTGAGGCCGCTGCCGAACTCCCACCGGAGGGCGGCAGGATCGCCGAGGTCGATGGGTGGATGGCCGGGTCATCGCAGCCGACTGCACACCGGCGCTCCGCAGGCACGGCACCACAGCTCGCGACGAATCGGCGGGTCATCTGATGCTGATGGAGATCGCGCGGCAAACCGTGCGCCACCGGCTTGCGACCTTCGTCGGCGCCTTCATCGCACTGACCTCGGGCGTGGCGATGTTGTCGTCGGCCAACCTCGTCGTCCTCTCCGCCAACGTGGGCGGGATGCCGGCAGAGGAAGCAGCGGCGATCAACGAGATCAGTTCCCTGTTGTTCATGCTCGCCAGCATCGCCGCGTTCCTGTCGGTGTTCGTCGTCGCCGCGACCTTCGCCTTCGCGGTCGGCCGCCGGGAACGCGAGCTCGCGCTACTGCGCGGAATCGGCGCCACACCCCGCCAAGTTCGACGACTGGTGTTCCTCGAAGGGCTGCTCGTCGCCATTGCCGCCGGGATCGTCGGGACGCTGTTGGGGCTGCCGGGCGGCGCGCTGCTGGTGTCGGTGCTGGTCTCCAATGGGTTGGCGCCTGCTTCGTTCACGTTGACGCTCAGTGCGGGAACGGTACTCATCGCGGCGGTCGTCTCGACGACGGTCTGTGGCTGCGTCGCGACACTCGGCACCTTGTCGGCTGCCCGGCGCGCCGCCGCGATCCGGCCGATCGAAGCCCTGCGCGATGCGGCCGTCGAACCGTCGGCCATGACCCGGTCTCGATGGGCGATGGGGCTGCTCTTCTCGGTCGGCGGCCTGGCGACGGCCGCATTCGGCATCTCGCAGGGCGGACAGCTCGGCGGGGCGCTGTTGATGTTCTGCTGCTATCCGATGGTGATCGGATTGGCGCTGCTCGCACCCACCTTCGTGGGACCGGTGACCGCGCTGGTCACCGCGCTACCCGCCCGGCTGACGACGGTCACCGGAACACTGGCCGCAGGCAACATCCGTACGGCGACCCGCCGGTCCGCAGGCACCGCCGCGCCGGTGTTGCTCGCCGTCGGCGTCACCGTGTCGTTTCTGGGCACGCTGGGCGTGTTGAGCGCCGCCGGAGAGTCGGAAACCCGGGGATTCCACCGGGAGGACGCCGTGGTGATGCCGGGGTCAGTGTCCGAAGCGGCCGTGATCCGGGGCGAGGCCGCGGCCATCGACGGGGTGGCTCTCGCCAGCACCACCTGGGAGACGCGAGTCGCGCTGGCCAGAATCGACGATGCCTGGGAGATGGATAGTCAACACGCCCTCGGCGTCGATCCGAGCCACATCGAGCAGTTGTTCGACGTTACGGTCCTCGCCGGTTCCCTCCGTGAGTTCACCGAGGATTCGGTCGTGGTCGACGCGGGACAGGCCGCGATCCTCGGCTGGTCGGTTGGCGACGAGGTCCGGATGACCGTCCCGGATGGTGGAGCCGGCACCGAGGTCGTCGTCCGGGTTGCCGCGATCTTCGCGGGCGGCGAGATGGCCGCTCTGCCGCTGCTCATCCCCGCCACCTTGGTCGAGGAACATGCCCCGGCCGGCGCAACTCCCGCGATCCGCGTTGTGGCGGAATCGGATCGGCTGATCTCCTCGGTACTCGGCGATCTGGGCGGAATCGGAAACGCAACGGGCCGGGTGCTCACGATCGACGACTGGTTCGACGAGCTGATGGCACCCGACCGCATGGCCCGGCAGGCCGCCAGCTGGGTACTCGCCGGTTTCGTCCTGACCTACACGCTGATCGCGGTGGCCAATACCTCGCTGATGTCCTTCGGCAGTCGCCAGCGCGAATTCGAGCTGCTCAAGAAACTGGGTGCCACCCGAGCTCAGACGCTGCGGCTGATCGCCTGGGAATCACTGTCCCTCGGTGCAACGGGCATCCTTCTCGGCGGCGTGGTCGCCGTGGGCACGTGTGTAGCGACCTGGCTGCTCGCCTTGGAATCGCTGCCGACCGCGCCGTTGGCCCTACCCTGGATTGAGTTCCTGTTGGTGGGCGGAAGCTGCCTGCTCATCACCGTCGGCACCGCGTTGCTGCCGACCTTGTTCGGTTCGCGCGACACCCGGGTCGGTGCGTCGACCTCGGAATGAGTCTCGGGCTTCGCGATGCTTCTGCGGCTGCATGATCGGCCCCCGACGATGCCGAAGTCGGGGGCCGAGGTCGATACGGGTGTCTCAGACGCCCTCAGTCCTTGAACGACCCATCCATCCGACGCGCATGCAGCTTCATCCGATGCTCGCACTGTGGGCATCTGCTTTGCAGGGCTCGCACCATCCGCGCAAGCACCCACCCGATGCCCAGGGTCACCAGGTAGAACAGCCCGATGGCCAGCGATCGACCCCCTTGGACGATGCCCGGCTCCGTGCAGAACCGGCAGTCACGACAACCCATGTCATCCCCCCGCTTCCGAGCCAACGCTGTTCGAGAACTCTTGATCGACATTACCGGCGGGATACCCGCGCCTTCGTCGATCTCTTGTTCCGATCCTCAACCGCTAGACGTCTCAGCTCGCCTCGGCGTTGTCATGGCGGCGATCACCCGCTGCGCCCGGCGGCTCATTCGGCGTCGTAGCGCTCCAGGAAGCTGTAGACGTCGGTCTCGTCCACGCCGGGGAACGTCCCCGGCGGCATGGCGGCCAACACGTGGGAGTTCCCGCGCGCCGAGGGCCAGGCGAAGCCCTCCCAACGACCTGCCAGGTCGGCCGGTGGACGACGGCAGCACTCGCCGGTCGGGCATCGCGACACCGCCCGGTTGGTGGTGTCCCGACCCCGGAACCAACGGGAATCGGCATAGGGCACGCCCAGCGTGATGGCGAAATTACGCTCCCGGCTCGGGTCGACATGCGAGACACACCAGTGCGTGCCGTTGGGCTTGTCGGTGTACTGGTAGTGGATCGAGTACCGATCCGGTGAGCCGAAGACCCGTCGGCCGGACCACTGGCGGCACATCCGCTGTCCCTCGATCGCGCCCGCGGCATCGGTCGGCAGGATCAGGCCGTCGTTCTCGTAGGCCTTGAGGATGATGCCGGTCTCGTCGTTGCGCACGAAGTGTCCGACCAGGTCGAGATGGCGGGTCGACAGGTTGGTGAATCGGTGCGCGGCCATCTCGTAGGACACCGAGAACACGTCCCGCAGGTCCTCCACCGCGAGGTCGCGATCCGCCTTGGCCTGCGCGAGAAACGGCACCGCCGACGACTCGGGGATCAGGGTCGCCGCGGCGAAGTAGTTCGCCTCGACCCGTTGAGAGAGGAAATCCGCGAACCCCTTCGGCTGAGAGTGACCGAGAACGAAGTGTCCGAGGGTGTGCAACAGAATCGTGCGCGGGCTGTGCATCCCGACCGACTCGCGCTTCAGGTAGATGCGCCGATGGCGCAGATCCGTGACCGATCGCACGGTCCTCGGCAGGTCGGGGACATAGCGCACGGTGAACCCGCAGTGGGCGACGATCGACATCACCGTCCCCTCCGACAAGGCGCCGCCGGTGTAGCCGACGGCCGCCAGGGTTCGGGCGGCGGCCTGTTCGACCTCGGGGAAATAGTTGTCCTGTTCCCGCATCCGCGTCCGCAGGGCGGCGTTGGCCAGCCGGGCCTCCTCCGGGGTCGCGGCGCGCCGGGCATCGCGGCTCCGCAGTTCGCCGTAGAGCCCCAGCAGGTGTTCGAGGACCTCATTGGGCACCCGCCTGCCGATCTTGAGGTGGCCCAGGCCCAGCGAGGCGTACAGCGGATCCCGTTGCGCCTCGTCCAGTGCGATCTCCAGCTCGTCGCGGCGGGTCGGCGCCTCGCCGGAGAGCAGTTCCTCGATCGACACCCCGAGCGCGTCGGCGAGCCGGTGCAGCAGCGAGAGCTTCGGTTCCCGCTTGCCGTTCTCCAACAACGAGAGCTGCGAGGGCGCCCGCCCGACCCGCTCCCCCAGCTCGGCCAGGGTCAGGCCCCGGCGGCTGCGCAGGTGCCGGAGGCGCTTGCCAAGCGTGATGAGATCGCGGTCGACGCCTAATTTCGTGGAATCTTCCGAACTGAAGCCCGCCATGCCTTGATGGTAAGAGAAGTTCTACCGTTCTTTCCAGGGTGCAGGACTAGAAGTAGCGGGCGAACCCGGCCGATCCTCGATGCCAAGCACAACGGGCGAGTCGAGGGAAGGCGGACACCATGACCAGTCCAGACACCGACCGAGGCCGGGTCGATCGCGCGAACGCGGTCACCGAGCTGCGCATCCAGTGGGACGCCGATCCCCGATGGCGGTCCACCCGGCGCGAGCACACGGCCGAGGACGTCGTCCGGCTCCGAGGTTCGGTCACCGAGCAGCACACCCTGGCGGACTTGGGCGCGCGGCGGCTCTGGGACCTGCTGAATCGAGACGACGGCTCCTACGTGCACTCGCTCGGCGCGTTGACCGGCAACCAGGCCGTCCAGCAGGTCCGCGCCGGGTTGCAGGCCATCTACCTGTCGGGCTGGCAGGTGGCCGCCGATGCCAACCTGGCGGGCCAGACCTATCCCGATCAGAGCCTCTACCCGGTCAACTCGGTCCCGCAGGCGGTGCGCCGGATCAACAACGCGCTGCTGCGGGCCGACCAGATCAGCTGGTCGGAGGGACAGACCGACAGCCCGCACTGGTTGGCCCCGATCGTCGCCGATGCCGAGGCGGGCTTCGGCGGAGTGCTCAACGCCTACGAGTTGATGAAGTCGATGATCGAGGCAGGCGCGGCGGGCGTGCACTGGGAAGACCAGCTGGCCGCGGAGAAGAAATGCGGTCATCTCGGCGGCAAGGTCTTGGTGCCCACCAGCCAACACATCCGCACCCTGGGAGCCGCCCGACTCGCCGCCGACGTCGCCGGGGTGCCCAGTCTGATCATCGCCAGGACCGACGCGCAGGCGGCGAACCTGCTCACCAGCGACATCGACGAGCGCGATCAGCCCTTCCTCACCGGCGAGCGGACCCGCGAGGGCTTCCACGAGGTCACCGGCGGCATCGATCCCTGCATCAGCCGGGGCCTCGCCTATGCGCCGTATGCGGATCTACTGTGGATGGAGACCGGCACCCCCGACCTGCCCACCGCGCGCCGCTTCGCCGAGGCCATCAAGGCCGAGTACCCCGACCAGCTGTTGGCCTACAACTGCTCCCCGTCGTTCAACTGGCGCAGGCACCTCGACGACACCACCATCGCGGGCTTCCAACGGGAATTGGCCGCGATGGGCTATCGCTTCCAGTTCATCACCCTCGCGGGCTTCCACTCCCTGAACCACGGAATGTTCTCGCTGGCCAAGCGCTACGCCACCGAGGGCATGACCGCCTACGTCGACCTCCAGGAAGCCGAGTTCGCCGCCGAGAACGACGGCTACACCGCCACCCGCCATCAACGCGAGGTCGGCACCGGCTACTTCGACCTGATCAGCAACGCGGTCTCCCCCGGCGGCTCGACCACTGCGCTGGCCGGGTCGACGGAGGCGGCGCAGTTCTGAGGTCCCTCGGCGCATCGCATGCCGCTACGGCGATCTGAAGGTCGGCCGTCGTAGCGGTGTGCACGACCAAACGTGCACTTAATGCCACCTGGTCCTCACATAGAGTATTGAAGGGGTGGGATGTTGAAGTGCTGGCATGGATTGCCAGGTCCACGGGAGCCGGCCCTGATGACATGCGCTGACAACTGGAGAGAGACGTGCCGGGAAACGCAAAATCGCAACCACAAGGCCAATGGCCAGCGCGGATTGACTTGAGGTCCTTCGGTGGACACGGGGATCTGTTCGAGGCGTTTCCCGCACGGTGGCGCATCGAGCGCTCGACGTGATCATGCCAACCAGGGACATTCCACCGGACCGCTGTCTGCTGGCAGTCGGGGCCCAAATCCTGCTTCAACTAAGCGAACCGTGCTCCGTCAGTCGAGTGTGGAGCCGATTGACCGCATGGCGAGCGGAGAACGATCACCGATCCTCGGTGCCCTTTGGCTGGTTCGTCCTAGGCCTCGACATGCTGTACTGCTTGGGCGTGGTCGAGTTGGACCAAGGTGTTCTCATCGTGAGAAACGTGCCTCCCACTCCCGCTATGCCTTGTTAACACTTCATACAGGAACGACTAGCAGCGCTCGCATCGCCGAGGGTCATTCGACCCGTGGCGTGCAGCCGAAAGGCCGGGGCCGCTTTGCTCTGTATGGCCGAATCCGAGCATCTAGTCCGAATAGTGCCCGCGAACAGCCCACGCGGTCACCGAAGGAGCGCTAACGTCCTTCTTCGGTGGTCAGACACGTCGTCTGCCCTCACACGGAGGTAGCAATGACGGGGCCCGAAGATCGACGCGCTCGGTTGGAGGCACGCAACGCGGCCATGCGCGAGCAGGTCGACCAGTTGATGGGTCAATTGCGCAAACAGACGGATCAGCTCCGCGATGCACAGGCGGAAGCGGCTGCAGCCAGCGCCAAGGTCAGCTCCGCGGACGGCCTCGTCACCGCCACCGTCGACGCGAGCGGCGCATTGACCCGCTTGGAGTTCGCGCCGAGCGCCTTCGCGCGCAGCACCCCCGAGAAGCTGGGTCGAACCGCCACCGAGGTGGTGCGGCAGGCATCGACGCAGGTCGGGCAGCGCGTCGCCGACATCATGGCTCCGCTCCACGAGGGCACGCCCGACCTCGCCGACCTGGTCGAGGGCGCCCCGTCGTTCCGCGATCTGCTCAATCCGAACCTCAAGCCGACCGCCCCGCCGGAAGCGGCACCACCACCGGCCCAGACCCGGCCGAAGCGGCCGGTTCGCGACGACGCGGATGACGAGGAGCCGCAGAGTTGGCTGACCGGCGGTGACTCCAGATGAGCGACGGCTACGAGGTCGATCCGGCCGCGCTGCGCACGGCGGCATCGGGATTCACCGGGGCGTCGGATTCATTGGAGGCGGCACGCACCAGTCTGGAAGGGGCCCTGAGTTCCGAGGGCAACTGCTGGGGTGCCGATGAGGCCGGCGAGACCTTCAGCAGCGAGTACGTGCCGAACTCCCAGATGGCACTCGAGGCCTTCGTCAATCTGGTCGCAGGGTTGACCGGATTGAAGACCAATCTCGATGGGGCCGCCGACACCTGGGAGACGATGGACGAAGAGAGCGCCGACTCGTTCCGGAGTGGGTCATGACCGCCACCGCTGGTTTTCCCGATGGCCCGTACGGCGTCTGGCGCGGTCAGGTTTTCCGAGTGGCGACGGCGGGCCCCGGCCGCGTGGTGCTGACCGTCCTCCATGGCGATCCCGTACCTGCGGGTTTCCAGGCCCGTGCGAACGGTCGAGTGGTCGGCAAGGTCGCGGAATCCGAGCTGTTTGAACGGTTCTCGCTGAGCACCTACGGCCTCGTCGACGGTGAGCGCTACCTCGTCACCGGTGAGGACGGCGACAGGCTGCAACTCTCCTGGACCGGCCGAGACGCCGTCCGAGCCCGCGAACTGGGTCTGACCGTGTATGAGCGCACGGGCTTCTTCGGCTCCGCGACGCGGGCCGAACTGGTTGCCCTGTGGCAGCAGCGCACCGAGACCGCCCGGGCCGACGATGTGCGATCCGATGCCGACCGTCCGTTGCGGACCGAGGCCGAGCTGCGGCAGGCGATCAGTGCCGCCGTCATCGCGTCCGTTCCCCCGCCATGGCGGGCCGTCGACCTCGAATTCCGTGAGGTCGGCGGGCATGCCGAACTGATCTGTCGCAGTGTCGGCGCGGACGGCGCCGCGCGATTCTGGTCGCCGCATCCCGCCGTGAGCCAAGCCTTCGGTGAGCTTCGTACGACCTCGGCCGCTTCAGAACGGGGAGTCTGGTTGGCCGCCGCCCTCCGTGTCCGGCCGGACGGCAGCCCGGGCGGGATCTCCCACGACGACGAGACCACCTGGTTCGTCCCGCCGCCGATCGCGGCGCTGGACACGGAAATCTCGCGGCATCCCCGTCCCGAGGATGCGCGGCCCGCATGGTGGCGGGCATTGACGAACAACCGTCGCTGATCTCTCGGGACACGCCTCGGCGGGTCCCTACACGCACCACCATGGCCCGCCTGGGCCGGTTCTCGCTCCGACTCGCTGTTCACCCGGCCTGTTTCGCGGCCCGAAGACACTAGGTGCGCCCCATGGGTATGGAGATCCCCGACGAGGTCAAGTGGCTCATCCCGATCTGTGTGGGGATGAGCTGGCCCGAGGGTGACGAGACGGCGCTGCGCAGGCTGGGCGAGGCATGGCGCCAAGCGGCCAGTGAAGTCGGCGGTGTGATCCAGCAGGGTCAAGCGGCGGCCGATGCCTCGCTGGCCTGTATGGAGGGCGAGACGGCCGACGCCTTCCAGGAGATGTGGAATCAGTTCGTCGCGGGTGATGAACAGTTCCTCGTCTCCTTACAGGAGTTCTGCGAGGGGCTCGGGGCGAGCTGCGACGATTCCGCGCTCGAGGTCGAATACACCAAGTACATGATCATCGCATCGCTGATCATGTTGGCGATTCAGATCGCGGCGATGATCGCGGCGGCGTTCGTCACCTTCGGCACCGCGAGTGCGGGCATCCCGGTCGCCCAGGCGGCGACCAGGCTCACCGTGCAGATGATCTTCCGGCAGCTCATCATCTCGATTCTGAAGAGTGTGGCCATCGAGGTGGCCATGTCGGTCGGCCTCGACGCCGCCATCCAGGGCCTCCAGATGCTGCAGGGCAACCGGGACGGGATGGACTGGGGCAAGATCAAGGATTCCGCGATCAGCGGGGTCGTCTCCGGTGTCGTCGGCGGCGTCTCCGGGGTCGTGCCGACCGGTGCGACCGGCGCGCTGTCCGACAGCGTGGGCGGAACCCTGGCCGACCAGGCGTTACGCGGGGCGACCAGGGGTGCCGCCGAGGGCGTCGCGAGCACCGTGGCCGAAGGCTTGGTCACCGGCCAGGGCTTCACCGGCCAAGACCTGCTCTACGGTGCGACCTCCGGTGCGGTCGGCGGCGCGGTCGACGGGGCGCAGAGCGGCGCCGAGGGGCTGAGCGCCGCGAACATCGATACCGACGGCGGCGGGTCCGGGGCAGATGGTGGGTCCGGCTCGGACGGCGGCGGGTCTGGCTCGGACGGTGGTTCTGGTCCGGATGGTGGCTCTGGTCCGGCGGGCGGGCTTCCGTCCGAGTCGGGTACACCCAACTCCCTGCTCAGCGCCACCGGCGGCAGCCCCGATTCCGGCGGCTCGGGGTTGGGGAACACGAGCAGCGGCGGGTCTTCCGGCGGCTCTGGGAGCAGTTCGACCAGCGGCTCGAATTCGGGTTCGAGCAGTGGTGGTTCGGATGGTGGCGGCGGTTCGGACAGCGGCGGCACCAGCCCGAATAGCACCGCGAGTACGACGCCGAGCAGCTCCGGGCTCGGCGACAGCGGACCGAGCACGACCAGTACGGCCCCGGACTCGAGTCCCTCGACCAGCGGCGGCCCCGATTCGCTCGGCGCTCGTCTCGATGGCGGGTCCGACTCGGGCGGCTCGGCACCGACCGCACCGGATTCGGGCTTATCAACGCAGTCCGCACCGCTAGCGGCGGATTCGGGTTCGCCGGGCGGCAGTCCCTCGGACGGCGGCGGCACCTCGACAGGCGGCAGCCCGCCGGACGGCGGAAGGCCGGACAGCGCCGGGCCGAGCACGGATGCGCCCGCGTCCTCCTCGACGACGTCCGCACCACAACCCGACGGGCCCGCCGCCGGACCGACGCCGGATTCCGGTTCCACAACTCCGTCTTCCTCGGCGGCGCCGGATGCAGCCACGCCCGACGCTGCGGGGTCGTCGAACCCATCCAGCCCGGGCGGTCCGACCAATCCGGCTCCGGACGCCGGATCCGGTAACGGCGGGCCGGGAGGCGGCGGTTCCGGTGGCGGTGCAGGCGGCACTCCGGCTGGCGGCACTCCGGCTGGTGGCAGCGCACCGGGAGGCAGCAGCCCGGATCGCAGCGCCACGGCGGGCCCGCCGGATGCACCGACCACCTCGAACGGCCCCTCGGCGGGGCCGATATCCGCCCCGGATCTCGATGGCGCTCCGGACCCAGCCCGCAGCGGGTCCACCGCGTCCGCCGCAAGCTTCGACGCCCCGTCGGGAGCCGCGCCCGGCGGCGCTCCGACGAGCCCCACCGCCGATTCGACCGGCGGCCCAGGCAACGGCGGATCGACCCCCGGATCGTCGCAGTCCCCCAGCGGACCTCGCCCAGACCAGGTCCCGAGCGGTGCGACCCCGCGTCCAGGTGACTCCGCGCCCCAGGCGCCGGGCAATCCCGGTGGGTTCGGCCCGAGTAGCCCCAACGACCCGGCGGGTTTCGGCCCCAGCGGTGGCGTGCCCGGTCCAACGAACCCCGGGCCGAATGCCCCGCACTCGACCGGCGGACTGGACGCCGCAGGACCGGCGGGCTTCGGCCCCACCGGTCCCGGTGCTACCGGCCCCAGACCAGAAGCGCCCCCGTCGGCGCCTCTGACGATCTCGGCGAGTTCGACCGGTGGATCCGACGCGCCGTTCTCCGGCGGACAGCCGGGTTTCCAGGGCGGCGGCTCTCCCAGTGCTCCCGCGGCCGGTAACCCGGCGGGTTTCGGCGGCTCGGCTGGCGGCCCAGCGGGTGGCATGGCCGGCGGCATGCCCGGGTCCGTGCCGTTCGGACCGGCTCCGGGCGGAATGGGCGGGCAGCCGGGCGGCGGTCCGGGTTCGTTCGGGCCCGCCGGACAGCCGGCTCCGCAACCCGGCGGTGGGCAACCCGGACCCGGCAGGCCCGGACCACAGCAGCCCGGCCTCGGACATCCCGGCTCGCCGCCGCCCGCGGGTCCGCCGCCTGCGGGTCCGCCGCAGCCCGGCCACAGCGGGCCACCACCACGCGGCCTGCCACCACAGAACTTCGGCGGACCGCCGCCGAATCAGTCCGGTGGCCCGACCCCACCGCAGGGCGGACCGGGTTACCCGACGCAACCGCGTCCGGCAGGCCCGCCTATGCCCTTCGGGCCAACCGGCCCGGGTGGTCCGGGCGGTCCCGGCGGCTTCGGTCAACCGGGCCCCGGCCCCGGCCAGCCAGGCCCGCAACAGCTAGCGCCGCACCAGGGCGGGCCTGGGAACCCCGGACAGCAACGACCATTCGGCCCACCCGGCCAGTTCGGTCCGGGGACGCCGCCCGGCGGTCCGAACCAGTTCGGCCCCGGTCAACAAGGGCCTCCCCAAGTCAATCAACCCCACGGCCCGCGTCCCGGACAGTTCGCGCCGCCCCCCAATGGTCTCGGCAACCAGCCCGGCGGCTTCGGCAACCAGCCTCCGGGCTTCGGCCAGCAACCCGGCCATCCCGGCGGTCAACAGCCCGGTGGATTCGGTCAACCGCCGAACAGACCAGGGCAGTTCGGCCCCGGCCCGGCACCACACGGTGGTCCCGGCCAGTCCGGCCCGTTCGGTGGCCAACCCGATGGCCCACCACGCCCGCACCAGCAGGCCGGACCGCCGCAGGCTCCGCCTGCCCAGGTCCCGCCGCAAGGTGGACCGAACCGACCCGGACCCGACGGCCCGGCACCGCAACCCGGCCGCACGGATGTGCCTGCGCCCCGCAGCGACACGCCCCCGGCCGGAGCCGATCGCAACGCGGCACCCGTCCCGCGCGGCGACGGCGGCGCGGACCGCACCCCGCCTGCGGACCGGAAGCCGACCACGCCGGAGTCCCCGCAGGCCCCCGCCACGCCGAGGACGCCGGACAGCGCGTCGCCCGTCGGAGGCCCGCCTGCCGATGCGGGGCCGGGTTCCGGAGACCCGATTCCGAGCTCCGGGCCATCGGATGCCGCGTCGCCGACCGACTCGGCAGACAGCACACCGGATACCGATAGCGGTCTCCCGCCGATCGAGCACGAGTACCCCTTGTCCGACGGCTCGACGTACGAGACGAGCCTCGGTGCCGACCAACTCGACACCACCGACGGTTTCGAGAGCAGCCTGGCCGAACGGTTGGAAGGCACCGGACTCACTCCGGAACAGTTCGACGAGATCCGGCAACGCCCGGTCGAGAGCTACACGGCTGCGGAGGTCGAGGCGATCCGGGACGTGCGGGACGGGGTCGAGACCCCGCCCGGCGAGGTCGTGCAGCGGGTGCTGACCGGCGAGGTCGCGGCGAACTACCTGCAGAACAATCCGGTGTTCATCCCCGATGGCAGCGGCGGCCAACGACAGATCTTCGACCCGACCGAGGCGGGCGGCTTCACCACCCGCTATCGGGATGTCGCGGAGTTGCGCAGCCCGGCCGACGTCATCGAGGGACTGCGGCTGGACTACACCGACGGCGGCTACGAGGACCGCAACGGCCGTCCGCCGTATCTGCCGGACGACGCGAGCATCCCGGTGCTGCGGTTCCCCTTGGACCAGCCCGACAACCTGGCGATTCCCTATGGCGGCACGACGCCGGAGGGCATGGCGAACATGGGCGGCGACACCCGCCAGGACCCGCCGTTCACCGGCAACGGCTTCCCCGGCAGCGAACAGCACGCCACCCCGGAGTTCATCCTGAGCCCGACCGAACTCGGCGAGGTCGCCGAGCTGTGGGTGGTGGATCGAGACGGCAACGAGAGCCTGCTCGGCGCCTTCGACCCGGACAACGGGCAGTGGAACACCACCCCCGACGGCGATGCCTGGCTGGCCGCGAACGAGGCGAGCCGCACCGAGCTACTGGCGGAGCGCGATGCGGCGGCGGGCGCCGACCCCGCCACGCCGAGACCCGACACCACGCCGGACGCGGACCCGACGTCGACACCCGACCACGATGCCGATTCGAGCACGGACCCCGATTCGTCCCCCGACCGCGACGGCGACCCCGGCGATCCGGCCGACAGCCCCGCCGACCCGCGACCGCTGACAACGGAACAACAGGCGATCCTCGACGCCAGCACCACGACCCCGGCAGGCCGGGCCTTCTTCCCCGACGAGCCAGAAACCCAACGCTCGGCGCAGACCGTCGCCCCCGACCCGGATGGCCGCCGGACCTACGACCTGCACGGCGACCAACAGAACGTCTTCATCGGCGACCAGACACTGGACGCAGCAGGCTTCGCCGACATCGTCCGCGCCGACCCGGACTGGAACGGCGAGGCGATCCGCCTGCTGTCCTGCGACACGGGTGGCCTACCGGACGGATTCGCCGCCGATCTAGCCCGCGAACTCGGCGTGGAGGTACTAGCCCCGACCCAGATGGGCTGGGCCAACGCGGACGGCAGCCTGTTCTCCTCGTCCGGCACCCAGGACGCCGACGGAAACTGGACTCCCGCCGACCCGCCGGACGGCACCTGGCAGGCCTTCCAACCGGACGGCACCACCACCGATTTCAGTGACGGCCCCTACCTCGGCGACAGCGCGGCAGAGGGTGGTCCGGACGATGCTCGGGCACGGGCGAATACGCGGTCGACGAATCAGGTGCCGGATTACGTCCCACCAGTCATGGATCCGAACGTTCCACCGGTTCCCGTGTTACTCGGCCCGAATCAACGATTCGCCGATGCGGTACCAAATCCGGAACCGAACACGTGGTATCGAGTTGATCTCGAATTCGAGAACGCTCAAGGTTCCCTAGAAATCAAGACCGTTGGCGATTATTTTGTCGGCGAGCGTTGCGCGGATACCGGAAGGCCAAAACTTGAATACGTCACTGCCGCAGTTCCCAACGAGAGTCCGGGAAAAAGTGCAGACGCCTATTTCCCACCAGGGGGCGCCACAGGGCCGGCATTGGGCGCCATCGACCTGCTGTTAGATCCAGAAGTCGTCTACAATGTGGCCGACGGCCACGGAAATCAACGGTTCCGCACCGATGGCGAGGCTGAACCGCCGCCCGCAGTTACATGGGACGTCCCCGACGCAGCATTACCGAACGAGGGTTCCTCAGATATCCCTCCCGGCGAAGCCTCGGAGGACACGCGGTCAGCACCTTCGCCACCGTTCACTGTTGTGTTAACCGAAGAATGGAATCCACAGGAAGGCTCCTTTACCTCAGGCTGGGGCGCCCGACCCGAGGAAGACCGCCCAGCAAACGCACAGATCACTCTCAACAGACCGAATGGTGACGGCTGGCATGCCACAATTTTCACCGACGACGCTGGCAACATCAGTCGAATACTCACCTGGGCGGGACCGCATGAGAATCTGTTCAACCCTGAACTCGGCAACCGAGAAACGATGCATTTCCATCATGAACATACCACCGCATCCGACGTCCAGCCACGGACAGGAGCGCCGATCCCAAATGTAGTATACGGAGTGGTCGATCCACCGAAAATCGGGGAATCACCGGGCGATCCGCGCTGGCTTTTTCACACCGACGAAAAAGGTAATACCGCTGCCGCCAGCGGTGCCTTCGATTACGACAAGAGTCATCGGCATGCTCGGGAGAGTGCCATCCAACTGGCCGTTGGCCAAGTTGCCTCAAAGAACGAGTACTCGGGTGTTATGGAAGCCGCAGGTGGGCATATTTTCGGCCACGCAGCGGCAGGCATCAGCGAGCGGGTAAATTATATGGCGCAATGGGCGGCACAGAACGCAACTTTTGGCCAGCATTTTATCCCTACCAGCTGGGGCGAGATGGAAAACCATCTCAAGGCTATTGCCGGACCTGATCTCAGGGTTGATCGATTCGATTTCTGGGCTGACAGAAACGGGCGGGAAACTCCGGAAGCTGTCCACGTACGGTTCCAACTTACGATGGGCGACCCGCCCGTCACATCGACGCACCTGAGGAGCTTTCCGAATGTACCCCCTACAGTCCCTTAACGAGCAGGAGTTACAGCAGCGGATCGGGGGAAGGCTACTCGCCGCTACTCCGTCCGGCTGGCACCGCATCGACCTAAAGGCTTTAATGGCTGTCGCCGTGCGCGACCTGTCGCTCACGGTTCTGACCGCCGACGGCGGCAGCGTGCCCGTCGCGCCTACTCCTGAACTGGGTGAGGATCTCGCATTGTTACGACAGGTCACCTACCGCCCGGAGAAGGGCGCTTGGTTCTCGGTGCGATTCACCATGGACCCCCCGGCTGCGTTCCGTGTGAGCTACAACTACACCTATGAACCACAGTGGGTTCCGCCGGTGCCGCCCGAGGTGTTCGCGACCGACTTGCTTGCCTTTCCACGCACAGCGCAGTACGTCCCCGAGTGGCTGGCGAGCAGACTTACCCAAGCTAGCGGCGCTGTCGACCCCGGCTCTACCACCGGAACCGACCACGATGCATGATTTCGCTGTTCCCACTTCGACGAAAAGGCATGGTTGATGACCACCCCCTCCGCCCCGCTGACCCCACCGGAAGAAAATGCGCTGATCGAAGAGATCACCGCCATCGTCCAACACGAAATACCCGCCGGTTGGCGCGAGCTTTACCTCCAATACTGCGTGGTGGGTTCTTACGTCGAGACCATCAGCACCGTCAAAGACACCGCAGGACGCCCTCAACACTGGAACCTCCCCACGTCAATCCTCAACCTTCTCGAACGCCTCCGCGCCGGGATGTACCGGCCCGGAGGCGGAACCTGGAACTTCTTCGCCGCACTCTTCACCTACCCTGGCACCTACTCAGTCAAATACGAACGCGAACGCGAACCAGACTGGTTCAACTACCCCGCACAACACGACTTCCAAACAGAACTCACCCAGTTCCCACGCACAATCGAAAACACCCCTGACTGGCTACAACGCGGAGCACAAGAAGAACAGCATGAACTGCCGACAATAAGTAGGCCGGAACTATTCGACGGCGTAACACCCGACCAAAAGCCCATCATTACTCGGCCGCCAATCCCTGCTTCCGAGGTGCCCGCAGTACTAACTTACCTACGAACGGCCCCAGCAATTCAAATACGAGAAACAGGAGGCTTCTACGATCTGCTTGAAGACCGAAAGCTAATCCCTGGAACTATCGTTCGCACGGACGGCACATGGGTATGGCCCACACCGGTGGCTCACTACCTGGAGAAATACGGAATCTCACCTGATCCCGCCATGCTGGAGCACATCCGCACCAACAATTTCCAGGTCCCACAAGAAATACCCGAAGTCAATCTCCGCGTCGCCTACGCCGTAATCACCAACGAAAAGGTCCGACGACACCGCCTCCCCATAACCACCGAAATCCAGACCTACCTCGCGCAAGTCGCCGCCCGCAAAGCTCCCATGCCCAGCCAATCCTACGACTTCTATCACGCCCGAGTCTTCGACGGCCAAACCGAGAATGGCGACCCGGTAGTCAACCGGGAACCTCTGACGCCCGAAGAGAAGGAGAAGGTCCTCGCCTACCTCGTCGCAGGCGACATAGTCCTCTCCGGCCGAGGCCGAGTCCCCGACCAACTCGACCCCGAACACCCCCGCCGAGTCCCCGTCGCCTGGCTCACCGACGGCACCTGGCTCTGGCAACCCGCCGTCCGCTACTACCTCGAAAAACACGACCTCGCACCCGACCCCGCCTTCCTCACCCACATCCGACAACTCAACTACCAAATCCCCACCGTCAACGACGACACCCGCCAAGCCGCCACCCGCGCCGTCACACCCGCGCCCAGTAACCCAGCCAATCCCAGCTGACAGCCGTGAACCACCGAGGTGGCATTGCTGTTCCGGGGCCGTCCAGCCGAATCCAGCAGTCCGATATTCGCTTGGGCGGCCGCTGATCGGTTGCTACCCTCCTCGCCATGGCAGTCTTCGCAATAGTCCGCTTTCGCATCGCCTGACGGCGGTGTGATGGCGGCTCGCCTCGGCTGATCACCCGCCAGGCAAGCACGAATTCACCTCACCCGTACCCCTTCACCCGTTCTCGGGCCAGGTACGGGCTTCCCGCCGTCGGCAAGCGTCTTCTGCCCTGCGCGCGAATCGATCACCTCCGCATCGGTGTGTCGCGCGACGCCAGCCATCGAACGGGAATCCCCATGTCCAAGAACCACCCTCGGCTGCCCGGACGTCACGAACTCGGTCAGAACCATCTCGTCGACAAGCGGGTACCAACCCGCATCGCGGAGCTGCTTCGAGAGGAAACCCCAGGTCCGATCCTCGAATACGGCGCGGGAGACGGGGCACTGACCAGCGCCTTGCTCACCACCGGCCGAGACCTCACCGCCATCGAGATCGACCCGCGCCGGGTGCGGGATCTCCGACGCCGCTTCGGCTCCCGAGCCGAGGTCGTCCACGCCGACCTACTCACCTATCGACCCGCCACGGTCGGCCACCACATCGTGTCCAACGTGCCGTTCCACCTGACCACGCCGTTGCTACGCAAGCTGTTGGACGCCGACGACTGGAGTTCGGCGATCCTGCTGCTTCAGTGGGAGGTGGCTCGAAAACGCGCCGGGGTCGGCGGAGCCACGATGCTCACGGCACTGTGGTGGCCCTGGTACGAGTTCCACCTAGCCGGTCGGGTCGCCGCGACAGCGTTCCGGCCGGTACCTGCCGTCGACGGCGGGGTGCTCATCATGCGACGCAGGGCTGCCCCCTTGGTAGCGGTGGCGGAACGCGCCGCCTATCAACGGCTGGTGCGATCGGTGTTCACCGGCAGAGGCACCGGGCTTCGCGGCATCCTGACCAGGTTGGCCCCGCCGCCCTCGATCAACCGGTGGCTTCGCGCCGAGGGCCTCACCGGAGGCGAACTGCCCCGACGGTTGACCGCAGAACACTGGGTCTCGCTCTATCACGAATTCGAGTCCACCCCGGCCACCGGCGCACCCGCTCGACGCCGACCCAACCGGAATCCGAGATCGCCAAGGGCGAAAGCCCACGACTGACCGCCTGCTGCCCGGGGTAGTCGGGTCGGCCCCCGACTACCCCGGCGATGTCCGATCTCGCCTCGGCGGCATGGCCCGACGGCCTGTGGGTACTCGCCCAGAGCTCGCCGCCCCGAGCAGTGTCACCCAGCCGAACACCGGAGATGCCATGGCTACGACAGCACCTCGCCACGCCATCGACGCCCATGCCCACGTTTATCCCGCTGACTACCTCGACCGACTCGAATCGATCGGCGTCGACCCGGCGACCACCAAGGTTGCGCGCAACATGAAGGCAAGCGACGACGACGCGGATCTGAGTGCGCGGCTACGCATGATGGATGCCGCCGGGGTGCAGGTCCAGGTGATCTCGGCGGTTCCCCAACTCCCCATGGTCGACGACGCCGAGGCAGCCCGCGATGCGGCACAGCTGGTCAACGACACCTACGCCACAATCCTCCAACGGCATCCGAACCGCTTCGTCGCCTATGGCGCGATCGCCCTCCCCCACATCGACGAGTCCTTGCAGCAGATCGCCTACGGCCTGGACGACCTCGGCTTCGCGGGAATCGGAATCACCTCGCTGGTGCAGCAGACGATCTCACCGGCCGACGCGCGCTTCGAGCCCGTCTTCGCCGAGCTGAATCGACGCGGTGCCATCGTCTACCTGCATGCCACTGGTAACGGCGCACGCTGCCCCATGATCAATGCACAAGGGCTCGAATGGGCGGTCGGAGCTCCCATCGAGGACGGATTGGCCCTGTTGCACCTGCTCAAGGCCGATATCCCGGCGCGCTATCCCGGCATTCGCTTCCATATCGCGCACCTCGGCGGTGATCTGCCGTTCCTCGCGCAACGCATCGAGGACAACTACGAGGACTGGCACGCGTTCCCGTCGTCTCCGCTCGCTGCGCTGCGGCGAATGTGGTTCGACGCCGCCAACTTCCACGGCCCGTCGCTACGGATGACCCTGGACACCCTCGATCCCACGCGCATCATGTGCGGGTCGGACTACCCGTACTTCCAGGACGCGAAGTACACCCGGGCAATCGAGTACATCCGCGAAGCCGGTCTCGACGACGACGCCGTGCACGCCGTGCTGTCGGGCAACGCGCAACGGCTCTACGGCGACTCGTTGCCTGCCGCGACCTACTGACGAGCAGGTGTTCTCGCGGCTGGGGCAGGATGCGCCGGACACCGAGTCCCTGAGCAGCGCGTTCAGCGATGGAAACGCGTCGTCTCGCCCAGCGGCTCCCGGCCGACCGCGACCGTGTTGACCGCGGCCGCCGGATCGGCGTAACCGAACGCGATGCCGAACAGCAGCTTCCCGCCCGTGACACCCAACGTCTCGCGCACCGTGTCGGCGTAGAAGCTCAACAACGCTTGCGGGCAACTGGCGATCCCGTGGGCGGCCATGGCCAGCAGAAGCGTCTGCGCGTACATGCCGACATCAGCGGTCAGTCTGGGGTCGCCGGAATCCGCTGCGTACAGCAGCGCGACGTGGGGCGCGCCGTAGAAGTCCAGGCTCTTGGCGTCGTAGGCGGCGCGCAGATCGTGGTCTTCGCGACCGATGCCGAGGGTGCCGTACAGCGCGGCGCCGAATGCGGCACGCCGACGTTGGTGCACCGACGAGAAGTTGTCGTCGGTGAAAGGGAAATCGACGGTCCGACGGCCATCCCGATGCGCGGTCATGAGTGCCTCGGCGAGGTTGTCCCGCATGCCGCCACTGAGTACCTCGACCTGCCAGGGCTGCGTGTTGGAGTTCGACGGCGATGCGCCTGCGAGCCCGAAGACCGCCTCCATCGTCTCCTCTGACACCGGATCGGGCAGGAATGCCCTGGTCGCACGCCGAGTCCGAATGAGTCGCTCCGCCGCGTCCACTAGCCCAGTCGTCGCCACTGCCACACACTCTCCTTAAGTACACGACCACGTTTACCTAGACGACCGTAGCGCATCGCGGCGCGCAATGTAAACGGTGTCGTATAGTTGGGCCATGAGCGACGAACCCGGACGCCGAGCAGGCCGGGGCGGGAGGGAACGCATCCTCGCCGCCGCGATCACTCTCTTCGCGGAACGGGGAATCACCGCGACCACCATGGAGGACATCGCGGCCGAGGCTCCCGTCTCGAAACGCACCCTGTACGTCCACTTCCCGAACAAGGAAGATCTCGTGCTGGCCCAACTGGCACACCTGCTACAGGCCGGACCAACGCTGCTCAAGACCCTGACCCGCACCGATCTCCCGCCACGAGACCGGATCATGGCGATGTTCAGCGTGGTGCAGGGGCCTGACGACGAGACAGTTCGGGGCTGCCCGTTCATCCGTGCCGCAGTCGAGCACCCCGGCCCCGACGACCGGGTGCACGTCTTCGCTCGCGAACAGAAGCTGCTCATGCTCGCGCTGGTGATCGACCTTTTGAAAGAACTCGACGTCGACGAGCCGGAGCCGCTCGCCGAGCAGCTCGTCACGCTCTCCGACGGCGTCGCAAGCCGCGCCATGGTGCTCAACGACCCCGATTACGGCCGTTTCGCTCGGGCCGCCGCCGAGACTCTTCTCGACCACGCACCCCGCAAGACCGAGGTGGGCACCGACGACCGACCGGAAACGGGTGTTGCACAAGCCGGCAAATGACTCGGACTTCCCGCACATCCAAGCCATCCGCGAACCCGTCCCTGCCGCAGCGTAGGGCGCACGCGTCGGCCCGCAGATGGCGGCAGCACCTCAACGAGCCGGCCAAACTAGCCGTGGCAACTCAGCGACTCACCGAGTTCTCGCGATCAAGGCGGACCAGTTTCTCGGGATTGCGTACCGCGTAGAGACCCGTGATGAGTCCCTCCTGGACGAGCACCGACAAGATGGTGTCGATCTCACCGGCTCGACGGACCACGAATGCGGGTGAACCATTGACCGCCGCCAGCTGAAACTCCAGTTCGGCGCCGAGCACGCGCAACAGACCCGCCACCCGGTCAACGCCCGTCACCGGGGTGCGCGAGGCCCCGACGACCCCACCGCCATCCGTCAGCAGAACGACGTCGGGCGAGATCACATCGAGAAGACCTTGCAGGTCACCCGTTTCGAGGGCCGTTCGAAACGCGGTGAGCACCTCTCGCGCGTGTGCTGCCGAAACCACACCCCGAGGCCTGCGCGCAGCGACGTGTGCTCTGGCTCGGTGTGCGATCTGCCGGACGGCCATCGAGGTCTTGCAGACGGCCCGGCCTATCTCGACATAAGGCAGAGCGAAGACCTCGCGCAGCACGAACACCGCCCGCTCCGTCGGATTGAGTGTCTCCAGCACCAACAACATCGCCGTCGAGACGCTGTCGGCCAGCTCGATCTCCTCGGCAACGTCGGGCGTCGTCAGCAGTGGTTCGGGCAGCCAAGGCCCGACGTAGGACTCCCTACGTCGACGAAGCGTTCGCAGTCGCGTCAAGGACTGTCGTGTGGTGGCGCGGATCAGATAGGCGCGTGGTTCCCGCACCGAATCGACATCGACCGCTACCCAACGCAGCCATACCTCCTGGAGAACGTCCTCCGCGTCGGCAACCGACCCGAGCATCTCGTAGGCGACGGTGAAAAGGAGATTGCGGTGGCTCATGAACGTCGCCGTGGTGGACTGCCGTCGAACCTCGGTCACACGACTTCCTGGAGTCTCGGGCGTGGGCTCACCGTGCTGAGTCATCGCGATCCCCGTCCGCTCGCCCGACCGTGTCACACAAACCGACGCCGCATCGAGCCATCTTGTGACAGGCGAGATCCGCGATCCAGGTCACACCGGCAGAACTGTCACGTCGAGGGTGTACCCGGCGTCTCGTGCTCGTCAGGACGCCGCACCCGAAAGGGTGCCGGCGCGCAACGCCATCGCATCGAGGAGGACGAAGCCATGGAGCCTCGAATCAACCTGTTCGCCAATGGCACGGGTGTCAAGATCAGCAAGCGCATCTACGCGGTCAGCCGGGCGATCGAGGAGTCGACGTTGCCCAGAACCACTCGTGATCTGGTGCAACTGCGCGCCAGCCAGATCAACGGTTGCGGATACTGCGTCGACCTCCACGCCGCGGACTCCGCTGCCACCGGAGAAAGCCCGGCGCGGCTCAGCCTGGTTGCGGCCTGGCGCCATTCCTCCGTCTTCACCGAAGCCGAACGAGCTGCCCTGCGGCTCGCCGAGGAGGGCACCCGTATCGCCGACGCCGCACACGGTGTCTCCGATGACACCTGGAGTCACGTGCGCGAACACTACGACCAGGACCAGGCCGTCGCGCTGGTCGCTCTGATCGCCATGATCAACGCCACGAATCGCCTCGGCGTGATCCTGAATATCCCAGGCGGTTCTCATGATGGTGGCAGTCTCGCCAGCATGACGAGCTGACCACCCGAGCTGCCCTGCCCCCGACGCAGCACGTCGTCGCTGGGCCGGAGCAGGGCAGCGGCCGGTGTCCGGCGGGCGAGGAATCAGCCGCCGTGTTTTCGGTCAGCCTCGAAGCACCGCGACGACCGCCGCATGCGTGCGCTTTCCAGTGGCGGTGCGCGTCTGCACCTCGGTGACCTCGAAGCCTGCCGACGCCAGCACTTCCTTCATGGCCGGAACAGACCAGTAGTAGGCGGGCACCACCGCGTGGTCGAACGGTTCCACTCGCTCACCCTCAAAGAAACCCAGGAGTAAGGACCCACCCGGCCGCAGACAACGCACGAATTCGCGTAGGATCGCGGGTACCTCTTCCGGCGCCGTGTGGATGATGGAGTACCACGAGAGCAGACCGCCGAGCGCATCGCTTTCCACCGGAAGCGAGTCGAGGGTTGCCTCGTGGAATCGCACCGCCGGGAACCGTTCTCGGGCGCGGGCGAGGAACTCGGGCACCATGTCCACGCCCTCGATGTGCACCCCGTGCTCGTGCAGGTAGTGCGCCCAGTGCCCCGGCCCGCAGCCTGCGTCGAGCACCGGCCCGTCGATGCCCTTTCCCCAGCGCAGGATCAGGTCCCGGTCCTGCTCGGCCAGTTTCTCGACCGTGCCGACCAGGTCGATGTACTCATCGGCGCGGGCACCGTAGGCATTGCGCACGTCAGCAAGCGGCATGTCGTGATCCTTCCATCAGCACGCGACGCGATTCATCGAGTACACGATGGGGCCGTCGGGAATCCTGGTCGTCGCTGTAGTCGTGAATCCGAGCCGTTGATAGAGGCTCACGTTGCGCTCGTCCGAGGTCTCAAGTGCGATCGGATCACCTCGCTTATCAACCAACGCGAGCCCTTCCGAAATCACGGCCGTACCGAGGCCCGCTCCTTGGTGCGCCACCTCGACGCCGACCGTTTCGAGAGTCCAAGATCCTGCGGGCGCCTCGGGCAGTGAAAGCCCCGTCAGCGCGGTCAGACGCGATCCGTGCAGATCGGCTACCCGCTGTTGAATCCGTTCAGTGGGCGCAGGGGCGCCTGGCGGCAGAAAGGCAGCAACGGCACGCACGGGCTCGTCTACCAGCACGATGCCATGTTCGAGCGCGTGAGCGAGATACAACCGCTGCGCTTCTTCCAGACGTGCGAGGTATCCGTCCTCGGGGAGAGCCCAGCGCGTCCAGGGGTACGTCTCGAAAGCCCCCGCAAGGACCCGTGCAGCAGGGTCCAGATCCGCCACTGCGGCCAGCCGAATGCGGTAATCCACTTCAACTCCAAAATTTCCTTACTGATGCGCAACCGTGGGGTCGTCCACCACGCGCGGGCCGGCGACTGACGGCAGGTCTATCCGATTCCAGACGCAATTCCCTCCGCCGAGGCCGCACCTATGTTGGGCGCGGGAACCACCGTCTTCGCACCGCTGGTGCGGCACAGTATCCGCCTCGGAACCCCGACCAACCTGAGACGCCACCTGCGGGCCGCCGTCTCCCTAAGACGCGACGCAGTTCGTCGAGTACCCGATGGGGTCCTCGAAAATCCTGGTCACACGGGCAATGGATTGCAGACGCCCCGCCCTGGACTCGATGCGCGTCGGCCCCGTCGACGACGGCGATCACACAATGTTCGTCGTCGAGGCCACCACCCAGCCAGCGAATTGCGACTGCGAGCCCCATCTCCGGCCAGCCCGCGCTCGGATTGGTAATCCTGGATCGCCGCTCGAACGCTACCGGTCGACGTCGTCCTAGAGTAAGAGCGTCCTAGAGACGACCAGCGCCGCACGGCCGTAGCGGAGTCCGCCCGCTGACCGTGCAGAGCGACCTCACGAGTGAAGCCGAAATGCCTTCACTGGCGACTCTTCCTGTTCCACAACTGATGGGTCAGTCCGCTGGCCGTGCTGATGGATTCGACGCTGAAGCGGTCTTCCAAGCCAGCCAGGTCGTCCCAAATCCGGACGCCGGTCCCGAGCACGATCGGGGTGATCGCAAGGTGCAAGAAGTCAACAAGGTCCGCTTGGAGGAACGCACTCACGGTCGACGGCCCGCCGCCGATTCGGACGTCCAACCCATCGGCGGCGGCTCCCGCCAAGCGAAGAGCCTCCCCTGGCGATGCATCCACGAAGTGAAAACTGGTGCCATTGGCGAACTCGATGGCTTCGCGTGGGAAGTGCGTCAGAACGAAGACCGGTGTGCGGAACGGTGGCTCGTCTCCCCACCATCCCCGCCAGCCGTCGTCCAACCATTCACCCGACTGAGGGCCGAATTTGCGACGCCCCATGATCTCAGCGCCGATGCCCTGACCCCACATGCTGAACAACGCCTGATCCACCGTGACAGGGTCGTCGATGCCACGAATGCCATGAATAACGCGTCCGTCGAACTTACTGAAGAGCGCTCCGGCTTCACCGATCGGCTGCTCAAGCGTCACGCGATCGCCCGCAGCATATCCATCCGAGGAGACGAATAGGTTGTGGACTCGAGTGCGGAACACGGCTGCTCCCTGTGTTGTCTCAGATCACCTGGATTCCCTTGGAACCTACTCGCGCGCACCGACACTCGATCACATCGTGAACCCGAACTCCGCCACCTCGCCGTCGACCATCAGGTAGTCCTCGCCTTCCATCCGGACTTTCGTTGTTGCTCCGTTAGCCCGCGAGTCGATGTTTCCTCATCCGACGTAGGAGAACGACGCGGAGAACAGGACCCGAGCACGCTCCTCGACGTCCACCACCTCAGGCTCGTCGAACACCCGGATGACCTGGCACATCGCATTCGCCTCACGACGAAGCCGTCGATGCTCGCCAACATCAACGGCGTGTGCTCCACCTGGGGTGACGACCGAACTTCTGCGCTGCGGGGCCCTTCAAAACGCGGACGCCTCGTCATCGCTGTGCCACAACTGCCGAACATGGATGCCGATGGGTGCTCCTGGATCGTCCGCCTCCCCAGCGGCCGAACCACTACAGGAAACACGGCTGCGCCCGGTCGCCGCCAACAACTCTGCCGCGAGAGCGTCGGCGGGCTGGCCCCACACATCCTGCGCTGTTCCAGTACGGAGAAATATCAGCGGAGTCGGATCACACCTGCCGATGTCGGTCGGAATCCGCACCGCTTCACATAGAAGGCTGCGAGATCGGCTTCGAAATCCACATGCAGCCACTCACAACCGCGCGATCGAGCTTCGGCAACGGCCAGCTCGATCAGCTTTCCACCGATGCCCCGACGTTGATGGGATGGAAGCACGACCGCGTCCACAATGAACGCGTGAACGCCCCCATCGCCAACGACGTTCACGAACCCGACCAGGTTCGACTCCTCCTCGGCAGTCACCCAGACGACGCTATGCCGCTCCAGACGTGCGGACCACGGGACCACCTCGACCGAAGAGGCGTCGAAAGCGCGACGGTGCAGCTTCGACAACGCTCGATCATCGATCACCGGGGAGACACGGAACACGACGGACATCGTCAAGTACACCTCCGGGCGCCCACGCCGGACCTCGCGGCCGAAGTCTCCCTACCCACCGCTGGCCAGCGGCGTTCAGTCCTCAGCGCAGGAGCCTAAGCCGAGCAACGCACCCGCTCACGATGGTCTCCGTCGCGGGCGGCAGCCCGATGGCCGAGCCACGCCTTCCCTCGCCGAATTACCGAGTTCGGCACGTAGCTACCACTACACGTTGAACCGGAACTCCACGACGTCGCCGTCGGCCATCACGTAGTCCTTGCCTTCCATCCGAACCCGGCCCGCTGCTTTGGCCTCGGCCATCGAGCCCGCGGATTCCAAGTCATCGAAGGACACGATCTCGGCCTTGATGAAACCGCGCTCGAAGTCGGTATGGATGACGCCGGCTGCCTGCGGGGCGGTCCAACCGCGGCCGATGGTCCACGCCCTGGCCTCCTTCGGGCCCGCGGTGAGGTAGGTCTGCAGGCCGAGAGTGTGGAAACCCGCGCGCGCCAGCGAGTACAGGCCCGGCTCGGCCTGGCCGATCGACTCCAGGAGCTCGCGGGTCGACTCCTCGTCCAGTTCGAGCAGCTCCGCCTCGACCTTGGCGTCCAAGAAGACCGCGTCTGCGGGCGCGACCATCTCGCGGAGTTCCTTGATCCGCGTCTCGTTCGTCAGCACCGCCTCGTCGGCGTTGAAGACGTAGAGGAAGGGCTTCGCGGTGAGCAGACTCAACTCGCGCAGCTCGGCGAGGTCGACCTCCGCCTGAGCAGAGAACAGGGTGCGGCCGCCGTCGAGGATGTCCTTGGCCTTCTGCGTCACCTCCAGGGCGGCGCGCCGCTCCTTGTGGGTGCGCGCTTCCTTCTCCAACCGGGGCAGCGCCTTCTCCACCGTCTGCAGATCGGCCAAGATCAGCTCGGTGTTGATGGTCTCGATGTCGTCTGCCGGGTCGACGGCCTCCTCGACGTGCATCACGTCGGGATCCTCGAACACCCGGACCACCTGGCAGATCGCGTTGGCCTCACGGATGTTGGCCAGGAACTGGTTGCCCATGCCCGCGCCCTCGGACGCGCCCTTGACGATGCCCGCGATATCGACGAAGGAGACCACCGCAGGCACGGTGCGCTGCGAAGAGAAGATCTCCGCAAGCCGATCCAGCCGTGAATCGGGCAGCGGGACGACACCGACGTTGGGTTCGATGGTGGCGAACGGGTAGTTCGCAGCCAGCACCTCGTTCTGCGTCAAAGCGTTGAACAGGGTGGACTTACCGACGTTGGGCAGACCGACGATGCCAAGGGTGAGACTCACGACAAGCGAGTGTAGAGGCGACCGAACGGTGCTCGTCACCACCAGGTCTGGCGGAAGCGAAAATCGGGTGGTCAGGCGCCGGGCGTGAGATGGAGCCCACCTTGACGAGCAGCCGCGGCCTCAGCCGACATAGCGGTCTCGACCGGAGAGGACCCGGGCGATCACGAACAGCAGCAGCAACCCGCCAGCCGCCACCGGCACCACGATCGCCGCGCTGCCGACCTCGTACTGCGCCGACGGAACCGGCGGCCAGATGCTGGATTGTTCGACCTCGATCTGACCGCCGAGAGTGGTCTCGTCGTCGGCCGTCAGTAGGTAGAAGCCTTCGCCTTCGGCGCAGACCACCCAGTTGCGAACCCTCGGCTCGCCCTCATCGGTACGGCCCGGCACCGGGTCCCGAACCTCGACCGTGCAGCTTTCGACGCTGCCGGTGGCCTCGGTGCCCAACTTCGCGCCATCGACGGTCAACACGACCAACGCCCATGCCGAGAAGACCAGTCCGATGAGGGCCAAGGGCCAGCGCCGCCCGCCCGCAGTGAGCAACAGGCCGATGGCGAACGCGAGCACACCGCCCATGCCCCACGGAGTGAAGGCCGTATCCACCTTGATCGGCCCGGCCGAAGAGGCACGCCACGCCAGCACCACCCCGATCACCATCGCGACCAGCCCGCCCAAGACGACCAGCGTTCCGATCCCCCGGCGCGGCCTGCCGAGCACATCGCCCGTCCGCTCCATGATCCGGTCGCGTCGTTCCCGACCTGCCGACGTCACATCGTCACCGTCTTTTCCCACCCTTAAGCCATCTCCATCTCCAGGGTGGACCCAGTTCGAGAGCGGCGCACCCGCAACCGTGTCGGGATGCGTTGCCGCAGTTCCTCCACGTGCGAGACGAGACCCACGACGCGTCCGCCCGCACGAAGTTCGTCGAGGGTATCCATCACCAGGTCCAGGGTGTCGGCGTCGAGGCTGCCGAACCCCTCGTCGACGAACAGGGTGTCGAGCAACGCGCCGCCCGTCTCTGCCGCGACCACGTCGGCCAGTCCCAGGGCCAGCGCCAACGACGCGAGGAAGGACTCACCGCCGGACAGCGTCTTGGCGGACCGAGCCCGGCCGGAGTAGTCGTCGATCACGTCCAGCCACAGGCCGCCCCGCTTACCCCGACTACCTGCCGCATCCGAGTGCACGAAGGAATAGCGGCCTTGGCTCATCCGCTGTAGTCGACGGGTCGCGGCGACCGCGACCTCTTCGAGGCGGGCCGCCAGCACATACGAGCGCAGCGACATCTTGCGGTTGTTCTGCCCGCGTCCGTTGACCACATCGGTCAACGCGTCCAGGGTCGCGTAGTCGGCCTCGATCGGCGCCAGTTCACGTTCGGCCACGGTCCAGCGGCCCAGCAGGTCGGCCAATTCCGAATCGGCAGCCTCGGCTGCGCGCAGCCGGGCCACCGCCTCCTCCGCAGCTCGGCGGGCCTCGTCGGCGGTCGAATCCAACGCCGCCAGGTCGGGCGGGGTGCTGTTCTCGGCAGCAACCACCTCCGGGTCCGCCAGCTCGGCCCGCAGTGCGGCCTCGTCTCGATCGGCCTGGCGAAGCGCCTCATCGAGCTTGCCGATGGAAGCCTCGTCGCGGGCCGATTCCAAAGCATCGGCTAGGTCGTCGAACCCGGCTTCGGTAACGACGACGGCCACCCGGTGTCTGCGAGCGGCCAACCGATCGATCGCCTCGACCACGGCACTCAAGCGGTCGGCCAGTTCGTCGACCAGTTCGGCGGCGCGTAGCAGGGCGCCGCGCCGGGCCGCGACATCCGGATAGCCGCCCGCCGCCGTGGTCAACCGATCGGAACGCTCGGCGATGACCCGGTTCAGATGCGCCTCTTCGCTGCGTATCGAGGCCAGCTCGCTCTGCAGCGCCGCTCGGCGCCGCTGCGACTCGGCCGACTCGGCCTCGAGAACAGCCAGCTGATCGGTCCGCCGCTGGTGGACTGCGGCCAGTTTCTCGGCCGCGTCGAGTTCCGTCTCCGTTTCGGCGAGTGCCGAGCTCAACGTGGATTCGGAACGCCCGGCCAACTGCGTCACCAAAGCATCCCTGGCATGCAGACACTCTTGGCGGGCCGCGGTCGAGGCCTCCCGTTCAGCGGATGCGACCTGTTCGGCGCGGACCGCCGCTCGTTCTTGAGCGTCGGTCACCAAGGCGGCGTGTTCAGCCGGGACGGGGTGCTCCGGCGATCCGCAGACCGCGCAGGGCTCACCCGCGACCAGCGCACCCGCCAGTTCGCCCGCCATCCCGCTCAGCCGTTGTTCTCGGAGGTCGAGCAGGAGGTCACGGGCGGTCTGATGGGCGTCGACTGCCGAGGCTCTGGCTGCTTCGGCTGCCGCCAACCGCTGTTCGGCGCCCGGCAGCTCCCGTGCCGAAGCGGTCAACTCGATCAGCTCGTCTCGTCGAGCGCGGATTCCCGGCACAGCCGCCGCAGCCGTCGCCGACTCCTCCAGTTGGGTCCGCACCCCGGCGAGTTCGACGGGCAACTGCTCCGCTCGGCGTTCCGACTCGGCCAAGGCCATCTCGGTCTTCTCGCGGGTCGAGGCCATCTCGACCGATCGCGAACGGTCGGGTTGTTGCAGCGCCGCCTCGTCGACCAGGCTCGTCAGGGCGCCCGCGGACTCTCTTCGTGCAGCGGCGAATTCGCGTAGTTCGACGACCACCCGCTTTTCGAGGCCCCGGCGGGCGGTGCCGTCGGGCTCGCTACCGCCGTCTGCGGCGACCACCGATTGATCGGCGGGTATGTCGGCATCGGCGTCGCCGAGTGCAGCGACGAGGTCGGCACTCGAGAGCATCCGATGGAGTGCCGAATCGCCGCTCGCTGTTGATTCGTCGACGGCGGCGATGGCGGTGTGCCGGGTCTTCTCCGCACGGTCACGGCGGTGTCGAAGGTCTGCCTCGGCCCGGATGCGTTCGTCGTTCTCGGCGGCCACCGGGGCCGCGGCGCGAGCCGCGGCGAGTTCGGCCGTCCACGCGAGACGCGTCTCGTGCTGTTCGTCGAGTCGCGCAAGGCGGGCCAGTAGCTCGGTCCGCCTGGCGATTGCCGTTGCGAGCCGATGCCCGGCTACGGCGGTTTGCTCGGCCCGCCGTCGCTGATCGGTGGTGGCAGCCACGGCCTCCTGGGCCGACTGTCGTTGATCGGCCGCCTGCCGTGTCAGCTCCTCCACCCACCGGCCCGTCGGCTGCTCGACCGAGGGTGGTTCGACGCCTGCCGCCTGGGCGATCCGGGCCAGCAGTTGCTCCACCCCGCGACGGGCGTTCTGGACGTCGTTGAACCGGGCGGTCCGGCGTTCGCGAAACCACTTCTCGGTCTCGGCGAACCGCTGGGTGCCGAAGAGTTGTTCCAGCAGTTGTTCCCGCTCATCGGTATCGGCGCGCAGGAACCTGGCGAACTCGCCCTGTGGCAGCAACACCACCTGGAAGAACTGTTGGTGGGTCATACCGAGAAGCCTGCTGACCGTCCTGGCGACCTCGTCGATCCGGCTCAATCCATCCGGATAGCCGTCCGGAACACCGCCGAGCCAAGCCAAGGAGACCTTCGCCTGCACGGTGGTGGTGCCCTCGCCCCGCTTCTTGCGCCGCTCGAACTCGGGACTACGGACGATGCGCAGCCGGTGCCCCTGGATCGTCACCTCAAGTTCGACCCTGGTCGCCACGGTGTCGGGCGCCTGATCACAGCGCAGTCTGCGCACCTGTCCCCTGGCGCCGGGAACCTGTCCGAACAACGCATAGGCGACCCCGTCGAGCAGCGTCGTCTTACCCGCGCCCGTCTCGCCGTGGAGCAGGAAGAGCCCATCGGCGCCGAGCGCATCGAAGTCGACCTGCACCGTGTTCCGGTACGGTCCGAACGCCGTCATCGCCAACCGATGAAGCCTCACGAGCGCACCTGCTCCCCGCAGACGGAATGCAAGGCCTCGTCCAACAACCGGGTCTCGGTCTCATCGGGCAGCGCCCCTCGGCAATCCGCGACGAACGACGCGGCCAACTCCCGATCGTCCTTGCCTCGAATCGCCGCCGAATAGTGCAGCCGGGCATCGTCGAGGCCGCCTTCCGGCCGCCAATCGAGATGCACGGCGTGGGGGAACCGCTCTTGCAGGCGTCGCATCGGCTCCAATGGACGAACCCGGTCGGTCAACGTGATCGACAGGTAATGCTCGACACTGTCGGCGTGTCCCGGGTCGGCGAGCAGCTCGTCCAGCGTGCCGGTGAGGACCGCGAGCGGCCGTGGCACCGGAAGATCATGTCGCCGCACCTCGCCGAGGCCCTCTGCGGTGAGGTCGACCAGCCAGACCGATTTTCGGTGGTTTCGCTCCGAGAACGAGTAGGCGAGTGGACTACCGGAGTACCGCAACGCGGGCCGCAGCGTCTGCGGACCATGGAGGTGGCCGAGGGCCACGTAATCGATGTCGTCGAAGACTCGGGCCGGGACCTGCTCGACACCGCCGACCGCGATGCGTCGTTCCGATTCGCTGCCCTCGCCGCCGGTGACGAAAGCGTGCGCCAACACCACCGACCGCACCCCCGGCCCTCGGGTGGCGAGATCCGCCTTGATCCGCCGCATCGCCTCGGTGAGCACACCGGTGTGGCCTACCGAATCGGGGCCGCTGATTCCCAGGCTGGCGCGGGCCGGATCCGGGTCCAGATAGGGAATTCCGTAGAACGCGACCGGGCCGTGCTCATCGGCGAGCAGAACCGGACTATCCAACTCCGAGATTCGTGTCCGCAGGTGTAGCCCGCCTGCGGCGGCGAATTCCGAATATGCGCCGAGCCTGGCCGCCGAGTCGTGGTTTCCCGAGGTGAGCACGATCGAGGCACCCGCGGCGCGAAGAGCCGCCAGGATGTGATGGCAGACGCCCACCGCCTCCCCGGATGGCACCGCCCGATCGTAGAGATCACCTGCGATGACGACCGTGTCCACTTTCTCCGAAGCCACCAGATCGGCCAGGCCCGCCAACACATCCCGCTGCTCGCCGAGCAGATCGCGGCCGTGAAAGGTACGGCCGAGATGCCAGTCGGAGGTGTGGAGGATGCGCATGCTGCCACGCTAGAGGCCAACGGTGTTGAGATCACTTCTCACCCCCCAAATTCACTCGAACTGATGTTCGATAGCCGGATTACGAGCATTGCGACCTGCAGGTGTGCATGATCGGTTTCGGGTAGCACTGTCCACCCGGGATTTCCGGAAACGACGAGGCAGGAAGGAGGCGAACCATGTCCGCAGTAGTCATCAGCACGGCGGCGATCGTGCTCGCATTGGCGATGGCCTGCGCTCTGGCGATGGTTTGGCGGCTGTACACCGACAGCATGCGTCGAACGGACGCGACCATGCAGCTCGTCGAGCAGGAGCGAGCCAGATCCGCCACGCATCAGGCAGCACTCCGCCGTTACGAGGTCGCTTTCGCCTCGATCAGCGGGCGCGGCGAGCTGGGCGAACAGGTGCTCGTCGAAACGGCCCGAGCCTTAGGGCTTCGCGAAGGGCTCCATTTCACGGTCCAGACCGATCTCGCAGGTGGCGGAGCGGCCCGACCGGACCTCGTCCTCATGGTCGGGGACGGACGCCGGGTGCCGGTCGATGCCAAGACGAGCCTGGCTGTTTGGTTGGAGGCCGTCGAGACCGACGATGCAGCCGAGCGGGCCGACGCGCTGCGCGTGCATGCCCGCAACATCCGGTCGCGAGCGACCGAACTCGCCGGGAAGGAATATCAGCGGTGGGCCGACGCCATCTACGGCGCCATCATGTTCGTCCCGTCTGATGCAGCCGTCGTCGCCGCGCTGGATACCGACCCACACCTGCTGCGCTGGCTGCTCGATCGACGGGTCTTCCTTTGTGGACCGACCGGCTTCGGCGTACTTGCCTCGGCTGCGTTGTTCGCCGCCACCGAGCACGCCCTCGCCGAGGACGTCGAACAGGTCCGGCGCCAGGCCGCCACCGCTCATCGATCGGCTGGCGCTGCGATCGACGCGGTGAACCTGTCAAGCACGCATCTGCAGCGCTTCCTGTCGGCGAGAAGACGCGAACTCGACGCCTTGGAGAGCTTCCGAACCGCCACCGAGCCGCTGAGAGAGGCGGCCGCGAGCCCGACCGAGGTCGCGGCGGTCCGTCGCGACGAGACAGTCGCAGCGCTATTGCCCGCCGATCGACAAACGACGACAGAACTGTCGGCCGAGCAGCCGACTGCGGAAGGAGAACGGGTCATGAACCGGGATTGAACGGGCAAGGCCGACATTCACTCGACCGGCTACATGCGTGAAGTTCCCGGTCCGACCGAATCCATACGGTGAACACATTACGGTGGACGCCGTGAGCGCTTCCCGCGACCGTGAACAGCCGCCGTCGACCCTTGACGAGCAAGCAGCGACCCCCTGGGCCGAACGATCCGCATTCCGTGATTCCCGAGGCATTACCTGGTGGGCCGCGTCGCTGCTCGCGATCGGGGCCACTTTGGTCGGGACCTTCGTGGATGTGCTGTTCCTGGGCGGCCCTCGGCTCGTCTCCCAGGTGATTTACGCCATCGGCTGTCTGCTGGCGATCCTCCTGGTTCAGCGACAGAGTCTGTTCGGACCGATCGTCCAGCCGCCGTTGATCCTGGGTGTGTCGCTTCCGCTGGTCCTGTGGCTCACCGGCGAAGCTGCGGGTGCCGGGATGGCCACGGCGGCGCTCAGCCTCGCAATGCCCCTGCTCAATGCATTTCCCGTGATGGGCATCACTACGGTACTCACGGTCGGTATCGGGCTCGCCCGTTACTTTCTGCAACGCCAACCATTGGCCGTTGAGGAGGACACGGCAGACAAAGTCAAGGTCAGTGCGAGCGACCGTCCGGCCAAGGGCGGCAGGCCCACAACGGACCGGCGTGGCCGATCCGAGCGCACGGGCGGTGGGCTCGATTCCGGTCGGCCGAGCGCGGCCAAGGCCGAGGGCCGTGGAAGCCGACCCGCAGGGCAGGGCAAGACGCCGGGCCGAAGTTCTGCAGCGGCGGGCCAGGCACGGTCGTCGGCAGAGCGAACGGGCGGGCAGCGTCGTCCCGGTAGGCCTAGCCCTCGATCGGGCGACGAGGACGGTGCGCCGCGTGGGTCGGCACGTCGCACCAGTGCCGCAGGTGGGCCGGCTAAGCAGGGGGGTCGACCGGGTCGACCAGACCAGCGATCGGGTCGCCCCGTTCGGAACGCTCGTGACGCGGGTGACGGGGGGCCGGCTGGTGGCAGGCCTCGGCCGGATCCCCGGCGTAGGCCACCGCGCAGTCGGGATGATTTCGACGACTGAGTTGTCGACGACCAAGCCGTGCACGACCGCGCAGCTGACGACGACCACCAGCTAGAGCTGTTCAACGACGGGCGCGTGAGGCGCGATTGCGCCAGCTCGTCCGATTGGCACCCGACTGACCCGTCGGGAGTGAGCGGCGCGCAACCACAGGCTTCGACCGATCGGCGCCCGACCGATCGGTTGATGACCGAGGCCGATCGAGCCGAGAGCGCCGATCAAGCCGAGACCGCTGATCGAGCCGACTGGGCCGATCAAGCAGAGTGCGCCACGTACGGCGGGCCCGATCGATGCGGGCCCGCCGAGGACGTCAGCGCACGTCCGACATCGCCTGCCGCAGCTCGCGCGGCAGTGCGAAGGTGATCTTCTCGTTGGCGGTGGTGACCTCTTCGACCTCGCCGTACCCGCGTTCTGCCAGGTAGTCGATGACGCCGAGCACCAGGATGTCCGGTACCGAGGCCCCACTGGTCACCCCGACCGTGGTGACGCCTTCGAGCCACTTCTCATCGATCTCGCGGGCGTAGTCGATGAGATAGGCGGCGTCGGACCCCGCCTGCACGGCCACCTCGACCAGCCGCTTCGAGTTCGACGAGTTCTGGGAACCGACTACCAGCACGAGCTCGCATTCCGCAGCCATCGCCTTGACGGCGACCTGGCGGTTCTGGGTGGCGTAGCAGATGTCGTCGGACGGTGGGTCACGCAGCTCGGGGAAGCGCTCCTTGAGCTGGTCGACGCGCTCCATGGTCTCGTCGACGCTCAGGGTCGTCTGCGATAGCCAGATCACCTTCGACGGGTCCCGCACCTCGACCTTGGCGACGTCCTCCGGACGGTCGACCAGCTGTACGTGGTCCGGGGCCTCGCCTGCGGTGCCCTCTACTTCCTCGTGACCTTCGTGCCCGATCAGCAGGATGTCGTAGTCGTCGCGGGCGAAGCGGCGGGCTTCCTGGTGGACCTTGGTGACCAACGGGCAGGTGGCATCGATGGTGCGCAGGTTCCGACGCTCGGCCTCCTCGTGCACGGCAGGCGACACGCCATGGGCGGAGAAGACGACCAGCGCACCCTCGGGCACCTCGTCGGTCTCGTCGACGAAGATCACGCCTCGGTCCTGCAAGGTCTCGACGACGTGCTTGTTGTGCACGATCTCCTTGCGGACGTATACCGGTGCGCCGTAGGTGTCCAGGGCCTTCTCGACCGTGATCACCGCGCGGTCCACCCCCGCGCAGTAGCCGCGCGGCTTGGCCAACAGCACGCGTTTCCGGGCGGTCGTCTCGGCCTGCTCCTGCTCCGGCTGGCCGAGCGGCTGCGAGGAAGAGGCTTCTGGGGTCGAGGCGGTCATGGGTCCCAGCGTACGGATCCCGATCTGAGGGTCCCACTCTGCCGCCCGACCACCGGTACAGCGGATTTGCCGGTTCGCGCTGTGCAGTCGCCGTCACCTACGGCACGCTGAAGTCATGACAAACTTGCCACTACCCGTTCGGCTGGCCGCGGGTCTGGCGGTAGCCGCCGTCGAACAGGCCCGAAGATTGCCAGAGCAACTCGCCGGATTGCCGGTCACGGTGGTCAGTCAGGCGTTGTCGCTGTCGATGCGCGTTCAGCAGCAGGTGACCGAGCTCGCCATCAAGGGCGACGAGGCGCTGTCCGGTCTGCGTGCGCCGGAGGAGAACCCGGAGTGGGCCACCTTCGACGAGGATCTCGCTCCCGAGGGCACCGCAGCCGGCGATGCCCGTCCGAACCGATCGGACGGGCAGGACAGGTCGGAGCCAACCCGGGCCTCCGACGCGGACGACACCGAAACCGACGATCTCGACGACTTCGATGATGCGTTGGCTGTCGACGCATTGGGCAACGGCTCCTTCGGTGTTCCCGTCACCGGCGACACAGCCGGCCCGGGCCCGGCGAAGTCCGAGCGGACCGGCACGGCGACGAGAACTCGTACGCCCGCCTCGACCGCGAAGCGGGCCCACCCCGACTACGAGGACCTCGAGGACCCGATCGACGATGCCGATCCCGGGCGGTCCCTGGTGGAGCCGCGACGCGCGGAGGCCGTGTTGATCTCGGAGGAGCCCGTCACCGGCTACGATGGGTTCAGCCTTGCTCAGCTGCGGGGCAGGCTCCGGGGCTTCTCGCCGGAGCAGCTGCGCGCGCTGCTCGCCTACGAGAAGAGCGGCACCGCGCGGCCCGACTATGTACGTATGCTTTCGAATCGGCTGGCGACGGTGAGCGCCGAGTGACCTCTCAATCCAGACAACCCTCGCAGTCGAACCAGTCCGCAGCCGAGGGTTCCGCCGCGCCGCCGACCTCACCGGCACAGCCGTGGCCGGTTCGGACGGTGGCGCGCAAGATCTCCGAGTGGGTCAACCGCCTCGGGTCGGTGTGGGTGGAAGGCCAGATCACGCAGATCTCGGCCCGTCCCGGTACCGGCACGGCGTTTCTGACCTTGCGTGATCCGGCGGCCGAGGTGTCGCTGACCCTGACCTGTCCGGCGGGTCTGGTGCGGTCGGCCAGCCCGCCGCTCACCGATGGGGCCCGTGTCGTGGTGCACGGACAGCCGACGTTCTATCTCGGTCGGGGCACGTTGAGCCTGCGGGTGGACGAGATCCGGGCCGTCGGGATCGGCGAGTTGTTGGCGAGGATCGAACGTCTGCGCCGGTTGCTCGCGGCCGAGGGCATGTTCGATCCGGCGCGTAAGCGCAAGCTGCCGTTCCTGCCGAGCAAGGTGGGGCTGATCACCGGTCGGGCCTCCGCCGCCGAGCACGATGTCATCACCAACGCGACGGCTCGATGGCAGTCGGTCCGATTCGAGGTCCGCAACGTCGCGGTACAGGGCACGACGGCGGTCCCGCAGATCGTCACGGCCCTGCGCGAGTTGGATGCCGATCCCGATGTCCAGGTGATCGTGATCGCCAGGGGCGGTGGCAGTGTCGAGGATCTGCTGCCGTTCTCCGACGAGACCCTGTGTCGAGCGGTGGCGGCCTGCGGGACGCCGATCGTCAGTGCCATCGGCCACGAACCGGACACCCCGTTGTTGGACCACGTCGCGGATCTTCGCTGTTCAACGCCTACCGGCGCGGGCAAGCGGGTCGTGCCCGACATGGCGGAGGAGGTCTCCAGAATCAGTCTGCTGCGGGACCGGGGGCGGCGTGCCCTGCATGGTTGGGTGGACCGTGAAACCCGGTTGTTGACGTCCTTGCGCAGCCGTCCGGTCCTGGCGTCTCCGCTTGTTCCACTGGCACATCGGGCGCAGGAAGTGGCAACATTGCGCGAGCGCAGCCTTCGTGCGGTGCTGACGGGGTTGTTGACCGCGGAGTCTGGTCTCGATGCGACCCGATCCCGATTGACCACTCTCGGACCGGCAGCCACGTTGGCTCGCGGTTACGCGGTCGTACAACGTGTTGACGCGGATGGAGCTGCCGGGGTGCTCACATCCATCGCCGATGCCACACCGGAGACGGTGTTGCGGGTTCGCGTAGTCGACGGCGCGGTGCAGGCCATCGTGACACACCCGACTGACAGCGGTGACCGGAGGTAGCGGTGCCCTACCCGGCGAGCAAGCCCACCTTTCTTCCTCTCACCTTGGCTGCGGTAGGTACCTTGCCGACCGCTGTCGAGGAGCCGGCGAGACCGCCTGCCACCCAGATGGTCCGGCAGAGCGCTGAGGAGGCCGATCGTGCTGCGGCCGACTGCTGGCTCGGGCTGCTCGCGGGCTGCGATTCGCCTGCACGGCGGGATCTGATCGGTCGGCTCCGGGTGTTATTCGATGCGTTGTCCTCGGAGGCGGGGCGGGATCACTGGCGTGATTCCGCTCATCGGCTGCGAGTGGCCGAGGCGACATCGCGGGTCGGCGACGCCGTCGATGAGGGAGATGGCGCAGAGTTCGCCGAGGCGATCAACAACTACGACCAGACGGTGGCCACCGCAGTGGTCTCGCTGCGGATCCACCTGGGAAGCTCGACGGTGTGAAGGAACAGGACGAGCAGTCGATGTCGGCCTCGGTGGAACCGGATGCCGAACAGTCCGCGCTGGGCTACGAACAGGCCAGGGACGAGCTGGCAGAGGTGGTCCGCAGGTTGGAGGCGGGCGGGCTGTCGTTGGAGGACTCGCTCGCACTCTGGGAGCGCGGGGAGGCCCTGGCGACGGTCTGCGAACGCAGGCTGGCGGGCGCCCGGCAACGCGTGGAGCAGGCGCTGGCAGCCGTGCAACCGCCTGCCGAAGAGCAGTGACCCGCCCATCGGGGCACGGCAGCGAGCACTTGTCGTCGGGAGATGTTCGGCCGAGTCAGACCCGGCGGATGGCCGCAGCCCATGGTTCGGACTACGGCCTCCGCACCGATGTGGTCAGTTCCCGGCTCCGGGTTCAGTGACCGGCTCGCAGGGCAGAACTTCGCCTTGGCCCTGGCTCACCCCGAGGCCGGTGATGGGCAACGTCCCGGCCGCCTCGATCACCAGTGTGGTCTCGCCGTCGGCGAAGTCGCCCGGGTTCAGGACGAAGGCCGCATACGAATTGCCATCGGAGTCCATTCCGATCTCGACGGAGGTCGCGCCGTCGGGCACAGCAATCGGGTCGAGTTCGGCCCCGGTAGCCGGGTCGTCGGGCCCGGCCATCCCGTCGATCGAGGTCTCGACCCCGTCTTCCATGATACTGCCGCCCACCTCGACGTCCTCGTCGATGATGGAATCCTCGGGGCCTGGAGCGGCGGGCTGCTGATCGAGGAACCGAGGCTGCCTGCAGAACTGGCCCTCGGGTAGGTAGTCCACCAAGGCCGGGATGCCTGCTTCGGCGAGTGCGTCCTCCAGTTCCTCGGCATCCCGGAGATCTGAGATCTCGATGCGCACCAATCCGTCGTTCTGCTTTTCGACGGAGAAGGCTGCGGTGCTGGTGCCGAGCATCAACGCGACCACTCCGGTGGTTCCGAGGGCGGTGAGCCCGGCAGCGGCGACCAACCGAGGGCCCCGCGATCGGCGCGCGGGTTGGGGTGTCGGCTGCAGCTGGCTGCTGTTTTCGGCGATGACCTCTTTGAGCTCGACGAGGAGACGGTCCTCGAATCGACGGGTTGCGCTGCGTTCGCTGGTCATGTCCGTGCCTCCACAATCCTGGTCGCGTTAGCGGACTTGCTCTTCGCGGTCGGCCTGCGCACTCCGGTGGGTGCCGTGCCCGCGTGCTTGTTCGGCGCCGCGTGGTTGTTCGTGCCGGCGTCCAAGTGGTGTCGCATCCGCTTCCTGGCTCGGTGCAGCCGCACCCTGGCGGCGACCGAGGTGATACCGAGTGCCAGCGCCGCGTCGGCCACCGATAACCCATCCAGCGCCGTCAGTTCGAGTACGGCACGTTCTCCGTCGGCTAAGCGCTCCATCGCCACCATGAGCGTGCGGGAGGAGGCTGCGGCGTCGATGCGGTCCACCAATGCGGCGATGTCGTCCTCGTCGGCGAGGGCCCGGCCTGCGATCCGGCTCGCGGCGACGAGGCCTCGGGCGCGGCGCCTGCGCTCCGAGGACACGACGTTGCGTGCCACACCGAACAGCCAGCCGGTGGCGCTACCGCGTCCCGGTCGGTAGGTGTGGGCGGAATCGATCACGGCCAGGAAGACCTCGGCGGTCAGGTCGGCTGCGAGGTGTGGATCGTCGACCCGACGGGCGACGAAGCGCTGCACCGCCTCCACGTGGGCCCGGTAGAACCGTTCGAATGCCTGTTGATCGTGCGATATCCGTGCGAATTCTGTCTCGGATTGCTCTGCTGTCATTCCGTCACCCGCTTGCCCTCATCGGTTTACGACAGTTCTTGGCTGCGGGCGGGGCAGGTGTTACCGATGTTCGTTTCGTGGTCTTGCCAGTGGCGTCGCCGGGACGCGAGCGCCTGCCCTGGCAGTCGAGGTCACACCCGGTCAAGGGCAGGAACGCATCAACACCGGGCAGTCAGCTGAAGAACGCCGTATCGCTGTCGCCCGGCTCACCGCTGCCAGTGTCGAAGAGCTTGCTCAGTCGGCGGCGACCACGTCTGCCGCGACGACGGCTTCGGCCATCTGGTGGAAGTCGGACTCTGCGGCGCTCCCGGTGAGCAGCAGCATCGTGCCGTCGAACTCGGTGACCCAGATGGATTCGTCGCGTTCACCGAGGTAGTGGACCCATTCGAGGTCGGCGGCCGTCACCACGCCCTGGCCTCTCGGGTCCTGTCGCGCCTCATAGCGGACCAGGGCCCCCTCGTCGGCCACGGCTTGGGAGAGTCGCAGGTAGGAGCCGTCGGGGGTCAGCCAGCCGACGCGGACGGCTTGGTCCCCCTCGGGGGTGAGCTCGTCGACGCGCATGGTGGTGGCCTGCCAGTCCGCTCCCGGCTCCGGTGAGCGAACGGGGAAGTCGACCCGGTCTGCCGCCCGTGGCAGGTCGGTCTCCAGGTCGACGGTGCGCGCGGGGATGGACTGGGGATCCGGGCCGGACGGGTTGAACGAACACCTGCCCAGCACACCCATCAGCACCAGGATGGCCACCGCGAGGAACAGCATCGAACCCACCATGTCCTTACCGGTCAGGTTCGCCCGGTTCGGTTTCTGCAGGGGTGGCGGGGTCGACTTCGGCACTGTCACCACACCATCGTCTCAGCAGCCGTTCCTCGATCTGTCCCGGCATCGGCTTCCGGCCTGCGCTCCCGCCGCAGGCGTCGAACCGGGGCTGACCTGACCGGATCCGCCGATCGCGGGATGCGGTCCCCCTTCCGGGCGCATCGAACGAGTGTGTCGTGCCACCTTGCTCGATCCACGTCCGCGTCAGCTCCCAACAAGACCGCGATCTCTGCCAACATCGACGCACCCTCCTACTCTTCGAACGAGTGGGTCCACCATTCCGGGAGACGCCATGACCACGCCGCCGCCCGCAGCACACCACCTCGCCGAGCCCGATCCGGCCGCGCCGCATCGGGAGGCTCCGGACCGCAACCTCGCCATGGAGCTGGTCCGGGTGACCGAGGCCGCCGCGATGGCCTCCGGACGCTGGGTCGGCCGAGGCGACAAGATCGGCGGCGATCAAGCGGCCGTCGATGCGATGCGCAAGTTGATCGGCACCGTCTCGATGCGCGGGGTCGTGGTGATCGGGGAAGGCGAGAAGGACGAGGCCCCGATGCTGTTCAACGGGGAGAAGGTCGGCGACGGTAACGGACCCGATTGCGACGTGGCGGTCGACCCGATCGACGGGACGACGCTGATGGCCAAGGGGATGCCCAACGCGCTGGCGGTGTTGGCGGTGGCCGAGCGCGGCGCGATGTACGACCCATCGGCGGTCTTCTACATGGAGAAGCTCGCGGTCGGCCCCGAGGCGGCGGCCTCGGTGGATATCGCGGCGCCGGTGGCGGAGAACATCCGGCGGGTCGCCAGGGCCAAGCAGATCGGGATCTCCGATGTCACGGTCTGCATCCTGGACCGTCCCCGGCACGAGACGCTGGTCCGGGAGGTGCGGGAGGCCGGGGCGCGGATCCGCTTCGTCTCCGATGGCGACGTCGCGGGCGCGATCGCCGCAGCGCGGCCCGGCACCGGTGTCGATCTGCTCCTCGGGATCGGCGGAACGCCGGAGGGGATCATCGCCGCAGCCGCGTTGAAGTGCCTCGGCGGAACGATGCAGGGCAGGCTGTGGCCGAAGGACGACGAGGAGCGGTCCCGGGCGGTGGCGGCGGGCCACGATCTGGATCGCGTGTTGGAGACCGACGACCTGGTTCGCGGTGACAACGTCTTCTTCTGCGCCACCGGCATCACCGACGGTGATCTGCTACGCGGGGTGCACTACCGCGCGGGTGGCTGCACGACCCAGTCGATCGTGATGCGCTCGAAGTCGGGGACCGTCCGTTTGATCGACGGCTACCATCGGATCACCAAGCTCCGCGAGTACGCCTCGGTGGACTTCGGTTCGGCCGGGGACCCCCAGGAGTTCTAAAGCCCCGCAGCCCTGTTCGACGCTCGACACCACGCAACGGACCGGTGGCCACCCCACCGTCACCGGTCCGTGAGCCCGGACGCGGGTGCATCCGCCGCAGTCGGCTCGACGTCGGCTCGCTGCACCAGCCAGATCTTTACCGCCCTCTTCGATCCTGTGGTGCACAGGTTCGTTCACGAGAAGAGGGTTCATGCGACTCCGAAAGTCCATCGCGGCAGTGTTCGCCGCCGCCGTCGCCCCCGTCTTGATCGCCACGGCAGGGCCCGCCTCGGCGACCGAGGACGCGGACACACGTATCTCGCAGGTCAGCGAGGCCGAAGCAATCTCGGACGCCGACCGCATCGAGACGATGATCGTCGGCGGCCGGGATGCGACCGAGGACTACCCGTTCATCGCGACGTTCATCCGTCCCGACGGCTCGCTGGGCTGCTCCGGCAGTCTCGTCGACGAGAACTGGGTCGTGACCGCAGCGCACTGCGTCTACGACGGCAGGGTCGATGGCAACACGCTTCGAGTGGGCAGCATCAACGGCGACGAGGGCGGAACGGTCGTCGACTTCACCGAGATCATCATCCACCCGGATTACGACGACTCCGAGGTGACGCGCGTCGACATGGACATCGCGCTGCTCCGCTTGGAGAACCCGATCCCCGACGCCCAGCCGATCACGCTGCAGGCACGGCGTCCCGCCGACGACCAGTTCGGTTTGTTGTTGGGCTGGGGTCAGCAGTGCGCGGAGCCGGGTGGCTGCGGCCAGGCCGACATCCTCCAAGAGCTGGAGGCTTTGATCGACAACCGGATGGACTGCCAGTACGGATTCAACGCGGAGACCGAGTTGTGTCACGTGTCGGCCGAGGGCACCGGTCCCTGCTACGGCGACTCCGGCGGCCCGATGCTGGCCGAGCGCGAGGGCATCACCTACCTGGCTGGTGTCACCGCTCGCATCGCCTACCCCGGCGAGGACGGCGCTTCGCCCACCTGCGCACAGGGCGTGTCGATCTCGACCGACGTCGCCTACCACTACAGCTGGATCCAGTCGCACATCGCGGCCTGATCTAGGACGGTTCTTCGGAGGTGGCGGTCGTGGATCTCGCGGCCGCCACGTCCCAACTCGAGTGTCCGAGGAACCATAAGCAAGGAGCAGCCGTCGTCAGGCTCGCCGAGGCAGGCTTCGATCGATCGGCGCTCGCCCTAGGCTCGGTCGTTCTGCGATGTCCACGCTGTCCTGTTTGCTACACCAACCGGATCTTTACCCCCCTCTTCGACCCTGTGGCACACAGGTTCGTTCACGAGAAGAGGGTTCATGCGATTCCGCAAGTCCATCGCGGCAGTGTTCGCCGCCGCCGTCGCCCCGGTGCTGTTTGCCACGGCGGGGCCCGCAGGCGCGAGCGAGGACGTCTCGCAGGTTGATACGGCCGCCATCCAGGCTTCCGGAGCCGACAACATTGAAACGAAGATCATCAATGGTGGAGATGCGACCGAGGACTACCCGTTCATCGCCACGCTGCTCCGTCCCGATGGCACGCTGGGCTGCTCCGGCAGTCTCATCGACGAGAACTGGGTCCTGACCGCCGCGCACTGCGTCTACGGCGACCGGGCCGACAACAACAGCCTCCGCGTCGGCAGCATCAACGGCCACGAGGGTGGCACCGTCGTCGACTTCACCGAGATCATCATCCACCCGGACTACGACGACTCCGAGGTGACCCGCATCGACATGGACATCGCGCTCCTCCGCTTGGAGAACCCGATTCCCGACGCCCAGCCGATCACCAGGCACTCGCGTGGACCCGCCGATGTCCACCCCGCCCGGGTGCTGGGCTGGGGCCAGCAGTGCACCGAGCCCGGCGGCTGCGGCCAAGCCGAGATCCTCCAGGAACTGGACACCATCATCGATCGCAACCTCGGTTGTGAGGGGGGCTTCAACGCCCGGACCGAGCTGTGCACCAATCCCGGCCCCGGCTTCGGCACCTGTTACGGCGACTCGGGCGGCCCGCTGATGATCGAGCGCCTCGGTCAGTGGGAGCTGGCCGGGGTGACGGTCCGGTTCGGCTACGCGGGCGTCGATGGTGCATCGCCCTGGTGCGGCGACGGCAACACGATCTCGTCGAGCGTCGCGTTCCACAACGACTGGATCGACTCGCACATCGCCTGATCCTCGAACGCCGGGCGTGACGGCTCTCGATCGAGCCGTCACGTCTCGGTGGAGTGGCCGGGAAACAGATGCGCTGCCGGGTCGAGCGAGACTGCGATGTTGTTCACCGCCGTGGCCGCCTCGCCGAAACCGGTGGCGATCAGCCGGACCTTCCCCGGGTAGGCGGCGATATCACCCGCCGCGTAGATCCGGTCTCTGGACGTCCGCATAGTGGTGTCGACGGGAATCGTCCGCTGCTCGACGGTGATGCCCCAGGTCTCGATGGGTCCCAGGTCGGCGACGAAGCCGAGCGCGGCGATGACCCGTTGGGCGGGAAGCGTGCGGACTCCCCCGTCGGCGAGTCTGATCACCACCGCGTCGAGTCCGCTCGGTCCGTCGTGGAGTTCGGCGACCTCGGCCTCGGTGATGATCGGCACGCCGAGTTCACGGACGGTACGCACCAGCATCGGCTGGGCACGGAACCTGGCCCGTCGATGCACCAGGGTCACGCTGCGCGCGATGGGGTGCAGCGCATGCGCCCAGTCGAACGCCGAGTCGCCGCCACCGACGATGACGACGTCCTCGCCCTCGTGCGCGGACAGGTGTGGCACGAAGTGCAGCACCGAGCCGTCTGTCCGATTCCCTGCCCCCGGCAGCGGACGCGGCCGGAATTCACCGAGCCCGGCGGTGAGCAACACCGCCCTGGCGTCGATCCGCAGTCCGTCCGCGAGACCGACCCGGCTACCGCCGTCCGGTAGGGCGACCAGGGTGCGGGCCTGCCTGCCCAGCAGGTAGATCGGGTCGGCCCGGTCGGCTTGTTCGACCAACGCGGCGACCAGCTCCCGCCCGCGCACCGAGGGGAAGCCCGCGACGTCGAAGATCAGCTTCTCCGGATACATCGCGGTGATCTGACCACCGGCTTCCGGCAACGCATCCACGATCACGACCGAGAGTCCCCGGAAGCCCGCGTAGTAGGCCGCGAAGAGTCCGGCGGGGCCCGCGCCGAGCACCAACAGGTCGACCTCGTGATCCTGGTCTGCCGCCATCGACGCTCCGCTCTGCGAACTGGCTGCGGGCACTGTGGTGTGGACTACATCCAGGCTATGTGGTGGAGGTCGCGGTGCTCAGACATACACCCAACCGGTACAAACAGGAGCCATGACAGAGCAGCAGAGTGGCGCTCCGACCAACGACGGCGAATTCCGCATCGAACACGACACCATGGGCGAGGTCCGGGTCCCCGCCGACGCATTGTGGCGAGCACAGACCCAGCGGGCCGTGGAGAACTTCCCCATCTCGGGCCGGGGGTTGGAACGGGCCCAGATCAGGGCGTTGGGGCTGCTCAAGGCGGCGGCAGGCCGCGTCAACGGCAGGCTGGGCGTGTTGGACGCCGATCTGGCCGAGGCCATCGCGCAGGCTGCGGGCGAGGTCGCCGAGGGGCACCACGACGCGCACTTCCCGATCGACGTCTTCCAGACCGGCTCCGGAACCTCGTCGAACATGAACGCCAACGAGGTCATCGCGACGCTCGCGACGCGGATCGCGGGACGTGACGTTCATCCCAACGATCACGTCAACGCCTCGCAGTCCTCGAACGACACCTTCCCCACCACGATCCGGGTCGCGGCGACCGAGGCTGTGGTGACCGATGTGATCCCCGCGTTGGAGCACCTGGCCGCGACGCTGAACAAGCGGGCCCAGGAGTGGGCGACCGTGGTGAAGTCGGGCCGCACCCACCTGATGGACGCCGTGCCGATCACGCTGGGCCAGGAGGCGGCGGCGTGGGCCGCGCAGGTGCAGTACGGCATCGAGCGCCTGCACAGCAGCCTGCCCCGGCTGGGCGAGCTGCCGATCGGCGGCACTGCGGTGGGCACCGGGCTGAACGCCCCGGAGGGCTTCGGCGCGGCGGTGTCCGAGGAATTGGCCAACATCACCGGGTTGCCGCTGACCGAGGCTCGGGACCACTTCGAGGCCCAGGCCACCCAGGACGGTGTCGTCGAGGTCTCCGGTCAGCTCAAGACCGTCGCGGTCTCGCTGTTCAAGATCGCCAACGACCTGCGTTGGTTGGGCTCCGGCCCGAGGACCGGTCTGGCCGAGTTGGCGCTGCCCGACCTGCAGCCTGGTTCGTCGATCATGCCGGGCAAGGTGAACCCGGTGATCTCCGAGGCGACCATGATGGTGGTGGCCCAGGTGATCGGTAACGACGCGGCCGTGACCTTCGCGGGTTCGCAGGGCAACTTCCAGCTCAACGTGATGCTGCCGGTGATCGCCCGCAACGTCCTGGAGTCGAGCAGGCTCCTGGCGGCGGTCGCCCGGCTGCTGGCCGACAAGGTCGTGGCGGGTGCGGTGGCCGATGAGGACCGCACCAGGGAGTACGCCGAGTCCTCGCCGTCGGTGGTGACGCCGCTGAACCGCTACCTGGGCTATGAGGAGGCGGCCGCCATCGCCAAGCAGTCCCTCAAGGAACGCAAGACGATCCGCGAGGTCGTGCTGGAGCGTGGGCACGTCGAGAAGGGCACGCTCACGCTGGCGCAGCTCGACGAGGCGCTCGACGTGCTGCGGATGACCAATAGCGACCGCTGATCGAGGATGCACGAGGGCGGGCGGACCTGATCGGTCCGCCCGCCCTGTCGTTCTTCAGCGGCGGGTTCGGCCGCCGCGATGTCGGTCCGTGTCAACGGCAGTGGTGTTGTCCGCGCGGCAGTTCGAAGCCGTTGTCCTCGGCCACCGAACGCAGCCGCACCGGATAGTCGGTGATGATGCCGTCCACGCCGTCGTCGATCAGTTTCTGCATGGTGGCTTCGTCGTTGATCGTCCAGGGGATGACCTGGATGCCTGCGGCGTGTGCCTCGTCGACCAACGCCTCGGTGGTGAAGGGCACGTAGTCGGGGTCGTCGATGGTGGCGTTCTGCGGCTCGCCGTGGACCGGCGAGAGTGCGCTGGCGCCGAAGGACCGCACCGCCTCGACCGGGCTGCCGCCGAAGTCGTCGATGTCCAGTCCGCCCAGCCACGGGGAACGGCCCGGCTCGCCGACCTGCAGGAAGTTCGGCTCGGTGAGGGCGACCAGCGGCAGTCGGGGTTCCAATTCGCCCATCATCATCAGCGCGCCCCAGTCGAAGCTCTGGATGGTGGTGCGGTGCAGCATCCCGGCTCGCCGGATCTCCCTTGCCGCCACCCGCACGAAGTCCTCACGAGGCGCGGTCTCGTGCGGTGCCGCCGCCTCGACCTTGGTCTCGATGTTGAACCGGACGTCCCGTGCCCCGCACCGGCCGACGAGTTGGAAGACCTCGCGCAACGTCGGCATCGGCTCGCCGGGCGCCGGACGCTGCTCCGGGTACTGCGGTTGGGTCTGCGAGCCGCAGTCCAGGGTGCGGACCTGCTCGAAGGTCAGCGTGTGCACGTACTTGCCCGCGTAGGGGAAATCGGGGTCGCCCTCGAACACCGGTTCGGTGTCCTGGCACTTCGCCGGGTTGATCAGCCGGTCGTGGGTGACGACGTCCCGGCCGTCCCTGGTGATCTGGATGTCGAGTTCGAGGGTGGTCACACCGATGCGCAGGGCGTTCTCGAACGCGGGCAGGGTGCCTTCCGGCAGGTAGGCCATCCCGCCCCGGTGTGCCTGGATGTCGAAGGCCTGCTGCGGTGCCGGAGCCGACTCCACATCGGCTGATCCGACGGCCGATGCCTGGCCTACCGAGGAGATGAGCAGGGCGCCGACCAGCAGCGACACCACACCCGACGGTGATCTGACCATCAGCGGTTCCCTTCGCCCAGCGGGCACGCCCAGCCAGCGACCGTGCCTCGTCGGAGCAGCGTGGCACGGCGGATACACATCGAGGTGACCTGCGGGTTAGCGCCGGACGACGTCGGCACGCACGTCCGGGGTATCCGCCGCCGCGATTGGATGGTCGTCGCGCCGGTCAGGCCCTCGGCCGGTGAGCCGGTCGGGACGGCCCGACTCGCCGCAGCCCCACCGCGCAGCCCGCGGCCACCAGCGCCGCGCCCAGCAGCGCGGCCGAGGTTAGCTGCTGAGCGCTCAGACAGACCGAGGCCACCAAACCGGCCACCGGCATCGCGCCGATCAGCACCGCAGCCCGATCGGCGCCGATCCGCGAGACACAGTGGAACCACCACACGAAGGCAACGGAGGTGACCAGCAACCCCAACACGATCAGGGCGACGGTCTCCGTCGCATCGGGTAGTCGCCAGGCCGGTGGCCCCTCGGCCACCGCGCTGACCACTCCGGCGCCGATCGCCGCGATAAGACACGCGTAGGCGGAGGCACCGATCGCGCCCAGTCTGCGGATGGGGCCCACCGCGAAGAGGGTGAACGACACCTCGCCGAACATGGCAAGACAGGCGAGGAGCAAGCCCGGCCCCTGCCAGGAACCACCGCCGGAGAGCACCACGACACCCACCAAGACCAGGGTGGCTCCGCCGATGACCCATCGGCCGGGACGCCGACCGGCGAGCAGTGGCGCAAGAATTCCCAAGACCAGCGGCGCCGAACCGACCATCGCGGTCACGAACCCGGGATCCGCATGTCGTTGGGCCAGCAGCACACAGATGCTGAATCCCACCATTCCGAGGGTCGCCACTGCGCCGAGAGCGAGGAGGTCCCGAGGCACGAGCTTGGGTAACCGTTGACCCCGGAGCACCAGCCAGCCGAACAGCCCGGCCGCGCCGATCAGATAGCGCACGGATTGAGCGGCGAACAGCGGGTAGTCGTCCAACAGCCCGGTCACGGGTACCGATGCGCCCACCAGCGCTATCCCGAGTAGGCCGAATGCGATGGCAGGCGCCGCACTCTTGATCGTCGCGGGTTCGGGGATCGTCACGCTCCGTCGAACTGGCACGGAGAACAGCGTGATCGCCGAGTGAACCAAAGATAAGGTCCACCCTTATGGCGCCTGGCTGGACCACTTTGCGGGAGATCCTCCTACCCGAGATGGCTGCGTCCGCTCGGGGCAACCGGGAACGCACCCTCGAAGCGGCGCTGCGCACCGGAATCCGCGAAGGCAGGCTGGCCGCCGGATCACGGTTGCCGTCGAGCCGGGATCTCGCCGCGCAGCTCGGGGTGGCCAGGGGCACCGTGACCAGTGCCTATGCCCAACTCGCCGCAGAGGGCTACGTGACGTCCCGCCGAGGGTCGGGGACCTCGGTGGCCAAAGTTGCCGGCAGCGAGAGCAACTCAGCGTCCCGGGCCGTCTCCGTTCGAAGCGCCGCGCCGCTCTGGGATTTGCGGCCAGGGCTTCCCGCGCTCGCGGCGTTCCCGCGCGCGGCGTGGTTGGGTGCCTTACGACTCGGACTCGCCGAGCTCGCCGATCACGATCTCGGCTACCCCGAACCGGCCGGTCTGCCCGCCTTGCGTACCGAACTCGCGGCCTATCTCGGTCGGGTGCGCTCGGTACACGCCGATCCGGGAGATCTGATCATCACGCATGGAGCGGCCGAGGGCTTCTCGCTGTTGGCGACGCTGCTGCGCCGCAGCGGCCATCAGACGATCGCGGTCGAGGATCCGGGGCATCCAGGGCAACCGCAGCTCTTCGCCGAGCATGGGCTCTCGACAACGCCGATTCCCGTCGACGATCGGGGGCTGCGAATCGATGCGCTGACCGCAGCCGAGGTACGAGCCGTGCTGGTCACCCCGGCCCACCAATTCCCTCTCGGCGTCGCGATGGCGGCCGACCGTCGGCGGGAACTCGTCGACTGGGCACGGCGGGTGAACGGAGTGATCCTGGAGGACGATTACGACGCCGAGCATCGTTACGATCGGCCTGCCATCGGATCCATCCACTCGCTGGCCCCTGCACACGTCGTCTACCTGGGCAGCGTGAGCAAAACCCTCGCGCCGGCGCTGCGCCTCGGCTGGTTGGTCTCCCCAGCGGGCATGGGCGCCGAGCTGGCCAGGATCAAGCTGTTCCGGGACCTCGGCACCGGCACCCTCGAACAAGCTGCGTTGAGTCAATTGATTCGCAACGGCGGCTACGACCGCCATCTGCGGCGAACCCGTCGGATCAACCGGGATCGTCGGGATGCCCTGGCGGGAGCGCTGGCAACCCGGTTGTCGAGCTGGCGCGTGCGGGGCCCGGCCGCCGGGCTGCACCTGGTCGTCGAACTGCCTGCGGGATCGGATGACCGGCTGGTGAGTGCCGCACTCGCCGAAGCAGGTGTGGCAGCGCCCGCGCTCTCCTCCTATGCCAGGGGCGACGCGGGCGTGCCGGTTCCCGGTCTCGTGCTCGGCTATGCGTCGATGTCCGTCGATCGGCTGCGGGCGGCGGTCGACGCGCTGGCCGGGATCGTCGCCGGTCTGGGTGCCGCCGTGGGTACCGCGTCGACTGCCCCTCGCGGCGAACCCACCGCCGCTCCGGCACCCGATTCCAGCCAGGCGTCAACCGTTCCAGGACCGCTGCCTGCCACGTAGGGTGCTACGTGTGCAGTTCCTTGACGGACACCTCCCCGCCCACGATCTGACCTACGACGACGTCTTCCTGGTGCCCAGGCGCTCGGGAGTCGAGTCCAGGTTCGACGTGGACCTGTCGACCTCGGACGGCACCGGCACGACGCTGCCGCTGGTGGTCGCGAACATGACGGCGGTGGCGGGCAGGCGGATGGCCGAGACCGTGGCACGGCGCGGCGGGCTGGTGGTGCTGCCGCAGGATGTGGCGCCCTCGGCCGTCGCGGAGATCGTCGACTGGGTCAAGCACCGGCACACGGTGTGGGACACGGCGCTGGTGTTGGGCACCGAGGACTCGGTGGCCGACGCGTTGAACCTGCTGCCCAAGCGGGCGCACGGGCTCGTGGTGGTCGTGGACGACGAGCAGCGTCCGGTCGGCACCGTCGACGAGGCCGCCTGCACCGAGGTCGATCGATTCACCCGGTTGGGCGAGGTACTCGACTCCGATCTGGTGTTGGTCCCGACCGACACCGCGCCGCGCGAGGTCTTCGACCGGTTGCACGGCAAGCAGGCGAGCGCCGCCCTCTCGGTGGACGCCGATGGTCGACTGGTGGGTGTGCTCACCAGCCTCGGCGCGCTTCGGGCCGGGATCTACCAGCCGGCCGTGGACGACCGGGGTCTGTTGCGGATCGCCGCTGCGGTCGGCGTGAACGGCGACGTGGCCGCCAAGGCCGCCGCCCTGCTCGCCGCAGGCGTGGACGCCCTGGTCGTGGACACCGCGCACGGGCATCAGGAGAAGATGCTCAGCGCGCTCAAGACCATTCGTGCGTTGAACCCGCAGGTGCCGCTGGTGGCAGGCAACGTCGTGACGGCCGAAGGCGTTCGCGATCTGGTCGAGGCAGGCGCGGACGTGGTCAAGGTCGGCGTCGGACCGGGCGCGATGTGCACCACGCGGATGATGACCGGGGTCGGCAGGCCGCAGTTCTCCGCCGTCGCCGAGTGCGCGGCCCAGGCCAGGGCCCTCGGCAAGCATGTCTGGGCGGACGGCGGCGTGCGCCACCCGCGCGATGTCGCGTTGGCACTGGCGGCTGGCGCTTCCTCGGTGATGATCGGCTCCTGGTTCGCGGGAACCTACGAATCGCCGGGCGATCTTCGCCGCGACGAGAACGGCCGGGCCTACAAGGAGTCCTTCGGGATGGCGTCCAAGCGTGCGGTCGGGGCGCGGACCCGGACCGACAACGCCTTCGACCGGGCCAGGAAGGGCCTGTTCGAGGAGGGCATCTCGAGCTCGCGGATGCTGTTGGACCCGCGCAGGCCGGGTGTCGAGGATCTGATCGACGAGATCTCGGCCGGTGTTCGCTCCGCGTGCACCTATGCGGGCGCGCATACGCTCGCCGAGTTCCACGAGCGCGCCACGCTCGGCATCCAGTCCGCCGCGGGCTTCGCCGAAGGACGTCCGCTGCCCGCAGGCTGGTGACCGGTCCCCGAGCGCACTACCGGCGGATCTCGTCGGCCGGCCGGCCTCGCTGTGCCGCCTGATCGACGCGAGCCGGGCCGCAGCCGGTGCCAAGGCCGGACCCGGGCCCGAACAGACGACCGTGCCGCCGACGCTAGAGGGAGGCGTCGGCGGCACGGTGACTCAGCTGCCCTGCATCACAACGGCGTATCGCCCTCCAACATCTCCGTCACCAGCGCGGCGATCGGAGACCGCTCGGAACGGGTGAGGGTGACATGGGCGAACAGCGGATGCCCCTTGAGTTTCTCGATCACCGCTGCCACGCCGTCGTGCCTGCCGACCCGGAGGTTGTCCCGTTGTGCCACGTCGTGGGTCAGCACCACCCGTGAGTTGGTGCCCAGCCGCGACAGCACGGTGAGCAGCACGTTGCGTTCCAGGGACTGCGCCTCGTCCACGATGACGAAGGAATCGTGCAGCGAGCGTCCCCGGATGTGGGTCAATGGCAATACCTCGAGCATGCCTCGGTCGACGACCTCGTCGATCACATGCTGCCCGGCCAGGGCACCGAGGGTGTCGAACACCGCTTCGGCCCACGGCTGCATCTTCTCGCTCTCGCTACCCGGCAGGTAGCCGAGTTCCTGTCCACCGACGGCATAGACCGGCCGGAAGACCACCACCTTCCGATGCTGCGAGCGCTCCATCACCGATTCGAGCCCCGCGCACAGGGCCAACGCCGACTTCCCGGTTCCGGCCCGGCCCCCGAGCGAGACGATGCCGATCTCCGGGTCGAGCAGCAGGTCGAGCGCGATCCGCTGTTCCGAGGATCGGCCACGCAGGCCGAAGGCCTCCCGTTCGCCACGGACCAGACGGACCCGCTTGTCCGCCGTCACCCTGGCGAGCGCGCTGCTCGTTCCGGCGAGCAGCCGCAGACCCGTGTTGCACGGCAGGTCCCTAGTCTCGTCGAGGTCGATGATGTTCTCCTTGAACAGGGAGTCCATCACCTCCTGGTCGATGTCGAGATCGGTCATCCCGGTCCACCCGGAGGGCGTGACGTTCTGCGCTCGATACTCGTCGGCGACCAGACCGACCGACCCCGCCTTGACCCGCAGGGGCATGTCCTTGGTCACCAGGGTGACGCGCCTGCCCTCGGCGGCCAGGTTCAGCGCACACGCCAGGATGCGCGCGTCGTTGGAATCGGTGCGGAAGCCCGGCGGCAACACCGAGGGATCGGTGTGATTGAGCTCCACATGCAGCGTGCCGTCGGCCTCCCCGACGGGGATGGGCCGATCCAACCTGCCGTGGCTCAGCCGCAGGTCGTCCAGCAGCCGGAGGGACTCCCGGGCGAACCAACCCAGTTCGGGGTGGTGCCGCTTGCCCTCCAGTTCGCTGATCACCACCAGCGGGAGGACCACGGAATGCTCGGCGAATCGAGTGATCGCCCAGGGATCGGACAAGAGGACCGACGTGTCGAGCACGTAGGTGGCGGTGCGATCCTTCGTGCGGGACCCGCGAGAGCGGGTGGCCCGCTTGGCGGGTTCAGCCGTCACCTCCGAGTTGTTCGACTTCGTGCTGGAGGTACTGCTGGCGGACCGCCTCGAAGAACGGGGTGCAGTCACGGCAACTCCCTAGCGACCACGTGGCGCGGACGCATCTCGGTGGGCCGGGTACGCTCCTGGCCGTTCGGATACGCCGGTTATCACCCGCGGAGGGCACGAGCGGCCGGAGCCTGCCCCACGCCCCTGCCAGCTGACCGGATCGGCAGGCCTGACGCCTGCAATCCGTTGCCGTACCCACTGAAATCACGACGTGAGCCTCCCGGGGCGGGCCGCCTCCGTCACGACTCGCCTCTTCGGACGCTACCTCCGCTCACCGGCATCTGGCACGGGCCACACAGGTGATTCGCCGAGCGGTAGTCCGCACGCTACGTGCAGGCCTGGCCTGGGAAACCTGGTGTTTCACCAAGCACATGCAGGCGAAACACCGACGTCGCCGCCACGCGGTCCGGCCGGATTCGGAAACGGCCCAACCGGCTCACCAGCAATCGAAGGTTGGTTCGCTCACCCGTTCAGCGCAATCGATCTCCGTCCGAACGGACTCGGGCACCAATGGTTCGTCCAGCAATCTCGCATAGCGGACGCCCAGGGGCTCCGCCGCAGGCCGCAGATCGAGCCAGGTCCGCAGCAAGCGGTAGCCCTCGACATAGGTGGTGGTGTATGCCCGCCACAACGGGTCGGCGAGGAAGCGGAGTGCCTGTCTGGCACGTCGATCCGAGATCAGCAGCCAACGGCGGAGGAAGGCCACCACCTCGTCCTCGTCGGCTCCTCGGTCGTGCAGCATCAGCGCGGCGTCCTGTCGGACTCCGAGCAGGCCCGCTCGGACGGTCTCGACGCGCTCGACGAGTTCGCCCTCCATTCGGAGCCCGAGGTCGGCCATGATCTCCGAGGTCCATCGCCCCCAGCCCGGGCCGACGATCGCGTGCAGTCCCAGGTCGGCCATGCCCTCGGCCATCAGGCATTGCGGGGTGTTGACCAGAAAGATCGTCTGTTCCTGCTGGCCGGAGCGGCCGACGAGGCCTGCCTCCTTGCGGCAGTGCTCGGTGTGATGCCCCGGATACGACTCATGGGCGATCAGATGCGGGAGATGCGCCATCCGATGGCCGATGTCGGTGTTGATCGACACTCGTGACCGGTAGTCGCCGAGGTAGTAGTTGAAACCGCTCCATGGTTTGTCGCTGACCACCTCGTATTCGACGGCCTCGTGCTCGGGCAGGCCGAACTGGGCCCGCACGCGCTCGCGGAGCGCGCCGGAGATCTCGCGGACGCAGCCTTCGAGGCGATGCGGTGGGATCTCGTCTCGTCTGCGTAGGTCGGCGAGTCTTTCCGGCAGTGGCCCCGAGCCCGGCAGCAGGGCGGCGAGATCGGCATGGACGGCTCGATAGGCATCGGTGTCGCCGGGTGCGATGCGAACCTGGAAGTAGGACTCGACCTCGTCGACGAAGCCGATCTCCTGGCCCGCGAGCCGCCGACCCGAACATTCCAGCGCGGTGAGTTGGGCGTCCAGGAACCGGGTGCGCTCCGCCGCCAGCCCTGCGGCGGGTAACCGCGCGCGCAGTTCGGCAGCCCACCGCGCCAATGCGGCGGGCTCCGGACGCGGTTCGAGATCGACCTGTCGTCGCAACCGAGGGTCGCCCGGATAGGCATCGACGAATCCTTCGACCAGGCGATCGAAACGCAGCCCCAACAGCAGGTACTCGCGAACGAGCTGGTTGCCGTCCATGGACCGGGGAGCCTACGGGCCGAGTCTTCCTTTCACGAGAGCGTGCGTATACCAAAGTCGTCACGCACCCACCATCATCGGGGGCCGGGCGTGGTACCAGCACAGATCGCGAACAGTAACTAATATCGAGTATCAACCTGCGGTTTCACTAACGAGTGAAAATCAACGGAAATTGCGATAACCACTCGATGGTGAATACCCGGTTGGATGATCTCGACTTAGTTAGAATTATTCTTTCACACAATAGTGTGACTCCGTTTCCCAGGATTGGCTTTCTGCTAGTAACTTTTGCCCTCGGCAGAGAAACACTTCGACTTCGCGACGTCAGTTCGCTGGTTCGAAGCCCCGAAACCGGTCGCCGGGAGTGGCTCGGAGACCGTAAACGCCTGTCGAGGAGCCTGCGCCAAGCCTGAATGTTGACGCGTTTTCCGTCGAGACGGGAACCCCTCGGCGTCGGTCACGACCGCCATGACGGGGACCGCAGATCCGCAAGGCTCTGCTGCTCGAGTCGGCCTGTCGCCTCGAGTAACGGCACACCGGGAATCCCGAGCTACATTCCAAGAGGAGAGTGAATCCAAGTGCTGAAGAAGGCAGGCGCTGTCGCCGCTGCTGCAGCCGGTCTGATGATGCTGGCTCCGGCCGCATTCGCGGGCAGCTACGACAACGATGGCATCAACATCCTCAACGACAACCAGCTCAGCGTGCTGCCGATCCAGCTGTGCGGCAACAACGTGGCCGTCCTGGGCATCATCGTCCCGATCGCCTCGCCGCAGATCAGCGACTGCACCAACGCGCCGCTGACCAGCGACGTGGGCAACACCACGAAGATCGTGGACTGAGTTCTCCCACGTAACACCCCGGCGGGGCGGTAGGCATCTTGTCTGCCGCCCCGCTGACGTGTCCGACCGGTATGTCCGGGCAGGCGAGCTTCCGGCCCCGTTGCCCGTATCGCGGCAGTCGCCTGCGGTGTCGCCGCACACATGTGCCCCCGATACGTAACCTACGGTCCCGTAACCTGGGGCACGTGACCGCAATAACCGTGCCGAAGCCGCTCGCGAAGCCTCGGATGCGCGGCTGGATCCACCTCTGGTCGTTCTTCATCACGCTGATCTCCGGTGGCACGCTGATCACGCTCGCCGCGACCACCGCCACCGCAGCCGCGTGGATCTCGGTGACGGTCTACGTACTCACCATCCTCGGGCTCTTCGGAGTCAGTGCCCTCTACCACCGACATCATTGGGCGAGCAATGCGAGCCGGGCCTGGATGAAGCGGCTCGACCATTCGATGATCTTCATCTTCATCGCGGGCACGTACACGCCCTTCGCCGTGCTCACGCTGTCCGACCAGACCGGGGCCGTGGTCCTCGGGGTGATCTGGGGCGGCGCGGCGGCAGGGGTCGCACTGAAGCTGCTGTGGCCGCACGCGCCCCGCTGGGTGGGGGTGCCGATCTACATCGGCCTCGGCTGGGTCGCCGTGTTCGTGATGCCCGAGATCGGTCAGAACGCCGGGATCGCGGCGCTGGTCCTGCTCATCGTGGGCGGCGTGTTCTACACGGTCGGTGCGGTGTTCTACGCGACTCGCTGGCCCGACCCCTGGCCGACGGTGTTCGGGTATCACGAGTTCTTCCACGCCACCACGGTCGTGGCGGCGCTCTGCCATCACATCGCGATCTGGTTCGTGTTGTTCGGCTAGATCCCGCCGACGCAGTCGAAGGGGTGGCCTGAACACCACGCCCGTCGACTCCGCTGGCGGCCGCCTGCGGATCAGGTCAGGTCGGGTCCCTGGGTCCGCAGCTTCTCGACCTCGGCCATCGCGCCGCGCAACTCGCCGAGCCAGTCGTCCGCGTGCTCGCCGACCAACCGCACCGCCCACGCCAAGGCCTCCGAACGGGAGCGGGCCACTCCGGCGTCGACCAGGGTGTCCAGCACGAGTCGCTCGGACTGGCGCAGCCTGGTCATGACCGGCACGGAGACCGTGGTGAAGTGCTCCTCGGTCTCCCCCAGCTTCGCGCCCCAGGCGACCTTGCGCCCGTAGCGGTGCTCGGCCTGCCGAGCGATCTCGATGCGCTCCTCGCGGGTCTGCTCGCGGAACCTGGCGATGCGTCCCGACTCGGCGGCGCTGCGCGCGGCATCGTCGGTGAACTCATCGGTCAGTGCGGGCAGCTCGCCGACAACGAGGATCTCCTCGCGGTCGATGGTCAGCTCGGGAGCTTCGACGAACCAACCGTCGGGCAGCCGCCCGGCGAACCAGCCTGCGGCGTCGTCGGTGGCGGGCAGGTCGGTCTGCTGCCAGCCGCCGCGTCCTCTGCCTCGGCCCCTGCCGGGCCGTCCACCACCGGGACCGCCGCCCCAGCCGCCGTGTGGACCGCGACCCACTGCCATGAATCGTGCGTACATTACCGCCTCCATTGCAACGATTACTTGATTACACCTCTTGCAACGTTGCGGGGGGCAGCGCTTGTTCCCGTGGCAGGCCCACTCGCGGGACAACCACGGGACAGACTGGAGAACTCGCAGGTCAGCGGGTCAGGGCTGCACGCAGTTCCGCCGCTTCGGTCAACGGCAGATCGCAGACGTAACCCCGGCAGACATAGGCAGCAGCGGCGCCCCCGATCGACGTGCGGTCCGCCAGCAAGGGCACGCCCTGATCGTCGCCGAGGCCCGCGACCACCACCGTGCCGCCCGGCGCGAGCGAACGGGCGGTCGCCAACAGCTCCGCCGCGCCCGACTCGTCGGTCCCGGCCGCGACGGCGATCTGCAGCGGTCCGGTGATCATGCCCTCGGCGACCGTGAGCCAGTGTCCGGCGAAACGAGGGCTGCGGGCGACCAGGACGCCCGCCCGTGCCAAGGCCTCCTCTGCTGCGGCCCGATAGCGACCGGCCCGCTCCGGCCCGGTCAATGCCGAGGCCGTCAGCAGGGCCTCCGCCGCAGCCGAGGCACCCGATGGGCTGGCGTTGTCGCCCGGATCGGATGGCCTGCGGACCAGGCGTTCCGCGTCGTCGGCGGTGTCATGGAACAACCCGGACACCTCCGGATCGGCGAAGTGTCGCAGCGTCGCATCCAGCAGCGTCTCGGCCTCGGTCAGCCAGCGCGGGGCCGCGGTGGCCTGATGCAGGGCGAGCAGCCCCTGCGCGAGGCTGCCGTAGTCCTCCAGCACCGCGCGGGCGCTGCCTGCCGTGCCATCACGCGAGCTGCGCAGCAGCCTGCCGTCGGCGAAGTGCAGCGAGAGCAACAGCTCGGCGGCCTCGACCGCTGCGGCGATCCAGTCCGCCCGGCCCAACGCCGTCCCGGCCTCGGCGAGTGCGGTGATCGTCAAGCCGTTCCAGGCGGTGACGACCTTGTCGTCCCTGGCCGGTTGGGATCGCCGGTCGCGGGCGACCCGAAGGGTGGTCCTGATCCGCTGCCACCGCTGCCAGCCGGGCGCGCCTGCGGATTCGGTCTGCGTGGCTTCGGTCGCCACGGCTTCGGTCGCCGCCGGTTCAGCAGCAGCGGAATCGGCCTCGGGCTCGCCATCGGGGTCGGCGAGCAGCCGCAGGGTCGAGCTGCCGTGTTCGAAGCTGCCCTCCTCGGTGACCGCGAGCAGCCGCGCCGCCCAGGCACCGTCTTCCGCTCCCAGGACGTCGATTAGCTCGGCGGGGGTCCAGACGTAGGTGCTGCCCTCGACTCCGTCGGTGTCGGCGTCCAGCGACGCCGCGAAGCCGCCCTGTTCGGTGCGTAGTTCGGTGAGCAGGAACTCGACGGTCTCGGTGGCGATCCGCTCGGCGAAGGCCGAGCCGGTACGGCGAGCCAGATGCGCGTAGACCCGAACCAGCAGCGCGTTGTCGTAGAGCATCTTCTCGAAGTGCGGCACGATCCACTGCGCGTCCACGCTGTAGCGCGCGAAGCCGCCCGCGAGCTGGTCGTAGAGCCCACCCCTGGCCATCGCAGCGCAGGTCTGCTCGACCATGCGCAGTGCGCTCCGATCGGCGGTGCGCTCGTGGTGCCGCAGTAGGAACTCCAGGACCATCGACGGCGGGAATTTCGGCGCCCCACCGAATCCGCCGTTACCCCGATCGAAGCCCGTGGTCAACGCGGCAACCGCCGAGACCAGCGTGCTCTCGTCCACCGCAGCGGCGGGCAGCGGCGCGGTCTGCTCCGCCAGGCCCGCGACGATCCGGCCCGCAGCCTCGCGGACCTCGTCGTTGCGCTCGTGCCATGCCTGCGCCACGGCATCGATGAGCTGCGGAAATGAGGGCATGCCCGGCCGTGGCGTCGGCGGATAGTAGGTGCCGCAGTGGAAGGGCTCGCCCTCCGGAGTGAGGAAACAGGTCATCGGCCAACCGCCGCTGCCGGTCATCGCCTGGGTCGCAGTCATGTACACGGCGTCGATGTCCGGCCGCTCTTCACGATCCACCTTGACGTTGACGAAGTTCTCATTCAGCAGGCCTGCGATCGCCGGGTCCTCGAACGACTCATGGGCCATCACGTGGCACCAATGGCAGGCGGCGTAACCGATGGACAGCAGCACCGGGACATCCCGCCGCGCCGCCTCGGCGAAGGCCTCCGGGCCCCACGGATACCAGTCCACCGGGTTGTCCGCGTGCTGTTGCAGGTAGGGACTCGTCGCGTCTGCCAATCGGTTCGCCATGATTCCGAGCCTCCCAGCAGGTGCCGACGCGCGCACCAACGCCCCGCCGCCGGGCAGGCGGGCCGACCGGCGGCGGGGCTGCCGCGCTGGAATGACCAGCGCCGCGTAGGTGGTTCGATCAGAGATTCACCGGAGTGCCGCCTCCAGGGAGCCGCAGCTCGCTACGTCGGCTTCCTGATGCGTCAGGATCGCTGGAAGGAGCTGAAGGCTCCAGCTCGAACGCAACAATGCCTGAAAATCACACCACCGTGTACTAGACACCTACCTGCGAATGCTGTCGAAGTTCCGCCGCATCAGGGACAGCCGCCAGCGCGGCACCAGCCGCTACGACCATCTTCTCTCATTCGACGAGCTGCAGCAGATCTCGAACGCGCGGGTGCATCCTTCGAACCGTCTCAGGACCGACCGGTGAAGCGCGCAGAGAGCCGCGTGTGCTAACCTTGATGTATCACGACCGGTTCCGCCTGCCTCGGCAGGTCCAGGGCCGGTCCTCATTTTTTTCGGGAAGGTCCGCGTGAGTACAGGGGTGAAGGAATTCCTTCCCTACAAGGACCAGCTCGACCTGCTTGTCCAGCGAGGTATGGACGTCGGCGACCGAGAATACGCGGCCGACTTCCTGCGTCGCGTTAACTACTACCGACTCAGCGGCTATTGGTACCCGTTCCGGCAGCTGGTCAACAGGACACGCACCGATGACTTCTATCCGGGAACCCGACTCGACGACGTCTTCGCACTCTACGAGTTCGACGGCCGACTGAAGGCGGCGACGTTCTCGGTGCTGGCTCCGATCGAGCTGGCGTTACGTGCGCTCCTCGGCCACGAACTGGGCCGCATCGACCCGTGCGCTCATCTCGATCCAAGTCTGCTCGGTCCGACCGCGCGTAAGGGCGGCGCGTACGCGAAGTGGCTCCGCGGCTACGAGTCGGAGCTCGCCCGGTCGCGAGAAGACTTCGTCGAGCATCATCGCCACAGATACGGTGGACGACTCCCGGCCTGGGCCGCAGTCGAAATTCTTGACTGGGGAAGTCTCACGTACCTTTACGGCTTCGCGCCTCGCACGGTCCAGGACGCCGTCGCCAATACGTGCGGACTAAGTGCGCCCCAGCTGACGAGCTGGATGAAGGCGCTCAACCTCGTGCGAAACACCTGCGCACACCACGGTCGGCTATTCAACCGTGTCCACACCATCATCCCGAAGCTGCCACCTGCGGACCGACATGCGGATCTCAACGCAGCCGCGTCCGAGTGGAACCGCACCTTCGGACAACTCACTCTGATCCAGTTCCTTCTCGACCGACTCGAACTCGGCCGCATGAGGTTGCTCCCGGCTGTGGTGAAGACCTTCCCGTCTGTGACTGCCGTGCCGCTGGCTCACCTCGGTGCTTCACAAGATTGGGAGACCGCGAGCCGACTCTGGGCAGGATGACGTGCTTCCCGGCGGCATTGATGCCCGCCGCAGCTGGGTGCTTCAGCACTGGCAGATCGCACGCTAGAACGGTTGTCAGGAATCAGCCCGCACAAAGCAGGTGAATGAATCCGATTGCCGACTCAACTCGGACGCGCAGGGCGCTGAGCTGCGTGATCGTGAATCGCCCTGCGTGCCCGTGTGTGCCGTTGTTGAAGTCACGGAAGAGGGTGAGGACGTTGTTCATGTCCTCCTCCACGAGGCTCTCGATGGACTCCTCGTGGATGCCCTTGCGCTGCAGGAGGAAGCCGACCTTGGCCCGTCGAGTCGGTGCTCCCTTGTCTGTCCGGTCGCAAGCCGGATCGGCCTCGACGACGCTTGCGTCAGGCGCTGCGCTGTCGATCATCTTGATCAGAACCTCGCGTGCGCTGGTGCAGAAGTGGCGAGCAGCGTCGGGGTTGCGTGGGCTCAGGGAGAACAGGGCTCCCGTCCATCGGTCGACGAGGTCTTGTCCGAACGTCGCGAGCTCGGCCTGCATGCTCGGACCGCGCAGGCCGTCCTCGGTCGGGTCATCCTCGGGCGCGCCGTCGCCGTCCATCGCGTTTAGCAAGTAGGCGCTGTTCGCGGCCTCTTCGCTGCTGCGGTCGACGAGCTCGCGGCCTGCGGGCGTGACGCTCCGTCCGGCCAGGCTCTCCTCGGTCTCGGTGTACGTCCGCGCGAGAGTCTCGACCGACGCACGGTACGTGACGAAGGTCGTCGCTGCCGGACGCGAATTCAGACGGCGGATCTCCTGGTCGAGGCGATGGCGTTGGTTCTCGACCCTGGCGTTGTGGGCACGGGCCTTGACGTTGTACGCCCGCAATTCGCGGTTGTAGTCGTTCACGGACTTCTTGACCGCCGCGTTGTGCTGGCGGGCTTGGCGGTTGTACTTGTCGATCGCCTGCTTCTGCTGACGCTGCGCCCTGTTCACTGCGGCCTTGAACTGAGCGGGTGTCATTTTCCGGGCCATGTCGATCAGTATGTCGGCGGGCAAGGACATTTCCAGCCCGTTGTCAACGGAGAGGGTTCGAACCGGCAGCGACAGTTCGCCGCACCGTCAGGGTTGCGAATCCGCTACGAGACGCCGTTCCTGTGGTTGCGAAAGCTGTGAGGACGAGCAAGACCGAGCAAAAAATCGGAGTCACGGGCGTGGCTCGGTCACAAGCTACGGAAGAAGCGGCCAGCGACGCCGCTGCGGTTCGCCATGATTCCGAGCCTCCCAGCAGCCGCCGACGCGCGCACCAACGCCCCGCCGCCGGGCAGGCGGGCCGACCGGCGGCGGGGCTGCCGCGCTGGAATGACCAGCGCCGCGTAGGTGGTTCGATCAGAGATTCACCGGAGTGCCGCCGAGGGTCACCTCCAGGGAGCCGTCGGAGGCGAAGCTCCAGTCCAGGTTGCCGGAGTACTGCGAGCACCGGGATCCGTTGGAACCGGACCACCACTGGTTTCCACCAGCATCGTTGCCGATGATCCGGTCGTTGGACCCGCTGTTGCAGGAGGTGTTGTTCCGGAAGTCGGAGTCACCGCCGTCGAAGTTGTAGTTGCGTTCCTCGCTGCCGATGCTCAGGTTGTTCTCGATCGTCATCGAGCCGTGGTTCCGGTTGTAGGTGAACCCGTGCTTGCCGTTGTCGAAGGCGATGGTCCGCACCACGGTGTGGTCGACCGAGATGTCCTCGCCGCCGAGCTTGAAACCGTTGCGGTCGCCGCTGGAGTTCTCGGTGCCGTCCGAGAGCGTGCCGTTCTCATACGACAGCGAGTCCTCGATGGTGACCTCGCCGATCGGGCCGGTGTCGCCCTTGGTGTACAGATCCCAGCCGTCGTCGATATTGTTGTGGGCCACGCAGTTGCGGAAGACGTTGCCGGGGCCGACGGTGAGCTTCGGGGCGAATCCGTCGGCGTCCTCACCGTCGGAGTCGGCGTTGTCGTGCGACTCCGAGCTGAGGATGAGGTTGTTCGAGGGCCACTCCGAGGCGGGCGCCCCTGCGGCATAGCGCGACAGTTGCAGCCCGGTGTCCCGGTTGAACCGCGTCACCACGCGCTCGATGATGTTGTTGTTCCCGCCGAGCAGGATTCCGTTGTCGCCTGCGCGTTCGACGATGATGCCCTGGATATGCCACCAGTCGGCGCCGATGGCCAGCCCACGGTTGGACGAGTCCTCGCTCTGCGCCGAGAAGTTGATGACCGGGGTCTCGCCGGGGTAGGCGAAGAGCTCGGTACGGCTGCTCGAGGTGCCGTCGTTGCCGGGCTCGATGTGGACGGTCTCCGACTCGTTGTAGGTGCCGCCGCGCAGGTAGATGGTCTCGCCGGGGGCGACGCGATCGATCGCCGAGGTGAGCGTCGTCGGGTCGGACTCGGTGCCTGCGGCGTTATCGCTGCCGTCCGGCGCCGCGTACAGTGCCTCGCCGGTCGGCGGCGGCTGGTCGCCCCCGCCGTCATCGTCATCGTCGTCGTCATCGTCGTCGGGCGGCGTGGTACCTGCGGCGAAGGTCTCGATCTCGGCGACCCGTGGGGTGCCGTTCGAGCCGGTGATGTGAATGGAGATCTTGCGCAGCGAGGTCGCGGCGAAGGTGGTGACTCCCGCCCCACTGCCGGAGACCAGGACGGCGCCGGTGTCGTGGTTGACGACCTCCCAGTTGCGGATGTTGCCCTCGGCTCCGGCCGCCTCGCGGATGTTGACCGTGGACACCGTGGTGGGCGAGTTCCACTTGACCGAGATGCGACCGGTCGAGCCGTTGGGCGACCAGTAGGTGTTCAGGTTGCCGTCGACGACGTTGCCGTAGCTGGTCCCGGATGCCTTGCTGGAGCCGTCGGCGCCCGCTCCGAGGCTGAGGTTGGCTCCGCTCGGCGGATCGGTCGGGTCCGGGTCCGGCGGGTCGGTCGGGTCGGGATCCGGGGGATCGGTCGGATCCGGCGGCTGCGACGAGCACTGGCCGTCCGACACCAGCAGTCCCTTGTTGGCGCCCGCCGTCTCCGCCACGATGCCCGCCACGCATTCGGCGTCGTCGAGGCGGTAGTCGTAGGGGATGCTGACGGAGGTGGTGGACTCCGGGTTGGGGCCCGCGGGATAGTTCTCGTCGTCCTCCTCGGACCAGGTCACGTTGTCGTAGATGTTGCCCGCGACCTCCCACGTACCGCGCTCGTCGGTGTAGAAGGTGCCCAGGACGTCCTTGGAGTCCTGGAAGTGGTTGTTCTCCACCTTGGCCCGCGCGCCCGCCCGCGAGTTGATCCCCGATTCGACGAGGCCCTCGTAGTGGTTGTTGAACGCATGGGCGATGCCGCCGCGCAGCAGGGGCGTCCGGGAATTGAGGTTCTGATACACGTTGTGGTGGAAGGTGACGTAGCCGTTCGACCGGTCGCTCTCACTCGATCCGATGAGGCCGCCACGCTCGGAGTTGCGCAGGATGCTGTAGGACAGCGTCACGTACTGCGTGTTGTTCTTCATGTCGAACAGGCCGTCGTAGCCCTCGTCCTCGCCGCCCGAGGCCTCCAGCGTGAGGTGGTCGGCCCAGACGTTGCGGACGTTGCTCTCCATGCCGATGGCGTCGCCACCGTTGGACGTCGGTGAGCCCGACTTCTTGACGTTCCGGACGGTCAGGTTCTGCAGGATGATGTTGCTGGAATCGCGGATGTGGATGCCCAGCTGGTCGAACAGGGCGCCGCTGCCGACCCCGACGATCGTGATGTTGCTGATGTTCTTGAGTTCGATCCGGTCGTCGTCGGTGTCGCAGCTGTCGCCGGACACCTTGCTGGTGTTGCCGTGGTTCACAGTGCCCTCGACCTCGATGATGATCGGGGTGCTGCTGTCGGCCCGCGAGCACAGGGCCTCGTGGATCTGGGTGCCGGTGGTGGCCCGGACCGTCTCTCCGCCCGCACCGCCGGTCGTCCCGCCGTTCTGACTGGCGAAGCCGGTCGCGGTGGCGGGGGCTGCCACGGCGCCGGTAGTGGAGATCACCAGTCCTGCAACGGCCAATGCCGAGGTCGCCAGCACGGCACCGAGCCGCGCGGCTAATGGTCTTCTCATGGGTTCTCTCCCCATCCGTTGTCGAATACCGAACTTCACTTTTTCGCACGCTATCGAATGAGCGGGTAGCACTCATTGTCGAAATATCGACGCAGTTCTTCTCGTGTCGTCGAATAGCTCGTCAGCTATCCAGTCCACGCAGATCCGGCAATACGGGAAAGCGTTTTCCCAAGTGGGAGAAGGGTAGGTTATTCATCGTATGGTTGACAAGGTTTCACCATAAAAGCGTTCACACCTGGATCGGTATGGGGCGGCACCCCGAGGCCTTCGGGGGCGAATGGCGCACACTGACCGGATGAGCAGCAGGCGCGGAGCGGCCAAAGGCCGGGCGAGGTGGACGGCCGAGGTCGTGCAGGCGTCGGTAGCAGGCGGCGAGGCCGTGCTGCGACCGGACACCGATCGCCGCGACTCGTGGACACTACTGGTCAACGGCACCCCGCAGTCACATGTCGACCTCGCCGAGCCGGACTACCTGCTCTTCGAATACGTGCGCCGGATCGGTCATGTGGTCGACCTCGTCGCCGAGCCCTCGTCGGCATTGGACGCGGTGCATCTCGGCGGCGGCGCGCTCACCCTTCCCCGATACGTGTCGGCGACCCGACCGGGGTCACGGCAGCGGGTCGTGGAATACGACGCGGCCCTGACCGAACTGGTCCGAACACACCTACCCATCGATAAACGCGCCAGAATCCGGATCAGCGGGGCCGACGCTCGCGAATGGCTGTCCCGACAGCGTCCCGCCGGGGCCGATCTGCTGATCGTCGACGTCTTCGCGGGCGCCAGGACGCCCGCGCACCTGACCTCGACGGAGTTCGTCGCTGCGGCGGCCGCGCTGCTGCGGCCCGGCGGGATCTATGTGGCGAATGTGGCCGACGGCCCGCCGCTGAGCTTCGCCCGCAGACAAGCCGCGACCCTGCGCGCGGTGTTTCCCGAGACGCTGCTGATGGCCGAACCCGGCCTGCTTCGCGGCCGCAGATTCTCGAATCTGATCTTGGTCGGCTCGACGGCGCCGCTGCCCGTCGCCGACCTCGTCCGTCGGACGGCTAGCGATCCGACGGCGGCCAGGGTCGTCGCCGGCGCCGACCTGACCGAGTTCATCGGCACCGCAACCGCAGTCACCGATGCCGACGCACGAGACTCCCCTATGCCTCCTGCGGGGATCTTCGGCGGGTGAACACCCGTCAGGTTTGACCGCTGTGGCTCGCTGGCGCCACACCGTCCGCAGGTCGGGAAACCGGACCGAGATCACCATCCACGGGCTTGGTCAACCGCGCAGCCAGCTCCGGGTCCGCGTAGATCGCCGCAGTGGCCTTCCACTCCCGAACCGTCTGCGCGAGTACCGTCCAGTGCCCCAGCTCCGCTGATGTCCGAAAGGCCCTCGCCAGCTCCGCAACGAACTCGGCCCGAGCATCCTCGGAAAGCACATCGACCCAGGGAAACTCCTTGATGGCGGCCCTCGCCAACTCTGAGGGGACCAACTGCGAGGTGAGCGACCGCACGAGGCGTGCCGCGTCCAAGGCGCCCTCGATCCTGCTGTTGGCCCGGTCTTCGCGGGTCAACAGCAGGGCGGGCCCATCCCGTCGATGAACTCGCACGTCACCCTCATCGGCCAGCCGGGCCACCGACTTGGGATCACGTTGCAGCTCGCTCCAGTGCACGTCTGCGGTCACAAGGCAATTCTGGACCTGATTCTTCGCAAAGCTGGCTATCTCGGCCTCTCACAACCTCGGATCGACCGGGTCGGATTCCAGGGCCAGCACCGCGAAGGCGCATTCGTGCACCCGCCACAGCGGCTCGCCGCCTGCCATCCTGGTCAGGCCCTCCAAGCCCACTGCGTACTCGCGCAGGGCCAACGACCGCTTCGAGTCCAGCTTGCGGTCCTTCAGCCGCGTCAGGTTCTCCGGTCGGAGGTAGTCGGGGCCGTAGATGATCCGCAGGTACTCCCGGCCGCGCACCTTCAGTCCTGGTTGCAGCAGTCGGTTCTTGGCGCTGACGAGGTTTGCGGTGGGCTTGACGACCATGCCCTCGCCGCCTGCGGCGGTCAGCTCGTCCCACCAGGCGATGCCCGCCTCGACCTCGCCGCTGTCCGCCAGTTCGACCTCGATACGTCGGGTGGCGCGGAAGGTCTCCGGGGCCGAGGCGACCAGCCGATCGGCCAGGTCGAGGTGCCAGCCGTGTGGGCGGTCCTCGTAGGTGTGGCCCTCCGTGGCCAACAGCTGGAACGGCGCCAACCGGATCTCAGCGAGGCCGGTCAGTGGCTCGCAGTAGCGTCGATAGGCGGTGCGGAACGCGGCCGCATCGGCGGATCTGGCGGTGGTGCGGGCCAGGAGTTCCGTCACATCGGCTCCCCGCGCCGCAGCGGCCGTCAGGCTGGCCACGGCCTCGGGCAGGGCCGCCTCGGCGGCCGCTCCGACGGCGGCGAAGTCCTCCCGGATCAACACGTCCGCCTTGGCGTTCCACGGCAGCAGTTCCGTGTCCAGCAGCAGCCAGTCCGTCGCCAGCTCGGTCCACAGACCGGCCTGCTCACAGGCCGAGCGGACCCGGTCCAGCAGGGCTTTGGTGTCCTTCTCGTCGAAGAACGATCGCCCGGTTCGGGTGTACACCGCGCCCGCGATCGCGGCCTGGACCTCGTCGCTCATCCCGAATCGCGACCGGGCGGTCTCGGCATTCCGGCACACCAGCACGACCGCCCGGGAACCCATGTGCTTCTCCTCGCACACGACCCGGCCCGTGCCGGCCGCGCGATAGAACTCGAAGGCCTCGGTCGGATGCTCCAGGACATCGGGCCGTGCCGAGGTCGGCGTCGGCGCCATCGTCGGCGGCAGGTACAGCAACCACCGAGGATCGAGGGAGAAGCGGCTGATCACCTCCAGCGCGGCTGCGGCCTGCTCGGCTCGCACCGTCACCCGGCCGTGGTGCGCGGTCTGGACGACCCGCTTGCCCGCGACGTCGTCCAGCCGAAGGACGTCGGGCTCGACCCGCGCGGGTGCCGCGTCCCCGCCCGGCTGCGACCCGGTGGCGGCGACCAGCGGCCGAACCGGCTCGTACCAGACCTGCTCCGCCGGTACCGAGACCAACTCCCGCTCGGGATAGCGCAGCGCGCTCAGCTTGCCGCCGAACACGCACCCGGTGTCCAGACACAGGGTGTTGTTCACCCACTCCGCCGTCGGCACCGGCGTGTGCCCGTACAGCACCGTTGCCTGTCCCCGGTAGTCCTTGGCCCACGGATAACGCACCGGCAGCCCGAACTCGTCGGTCTCCCCCGTGGTGTCGCCGAACAGGGCGAAGCTGCGAACCCGACCGGAGGCCCTGCCGTGATAGCGCTCCGGCAGGCCCGCATGCGCGACCACCAGCCGACCGCCGTCGAGCACGTAATGCGCCAACAGCTCGTCGCAGAACTGCCGCGCCCGTTCGACGAACTCCGCCGGTTCCTCGGCGAGCTGGGCCAGGGATTCGGCCAGTCCATGCCCCACCGAGACCTTGCGGCCCGCCAGCGCGCGAACGAGTTTCGCCTCGTGGTTACCCGAGACACACAGTGCGACGCCGTCGGCGACCATGCCCATGACCAGCCGCAACACGCCCGGGGTGTCGGGGCCTCTGTCGACGAGGTCGCCGACGAAGACGGCACGCCGATCGCCGGGCGGCCTCGCACCGACGGCCCGCCCCTCGGCATCCCTGCGCAGTCGGTACCCCAGCTTCACCAGCAGCGATTCGAGCTCGGCCCGGCAGCCATGCACATCACCGATCACGTCGAACGGCCCGGTCTCGCCACGCAGGTCGTTGCGCAGCGGCTCCAACCGCACCTCGGCGGCGGCGACCTCCTCCGGGCTGCGCAGCACGTGTACGCGCCGGAAGCCCTCCTTGGCGAGCCCGGCCAGCGATCGACGCAGCTCAGCCCGGTGTCGACGCACCACGTCGGCGCCGAACGAGCGGTCGGACCGGCCAGCGTTGCGTTCGATGCACACCCCGGCGGGCAGGTCCAGCACGATGGCCACCGGCAGGACGTCGTGTTCCTTGGCCAACTTGATCAGGCTGGCGCGGGCCTGGCGCTGGACGTTGGTCGCATCGATCACGGTGAGCCTGCCGAGCGCCAGCCGGGCGCCCGCCACGTGGTTCAGCGCCTCGAAGGCGGGCACGGTGACCGACTGATCGTTCTCGTCGTCGCCGACCATGGCGCGGAAGGCATCGCTGGCCAATACCTGGGTCGACAAGAAATGCGTACGCGCGAAGGTGGACTTGCCGGAGCCGGTCGCGCCGATCAACACCACCAACGCGGTCTCGGGCACGGTGAGGGTGGTCATGCGCCTGCTCCTTCCGATGCCGAGGCGTGGTCTACCGCGGTGTCCTGGCCCGCCGCACGCGGTGCGGCGGGATCGACCTCGGATTCCTGTCGGTTGAAGACGGCCAGCTGGGTCAGCGGCCCGAACTCCGGGTGCGTCGCGCCGACGCCCTCGAAGCGCACCCGATAGCGGTAGCGCCTGCAGATCTGTCTGGCCCAGGCCGCGAACTCGCCCCTGGTCCACTCGAACCGGTGGTCGGTGTGCCGGAAGCCGGCCGGGGTCAGCGTCTCGAATGATGCGTTGTGCTCGCGGTTCGGCGTGGTCACCACCACGGTGCCGGGCCGGGCATGTCCGAACACCGCGCGTTCCAGCGCGGGCAGCCGGGCGGGGTCAACGTGTTCCACGACCTCGACCAGCGCGGCGGCGTCGTAGCCGAGGAGTTCGTCGTCGAGGTAGGTCAGCGCCGACTGCCGCAGGGTCAACCGCGAGCGCTGCGAGTCCGACAGACGTTCGACGCCGATGCGCTTCTCCGCGATCCGCAGGGAGCGCATCGAGACGTCCACGCCGGTGACCTCGGTGAACGTGGGGTCGGCCAACAGATCGGCGACCAGCTCGCCATTCCCGCAGCCCAGGTCGACCACGCTGGAGGCACCGGAGGCACGCAATGCCTCGACGACCGCTGCCCGCCGTTCCCGCGCGGCCGTGCCTCGCGCCGGGCGCTGCTCGGCGACCGTGTCGGGTGCCACGTTCTCCTCGGGGACCTCGGCGGCCAGCCTGCCGAGAGCGGAGGCCACGTAGTCCCCGCGATGCGCGAGATATCGGGCGGTGATCAGATCCCGTTCCGGATGAGCGGCCAGCCAACCGGCGCCCGCCCGCAACAGCTTGTCGACCTCCTGCTCGGCCACCCAGTAGTGCTTGCCCGCATCGAGCACCGGCAACAGCACGTACAGCTGGTTCAGCGCGTCGGCCAGTCGCAGCGTCCCGGTCAGACGCAACCGCGCATAGGGCGAGTCGCCCCAGCCGGGGAACTCCGCGTCCAGGGGTTCCACCACGGTGTCGACCTGCCAACCGAGTGGCTCGAACAGCCGATGAATCAACCCCGCGTCGCCCCGTGTGGGCACTGCGGGGACCTCGATCACCAGCGGGATCGCCGTGTCGGCCAGTTCGGGTCGCGCATCACAACGGCCTCGCATCGCGGTGGCGAAGACCGAGCCCAGGGCGACCGCCACCATCGAAGAGGCCGCATACGGCCGGTCGTTGACGTAGGAGCCGAGACCGAGGTCACGCCGATCGCCCCGCGCCGCCCGCCGGGCCAGGGCGATCGGGTCGATCTCCAGCAGTAGGGCTGCCGTGCAGACCGATTCCTGTGCCTGCGGGTAGAAGACGTGTGCCGTCCCCGCGGGCGCTGGGAAGCTCTGCACCCGATCCGGATGCTTGTGCAACAGGAAGCCCAGGTCCGTCGCCGGTCGATGGGTGGTGGTCACGGTCACTAGCACCGCGCCATCCTGTCGCAGCCGGGCTCCCCAGCGCAGCCCTTTTAGCTGGGCTCGGCCGAGCCGCCCTTCGACGATCCGCTGCTCTGACCTGCGGCGCCGACGGTGACCTCCGGGGAGGCGGCAACAGCACCATCACCCCGTGGATCCGTGGGTTCGGCGTCATCCCGCGATGCGTCGTCGGCGGGCGGATCGAAGCTGGCGGGCAGTCTGCGCAGATGCCGGGTCATCGATCGGACCAGCAGACCCACCGCCACGAAGAACAGGATCAGCAACACCAGGCCGACGGGCGAGGACTTACCGAAGTCCTCACCCTGTCCACCGGGATCGTCCACGCCGAAGGCCAACGTGGACCAGGCCAGGTTGTTCGCGATGCTGATCACGCCATTGCCTTCTCATGCAGACCCGCGAAGAGGTCGTTCTCGGGCAGCGTCGCATCGACCAACGACCGGACCAGCTCGTACTCCTCGGTCGGCCACACCTCGCACTGCACGTCCAGCGGGACCGCGAACCACCTGCTGTTCGGGTCGATCTGGGTGGCGTGTGCGATCAGGGCCGCGTCCCGAGCGGCGAAGTGATCCGAGCACTCGACCTGGGTCGTGACCCGCTCCATCACGTCGGGGCCCTTCTCCTCCCAGTTCGCCAACCACTCGGCGTAAGGCGACTCGATGCCGCGCTTCAGCAGTTCCTCGTGGTAGGTGGTCATCTTCGCCCGCGAGAAGCCATGCGAGTAGTAGAGCTTCGAGGGCTGCCAGGGCTCGCCCGAGTCCGGGAATCGCTCCGGGTCGCCCGATGCGTCGAACGCGGCCATCGAGATCTCGTGGCAGCGGATGTGATCGGGGTGCGGGTAGCCGCCGTTCTCGTCGTAGGTCACCACGACGTGCGGCCGGAACTCACGCATCACCCGGACCAGCGCCTCCGTGGAGACGTCGAGGTCGACGAGTGCGAAGCAACCCTCCGGCAGCGGCGGAAGCGGGTCGCCCTCGGGGAGTCCGGAGTCGACGAAGCCGAGCCACCGGTGCTGGACACCCAGGATCTCCGCTGCGGCGGCCATCTCCTGGCGTCGCACCGCAGTGATGTTCTCGCTGATCTCCGGCCGTTCCATCGCCGGGTTGAGGATGCTGCCCCGTTCGCCACCGGTACACGTGACGACCATCACCTCGTGCCCCTCTGAGACGTAACGCACCAGGGTGGCGGCACCCTTGCTCGATTCGTCGTCCGGGTGAGCATGCACCGTCATCAATCGCAGCTTCTCAGCCATGGTGCGAACCGTCGTCCCTCCTGCTGGGTTAAACCGCCCCCGGCGAGCAGCCCGCCAGGGTGGTCCGGGGATACTCGTCAACACGGGTAACAATGCCATTGTTCCCGTGCTCCCCGACAACCCGCGTTTGAGGTATGCATAGGCCGTGAACGAGACCCCGTCGACACCGTCCGGTGAGCGGCCCGAGGGCCGATACGGCAGTCGCACCCGCCGCCGACCACGGTGGGTGGTCGGAGTCTCACTAGGCGTCGCCGCCGGGCTCGGACTCGTTGCGTCGGTCGTCGCCTACAACAACTTCGGCCCCGCGCCGATCCAGGCCCAGCAGACTGCGTTCGACATCACTTCCGACGCCGGTCTGGATCTGAGCTTCGAAGTGGTGCGGGACGAGCCGGAGCGCGCCGCGGTGTGTGTCGTCGCCAGTCGCGCCGAGAACGGCGACGAGGTGGGTCGGCGCGAGGTCTTCGTTCCGCCCGGCGAGGGCACACAGATCTACACGACAACGTTGCGCACATCGCAACCACCGGTCATCGGTGAGGTATTCGGCTGTTCGTATGACGTGCCGGAATACTTGGTCGACACTGTGGTGACACCACCAGAGGGAGGGATGCGGCCAAGCGGGTGAACCGCAGCTCACAGCCCGGCCCGACGCAGGAAAGCACGCGACGGGCCTCTTTTGGCGTGCTAACCTCGAAGGACAGCACGGTCCCCTGGTGGGCCGTGTTTTTCCGTATCCGGGCCGCGCGCCCGGATGGCTGCGGACGGGCCGACGCCTGTTCGGGACAGAACGAGGAGTGGTGACCGTGAGCGACACCCAGGTGACCTGGCTTACCCAGGATTCCTTCGACAGGCTCAAGCAGGAGCTTGAAGACCTGATCGCGAGCCGCCCGGTCATCTCAGAGAAGATCAACGCCGCCCGCGAGGAGGGCGACCTCAAGGAGAACGGCGGTTATCACGCCGCCCGCGAGGAACAGGGGCAGCTCGAGGCGCGCATCCGGCAGCTCCAGGAGCTGCTGCGGGTCGCCAAGGTCGGCGAGACTCCGACCGAGTCCGGCATCGCGCAGCCCGGCATGGTCCTCACCGTTCGTTACGCGGACGACGACGACACCGAGAGCTTCCTGCTGGCCACCCGCGAGGAGGGCACCCAGGGCGACCTGGAGGTCTACTCCCCCAGCTCGCCGCTGGGCCAGGCACTCCTGGACGCCAAGGAGGGCGAGACCAGGGAGTACGAGCTGCCCAACGGCGGCACCATGAAGGTCACGCTGGTCAAGGCGGTGCCCTTCACCGGCTGAGGCCGCACCAGGCGATTCGACGGGGCCGCGTTCCTTGGGAGCGCGGCCCTTCGCATGGGCGGTGTCGATGCGCTGCCAGGGCTGGTGTCTTGCGCGGCGACGAGGCCGGGTAAAGCGGACTAATTCCTTCGCAATCACCCTGTGTGAACTGGCACGATTCCGCAATGCCCGAATTCATGACACCTGAGCAGATCGCCGCGCGGGCGACCCGCGCCCTCGATGCGGCCGTCGCCGCAGGCCGCGATCTCGGGCTCACGGTGGACGAACCGCGAGTTCTGCACGACGTGTTCTCCGTGGTCGTGCATCTCGCCCCGTCGCCGGTGGTGGTCCGGGTGCCCACCGTCCTGCCCTATATCGACCCGGTCGCGCAGGCCGCCCAACAGCGCCGGGAGCTGGATGTGGTGGCATGGCTGGCGAGGCGGGGCGTTCCGGTGATCCCCCCGAGTCCACTGGTGCCCGCAGAGCCGGTGCAGCGCGATGGCTTCTCGATGACGTTCTGGCAGTTGGTGGAGCAGGACAAGGACGCGGAGCCGGATTACGTGCGCAATTCGGCGTTGATCGCCGACCTGCACGCCGCGCTGCGCGACTACCCCGGTGAGCTGCCCTTCCTGTCGGCCGCCGATCCGAGGATGGTCACCGAGAGCTTCGTCTTCCTGGAGTCGCATCCCGAGCTGTTCGCCCCGGGGGATCTGGACCGCGCCCGGCGGGAGTGGGCGGTCTTGGAGCCCTTCGTGAGTTCGCGCGAGCGTTTCGAGGCGCGATTCCCGGGGGTCGACCTTCAGCCGATCCATGGGGACGCACCGGCCTACAACATCATGGCGACCTCGAAGGGGATGCTGTACGCCGACTTCGAATTGATCTCGCTGGGGCCCGCCGAGTGGGACTTGGCGGCGTTCGGTCCGGAGGCCGAAGCCGCCTACGACGTCGCCGCGCAGGGCTTGGGCGGTCGGACGCTCGATAAGGACGTCCTGAAGTTCGTCAACGCGATCGGCATGTCGCGCGCGGTGGCCTGCCTGGCGATGTCACCACAGCTGCCGATGCTGGCGGATGCGGTCGCACCTGCGGTCGAGCAGTGGCGGGAGACGCCCTTCGCGGGCGGGTTCGTGAGCTGATCAGCCGGTTGCGGCGGCTGACGTGCCGCCGCAACCCGTGTCCGCGCGGTCCTGGGTCATTCCGGGTCCGCATTCCGGACCAGCCGTTCCAGCAGCGGCCGCACCCTCGGGGCCACCGGGGTGGACAGCGCGATCGACGTCGAGGTGCGTTGCACCCAATCGACGTCGACCATCTCGTCGATCACCCGTTGCAGGTCCTCGTTGGAGCGCGCCACGATGCGGACCAGTAGGTCGCCCTGACCGGTGGTGGCGTGCACCTCGCAGACCTCGTCGATCTGCGTCAACCGCTCGGCGACCTCGCCGCGTCGGCCCTGCGAGATCTCCAGGATCGCGAAGGCCGTCAGTCCGTAACCCATCGCGGCGAGGTCGATGCGGGGCGGGAATCCCGTCAGCACGCCGCGTCGGGTGAGCCGTTCCAACCGGGCCTGGACGGTGCCTCTGGCCACCGCGAGCCGCCGGGCGCACTCCAACACGCCCAGGCGTGGTTCGTCGATCAACAACAGCAACAGTCGGGCGTCGAGGGCGTCGAGTGGGTCTTGCTCTGTGTGGCGGCTCATGTCGTCCCATCTGGGCAGATTGCGCGAACCGAGCGGTCTTGTTCCGGGTTGGCTGGGCAATCTGTCCAGTCGAGTGCCCCGCTGTTGCTCAGACTGCGATCTCGATCCCATGCTGGCTGTACCGCAGACCGGATGCAACGGCCGTGACGGAGGACCCCGTGACCGAGATCCTGGATCAGCAGAACATCGACGACGTCAGCTTCGACCAGCTACGCCAGCTCGTCGGTTTGGTCGAGTACGACGAGAGCCGCGACCCGTTCCCCGTTCGTGCGATGGACGCCGTGGTGTTCGTCGTCGGCAATGCGACGCAGAGCGCGTTGTTCTATCAGGTGGCGTTCGGCATGCAGCTGGTCGCCTATTCCGGCCCCGAGACGGGCAACCGGGACCACAAGTCGTATGTGTTGAAGTCGGGTTCGGCGCGTTTCGTGCTGCGGGGCGGGGTGGACCCGGCCAGCCCGTTGCACGACCACCACCGGGAGCACGGCGATGGCGTCGTCGACCTGGCGTTGGAGGTCACCGACGTCGACAAGTGCATCGAACACGCCCGGAAGCAGGGTGCGACGGTGCTGGTCGAGCCCTACGACGAGAGCGACGAGCACGGGACGGTCCGCTTCGCCGCCATCGCCACCTACGGGCAGACCCGGCACACCCTGGTGGACCGCTCCCGCTACACCGGCCCCTATCTGCCGGGCTTCGTGAGCAGACAGGGCTCGTTGCAGCGGCCTGCGGATGCCCCCAAACGGTTGTTCCAGGCGGTGGACCACTGTGTCGGCAATGTCGAGCTGGGCCGGATGGACGAGTGGGTGTCGTTCTACAACCGGGTGTTGGGCTTCGTGAACATGGCGGAGTTCGTCGGCGATGACATCGCCACCGAGTACTCCGCCTTGATGAGCAAGGTCGTCTCCAACGGCAACCATCGGGTGAAGTTCCCGTTGAACGAGCCTGCCGTGGCGAAGAAGAAGTCCCAGATCGACGAGTACCTGGAGTTCTACGGGGGCGCAGGCTGCCAGCACATCGCCCTGGCCACCAACGACATCCTCGACACGGCCGACCGAATGCGTGCGGCGGGCGTGGAGTTCCTGGACACCCCGGACTCCTACTACGAGGACCCCGAGCTGCGGGAGCGGATCGGCGAGGTGCGGGTGCCCATCGAGGAGCTCAAGAAGCGTCGCATCCTGGTCGACCGCGACGAGGACGGCTACCTGTTGCAGATCTTCACCAAGCCGGTGGGTGATCGTCCGACCGTGTTCTACGAGCTGATCGAGCGCCACGGCTCGCTGGGCTTCGGCAAGGGCAACTTCAAGGCGCTGTTCGAGGCGATCGAGCGGGAGCAGGATCGGCGGGGGAATCTCTGACCGGTAGGCCGCTGACCTGGGGCTGACGTCGTGTGCGTCAGCCCCGGGCCCACGTCGGCGGCTTCGGCCGGGTGCAGGTTGGCGCTTGAACGGTCAGTCGGTGGGCTCGACCGCCAACCAGAGTTCGACGTCGGCGTGGGTGCCCTCGTCATCGTGGTAATCGGCCCGGACCAATTGCGGAACGGGCACCAGCCGGTACGGATTGGCCGGGAGCCATTCGCCGCCGACCGACCGCCACAACTTCTCCAAGGACTCGGGGAAGGGTCCGGACGCGGTGAAGGCCGCCCAGGTGTGCGCGCCGATCTCGAGCGAGTCGTAGCCGGGCGGCGCAGGCTGGTTGGTCGCCGCGCCGAGGTAGAACTCGGCCTCCGTGCCCTCGGCGCCGCCCGTTCCGTCGGCGTCGTACCAGACCGACAGCGCGCCGGCCGGCTCCTGGTCGGAGAGTTCTTCGATGCGCTCCCAGTCCGAGTCGGGCAGGGCGAGGACGAATTGATCGAGTTCGCTGTTGCCGCCCTCGAAGATGATCCTGGCGCGGGTTCGGCGCCCGACGATGCGGAATGCCGGCTTCTCGACGATGCGGTATTTCATGTCCGTTCTCCCTTGGACGGTGAGGTGAAAGGACAGCCTGGGTTGCGAACGCAGGATGGCTTCGGGCCGACGCGCCTGCTCCGGTCCGACGCCGTGCACGCCGCGAAAGGCGCGAGCGAAGGCATCGGCCGAGTTGTAGCCGAAGCGCACCGCGATGTCCTGCACAGACTCTTGACCGGCTCGTACGGCACGGGCGGCGACCGTCATCCTGCGGCGACGGATGTACTCCGACAGCGGCATCCCGGCCAGGACCGAGAAGACTCGGCGAAGCTGATACTCCGAGGTCAAAGCGGCGGCCGCGACCTGCCGCATATCGATCTCGTCCTGTTCGAGGTGCTCCTCGATGACGTCCATCGCGCGGTTCCACAACTCCATGGCCCATCCCTTCCGACCTGCTCAGCGTGGCGAAACCGAGCGGGCCGAGTCCGTCATCTCATGCCCGGGATAGTCGGGTGGTTTAGGGGCGCGGCGCCAGGGCGTCTCGGGTGCCGAAGTGCCCTTTGGCCAGATGCACGGCGACGACGCGCGAATCGTCAGGCCACCCACTGCATTCGATGAAATCGACACCCGAAAATCGTCTTCACCGTGTCGCGCGGAGACGGCGAGATACTCGGGACGAGCATCTGAAATGTCTTGGTACCCATTAGCGTTCCAATACCGATAGATTACCTCGACAACCCCTTCAGGACGCCGACTCGGTAAACCTTCGATAGACTGGCTGGCGTGAACGGCCAAGCGTCCCGTCGCACCATAATCCAATGGATCGAAACATTCTTGGCTGTCCACACGGGCGGCCGCTTCGGATCCCACCTCACCAGCCAGCTCAGCAATAGCTAGCTGAATATGCCGCTCGGCCATCTCCGTTGCTTCATCTTCAGTAACCGTCGATACGAAGTACCAACCCAATCCCGACAACAGAAAAACCGGGGCAATTATGATGATGGCAGCAACGCCGATCAGTACAATGTACCTTGAGTCCGCCGACTTTCTGCTTATCACGGCACCTCTGGTTCCGGTGTTCCGTTGGGCCATATGCACGGGGAAGAGGCGCCGAGCGAAAGACTTCCCTGAACGCTCGCACGGATCGACATGCGAAAGCCATCCTGGCGATGCTCAACCGATACGAATAGATCGTCTTCATGTCGCTTATCGGACAGAATCACAAACTCGTTGCTCTCCCACCAGCTCACAAGTTCATCCACGACGGCACGGTTCATCGATCGGTCTATACCGTCCATCCAATAGGTCGTACCTGAACTCACCCTACCCAATGGGCCATTATCATCGGGATCCAGACATTCCGAGCTTCGCCGTGAGTACAACTCAAGCTGCGGATCAACTGACAAGCTTTCCACAGCATCTTGAATTAGCTGCTCAGCTCGCCCCTCCGCCTCGGCCTCAGTTATTGTCGGTTCCATTCCATTACGGCCCATAACTCCACACCCAACCACGGAAAAAAGAATGAATAGCAGAAACAACGCTTGAGTCGAGAATTTCCACGACCTCGACGACTCAGCCATCTCCGACCACGATTCGCCCCATGTTCCGCAGAGAATCCGAACCTTCATCCCAGTACTCGGAATGCGCCGATCCGCTGAGCCCGCCTGATATCCAGGAGCCACTGGTACCAGCCTCGGTGTAGAAGGTCTGGCCGCCGAAATCGTCACTCGTTGGATCCGGCCCATGAACCGCCCATGCAGCAACTTTGATGAGATCGTTTTGAGCTAAGCCTGAATGGACGTTCTCAGGAGGTATGCCCAGTTCGCTGGCATGGTCTACGCCGACGCCTGGACTTCCGACGAATATCATGCTGTCCACGTCCAAGCCTCCTCCTGATCGCCCCGCATAGCCCACGGCAGTAGATCCGTAACTGTGGCCGAGAATCGTATTGTGCGAGCCGCTTCCTTCGTGTGTGACGCGCAGCCCTTCCTGGAAGCGCTGGAGGCTGCTGGTAGCACCTTCGGCGTACGATCCTCCCGCAGCATGAACGAGATCGGGAGGGGCGTCGTAGCCGAGCCAAGTTACGGCAGCCGTGGTCGCTTCTTTGTCGGCCAATCCGGAAGCATGCACCAACAGGTCAGAGCGATCCAGCAGCCCATGGACACCTGACAGATTGGCGCCTGTTCCGGGCACGCTGGTCACCACGTTATCCGCAGTGTCAGGGTTACCTGCCGCGACAACAGCCCGGCCACTCCCCTCGCTATCGATGAGGACCAGGTAGGCATCCTGCTCTCCCGGTTCAGGGTTCCTCAGGCGTTCGTCTACCGCGTTCAAGCCGCCGATCTTCCCGATAATCTCGTCAAGTTCGGCCTGTTGATTGCTACCCAAGTCCCCCAACGCCTCCAGCTGATCACGCCTGGCGGTGAGCACAGCTAGCTGCTCCTCCAAGATCGCTCGATTCGCCCGATCGCGTGCTTCGATCGGCACACCGTCCAGGCTGCCGACCAGGTCCGCGTCGCCGTAGATCAGTGACTCACGTTCCGTTGCGGTGAGCGAGTCCCACCAGTCTTTGACCTCGGCGGGGTCGGTGCCTGGCGCTGGAATCGACTCACGGGGGTACGGCTCGCCCGCACCGAGAGCCTGGGGAGACAGACCGACAACAGCAGGCATCAGTTCTGCAAGATTGGCCTTCGCCGCCTCGTCTGCTTCGGTCGCGGCCGTGACCGAAGCCCTGATCGCCGCCGCTAGCTCTTCCCTCAGCCGTTCGGCCTTGGCGAAATGGTCATCCCATCGCCCGCCCTGATGCCCTGGTCCTCGTGATGGACCGCTAAGCGCCCCATCGGGATGGACAGAGATTCCGGTCTCCTCCGCCTGCCGGATCGCCTCCAACAGTTGGTCCCGCGCGGTCGTGGTTCTATCGGTCAACTCCAGCAGGATCGGTGGGATCTGTCCCATCGTGCCGGCTGCCTCGGTGAATTGATCGTGTAACCGGCGGAAGTGCGCCCGCGCCGCGTCGGCGGCCTGCCCTTGCCAGCCTTCCAACTCATCGATCTTGCCGTCGAGATCATCCGCATGATGGCTGAGTCGGTCGGCGTGATCGGACCAGTTCTCGGCGGCCTTCTCGAAACGGCCCGGTTCTGCACTGCGCAAGTCTCCGAACGAGACCATTCACATACTCCCCTGCGGCCCACCGGCGCGGGCCATCGTCCGGTCGGCAACCGACTTCCCGACCGATGCTCGATAAGACCCGGTGTCACTCCAAGACGAATGAGCCGCGCGCTTCTTCGTCCATGCGCAGGTATTCGTCGGCATTCTCCTTGAGCAGCCCGCCGCCCGCGGAGGTCCGAGCGCTCAGTGTCTCGACCGCCTCCTGCCACTGCGACTCGGCGTCGATCAGCAGCGTGCTGGACTCGAAGCCCTGATTCAGACCGCCCAAGGCCGAGGACTCGCCGCTGAGTTCCCCGACCGAGGCGTGGATGTCATCCGCGAGCGTGATCAGCCCATCTCCGGTGCCACGTAACGCTTCCGGATCCACGTCGAAACCCTCGGACACCCCTCATCGCCTCCCCGCGATAGATCATCCGACCGAGCCGTACCGTAGCCAGACGATCACGCAAGGAAGTTCAATTCAGCAGAACCGGACGAAACACCACCCGAACGGCCGATCGACCGTCATGACACAGGTCGCCGCCCGACGAAGACAGCGCAGCGAGCCAAGGCCAACACGCGATCAGCGAAGCTCCTGAACAGCCACGGAAGGCGGTTGCAGTGCTTCACTCCCGTTCCGGGTTCGGGTTAGACCCAGGGCGATGAGGCTCCGACATCATGAAGGCATCATCTTCATTCATCACTGAGATGAATATCTTTCCAGAGCGGTGAGCCGTGCAGGCTTGATCAATGCTGCTTGCCGCCCGAACGGTCGATCAGTGCGAGAGCAGAATCGGATGCCCCGCGCCGAGGCGCTGCACGACCTCGCGGCGGTGGTCGGGTCCCCTGGTCTCCAGGTTCAGTGCGACGTTGACCTCGCCGAGTGCCAGCGCGCCGGATATGCGGGAGTGCTTGACGTCGATGACGTTGGCGCCCAACTGGCCGACCTCGGTGAGCAGCGCGGCCAATGAACCCGGCCGGTCGGGGATGCGGACGGTGAGTTCCAGGTACCGCCCGCCTGCGGTCATGCCGTGTTGGATGACGTGCAGGAGAAGCAGCGGGTCGATGTTGCCGCCGGAGAGCACCACGGCGACCGGACCTTCGAAGCTGCCGGGGTGGTCGAGGAGCGCGGCCACTCCCGCCGAGCCTGCGGGCTCCACGAGGAGCTTCGCCCGTTCCAGACACAGCAGGAGCGCGCGGGACAGCGATTCCTCGCTGACAGTAATAACGTCGTCGACGAGTTCGGCGACGTGGCGGAAGGTGACGACTCCCGGTTCGCCGACCGCGATTCCGTCGGCCATGGTGTGCATCTCGGTGAGGCGGACGGGCTTTCCTGCGGCCAGCGACGCGGGCCAGGCAGCGGCGCTCTCCGCCTGGGCGGCGACGATGCGGACATCGGGGCGCACCGGTTTCACGGCGGCGGCGATGCCCGCCACCAGTCCGCCGCCGCCCGCGGCGACCACGATGGTGCGCACATCGGGGAGTTGTTCGAGGATCTCCAGGCCCACGGTGCCCTGGCCTGCCACGACGTCTTCGTGGTCGAAGGGGTGGATCAGTTCCGCACCGGTCTGCGCGGCGAACTCCTTGGCAGCGGCCAAGCTTTCTTCGAGTACCGCTCCGACCAACCGAACCTCGGCGCCGTAGGCTTTGGTGGCCGACATCTTGGGCAACGACGCCTGTTCCGGCATGAACACCGTGCAGGGGATGTCGAGCAGCGACGCCGCGAGTGCGACTCCTTGAGCGTGGTTGCCCGCGCTGGCCGCCACCACCCCGCGTCGACGCTGGTCGGCCGACAGGTTATGAATGCGGTTGTAGGCGCCTCGGATCTTGAACGAGCCGGTGCGTTGGAGGTTCTCGCATTTGAGAAACACCTCGGTGTCACACCGATCCCGCAGCGCCCGTGACGGTCGCAGCGGGGTCTCGCGCACCACCCCGGCCAACAGCTTGCGGGCGGTATTGATCCGATCGACGCTGACCAGCTCCATGGCGGGCATCCTGCCAAACGAACCGAGGTACTGGGGATGAGCAGGACGCGAATCACCCGACCTCGGAACCTCTTGCCATACCGCACCCGAAGGTGGGAAGAGATGAATGGTCACGAGTACGCTTCAGAAGAGTGATCCCCCAACCGAGTGGATCAAGGATGTCGAGGAGAGGGACGGCGGTGTTCGGGGCGAGACAGGCCGGAGTGTCCTCCCTGGTGATGAGCGTGCTCGCCGCCACGGCGCTGACGGGCGCGGCGTTCTTCACCGTCTCCAGGATCGACTGCGATCCGTCCCCCCGCTATGAGCAGCACGATGGGGTGACCGAGCTGGTCGACTCCTGCTTGACCGATGAGGATCTACCGGCCTCCACGGACCTACGGCAGCGCGCCGAGCGGTCCGAACGCACCGGGGAGAAGCTGCCGAGCGAGCTGCACCGCTGAGCTTGTTCGCCTCGGCGCGCGGGTGGGTCCGCTAGGGCCGAATTCTTTGTGACATCGACACCGCGATAGGCGGGTTTCGTCGACCCTGCGCGGTCATCGACAGGCTTTACAGTGCGAGCAGGTGATCTCGGCGGCGATGAAGCGCCGATCACCTGCCGATTCGGGTGTCGATGAGTGAGGACGAGGACAGATGAAGGCGACGACGGTCACCACAGCCCTTACCCATCACGGCGAGGGACCGGTGTGGAATCCGCAGCGTGGGGTCCTGCACTGGGTGGACATGCTGGCGGGCGCGTTCCTGACCAGCGATCCGAGTTTCCGTGATGTCACCAGGACCGAGGTGGGCGAGGTCGCCGCCGTGGTGCGCCCCGCGACCGATGGCGGGCTGGTGGTCGCCGTCGAACGCGGTTTCGCGGTCATCCCGCCGGGGTCGGACGAGCCGCAGCGGCTGACCGAGGTGTGGTCCGATCCGTCGATTCGGATGAACGAGGGCGGTTGCGATCCGCAGGGCAGGTTCTACGTCGGGTCGATGGCCTACGGCGCGACTCCCGACCGAGGTAAGCTCTTCCGGTTGGACCCGGACGGCTCGGTCACCGTGGTGTTGGAGCCGGTGACCATCTCCAACGGCCTGAACTGGAGCTTGGACGGCGAGATCGCCTACTACATCGACACCCCGACCGGCCGCGTCGATGCCTTTGACTTCGATGCGACGGCGGGAGCGCTGCGCAACCGGCGGCCCCTGGTCGAGATCGACTCGAAGCACGGTTCGCCGGACGGGATGGCGATCGACGCCGAGGGCAGGCTGTGGGTGGCGTTGTGGGGTGGATCGGCGGTGCACTGCTACTCGCCGAACGGCACCCTGGAAGAGGTCGTGGACGTGCCGGTCCGGCAGGTCACCGCCTGCGCCTTCGGCGGGGACGGGCTGGACACGCTCTACATCACCACCTCCCGCGACGGACTCAGCGATCCCGAGGCCGAGGCGGGTGCGCTGTTCTCGGTCACCCCGGGCGTCACGGGCGTGCCGGTGCTGCCGTTCGCGGGGAGTACCGCGCGGGGGTGACGCGGGGAACGCGGTGGTCGGCGGCAGGCGAGCCGCCGACCACTCGCCGGACAGGGGCGCGCCGGCACGCTGGTTGTTGCGGCGGGCCGAGAGGGGACCACAGAATGACGGCGACGACGTCGGCGTGGCATGAATCAGCGCACCGGCTTGCCGAGGAGATGGCGGCGTCGGGGATATTGCGGTCGCCCGCGTGGCGGGACGCTGTCGAGGCGGTCCCGCGACATGTGTTCGTGCCACGGTTCTATGTTCAGCAACCAGACGGTCAGTGGACCGAGACGAGCGCGGACGATGACGGATGGTTCGCCGCTGTCTACCGCAACGAACCGCTGGTCACCGAGCTGGCGACCACCACGAAGGGCAATCGGGTCACCGTCTCGTCGTCGACCAAGCCCGGCCTCATGGTCCGGATGCTGGAGGCGCTCGATGTCCAGGATGGCCATCGGGTGCTCGAAGTCGGCACCGGGACCGGTTACAACGCCGCGCTGTTGACCCATCGGCTGGGCGCCGACCGGGTGTTCTCCGTCGATATCGGGGCATCGCTGGTCGATGCGGCCCGATGCAGGCTCGATCGATTGGGGTTGGCTCCGACTCTGGCCGTCGCGAACGGGGCCGAGGGCCTGCCCGCGCATGCTCCCTTCGATCGGATCATTGCGACGTGTTCGCTGCCGAGCATTCCTTGGGCGTGGGCCGAGCAGGTGCGAGAGGGCGGGCTCGTGTTGGTCGATCTGAAGCCGAGCACCCATGCAGGCAATCTCGTGTTGTTGACCCGACATGCCGATCGGTTCGAAGGGCGGTTCCTGCCGCAGTGGGCCGGGTTCATGGCGATGCGGAACACCGATCGCGCCCCGGAAGCCACGGGCTTCGTCGGGGAGGTGAACGCGAGCCGCCGATCCTCGACCCGCCTCGAACCGACACCGTGGTCGTCGCTGGTGCCGTGGTTCCTCGCGCAGACGCGGTTTCCCGGCGAGGTGGCCTTCGGGTATCGGGGTGCCACCAGTTCGGGGCCGGAGTGGGCTGTGTTCAGCACGCCCGACGGCTCCTGGTCCGCAGTCGGAATGCAGGCCGACGAGAACGGCAGGCGCGAGACCCGGCAGGGCGGTCCGGTGCCGCTCTGGGACGCCTTCGATGAAATTCACGCAACGTGGGACGCCCTCGGCGGGCCAGCCTGGGATCGTCTCGGTCTGACCGTCACCCCCGATGAGCGGCACCGGATCTGGCTCGATGAGCCGGAAGGCTCGGTGGGTTGGGACCTGCTGGTCCAGTAGCAGGCCCAAGATATTACGTACCCGCCCCCAACTACAAGAGAATCGCCATCCACAGACAAATCAAAAATTCCCGAAAATACTCCCAACAAATAAAGCAAGCGAAAGCAATTCTAAGGTAATCTGCAAGAACTTGCAGCTCAATCACCGGGATAAAATTTAGTGACACGAGCCACGCAAGTTCCACCGAACGGCGGAGTTTCAAGCTATTAGGGCTGCAGTAAGCTGAAAATCGATCCGGCAATTCCCATCTAAGTCTTATCCAATCTCGCACGGGAGGTGAATCCTATGCGTAAACCCATTTCCGGCAAATTTGCGAAACCAATGACAATTGCTTTGATTGCAGCCCAGGCATGCGCAGTCCTATCGATCCTATTGCAGTACAATCACCATCGGTGGGTATGCATCTCCCTGTCCGATTGGTACCAGACTACCGAGATAGCAAGAACCGGGTTGCTAACGACCCAATGTCGATATAACGACAGTTCGAATACCTACGATGTCGTTATCCATAGCTGGCCTCTTTTCCTCACATTGAGCGTCCTAGCGGTTTCGATTATTGGATCCATAATTACACATAGAACCATTTCACAGCCAAAAAGATAAGGAAACCTTCGGCCATAAAAAAATCGAATCTACGCAGAACGCTTAGAATCGCCCTACTGTCGCCGTTATTTGCAACACCCCTACTTGCAGCTGTTGTCGATCGACTGCCGCTTGCCCCGCTCTCCTCGGTCAGCCGTCGCCTCGCTGACGCTCATGGTGTCGTGGCCGCCGAGTGGTACGGAACCACCAGCCCGCACGCCCACCGAGCGCAAGCGTGCCTACGAGGCGTGGAAGCCGAACTCGAAGCGGCGCAGGCCAAACTCGTTCGGGCCGCCGAGCTGATCCAGTGCTACGTGGTCAGGCTCTAGGCGCGGCTGCCCATGAAGTCCGTCGAAACGATCGTCGCCGCTGTGCGGGCTTCGCTCGATGACGTCACCCCCAGCGAGATGGCCGCCTACCGGGAACTCATCCTGGGTGAACTACTGCCACCCTTGACCGAGGCTGCCTCAGGTTCCGCCAGTCCCGAACTGCACACCGCCGTCGCTCTCCTGCACGAAGTAGCCGAAGACTTGGCCCGAGCCTGGACACGGTTGGAAGCCGCCGGTCACCACGCCGAGTCCTATGCCCAATCCGTCCTCGGCTCGGACCCTGCCGCGCCGCAGGCCATCATCCCCACCACCGATCCCGCAACCGGCGCCCCTGCACCCCGACCGAGCCCGAAAGCCCCAGAACAGCCCGCATCGACGACCCCCGCCCGAGAACTCACCGAACAGGAGTCCGCCGATTGGGCTGCTCGGCAGAGGGTAAGGCTCCCGCCGCGTGTGCAAGGAAGCAAAACCACTGGTCGTTACCGTGATGCTAGCGGTGAGGAGTACGAGATCGTGAGCGGCGCAGACGCTGAGTGCGACCGAGTCAACGAGCACTTCCGCGATCATGGTCCGATTCCGCAGAGCAAGCTTCCCAACAGCCTTTCCAGGCACGTAGAGATAAAAACTGCATATAGGATGGTGGAGGAGGGCTGCTCTCGCGCCGACTTGGTGATTAACCATAGGATGTGTGCGCGAGCTTTGTATAATTGCGAGCGTATCGTTCCAAGGATATTGTATGTCGAACAGATTTTGATTATTCATGACCCAGTGAAGACGCATGTCATTAAGGGGCGGAGGACTCGATGACCTGCACCCTCCATGCAATGTATAAAACCAACGACGACACGCCCGTGGTGGTTCGAGACCAGGAGTCCCTGGACAAGGTCATCGATGAGGTGTTTGAGACTTATCTGGATGATAATGCGATCTTCATTATTGTCGAACGCCCGAAAGTTGAACCTAATGATCTACCCGATCATCAACTGGCTATCGACCTTCGTTTGGGTTGTGCCGTCACGGCGATTTACTTCATCGGCGAGACATCATCCGGGGAGGAGGGTCAATGGTTCAGTCTGAACCCGCATCCGATCGATGATGCGCCGGAGCTTTGTTACGACCTGCACACCGGCGATAGGTTCCCCGCGAATGCCGTGATCACGATGGATGACTTTCGCCGTGCACTTCACGAGTTCATGGACAACGGCGGTGTCCGTCCTGATTGTATAGATTGGCAACCTTTCCGCGATAACCCCGAATTGACGGATTCGTTGTCCCGGTGATCGATGACGTCCGGTTCGGGATACAGGCGGTGCGCGTCGACCCCAGGATCGCCCCGCCCAGCGCCTACCTGGGCGTGCTGGGGATGCCCGGCCTGACGGCATATGCGGGCATCGTGGACGTCGCGAAGGCCAAGGAGGGCGATGTCGTCTTCGTCTCGGGCGCGGCGGGTGCCGTCGGGTCGATCGCGCGCACGCACCGCTTTAGGGTAAGGTTAAATTTACGCCGAACCTAGTCTCGTTCATTCTTTCGGGCGGCAAGTCGCGAGACCGCAAACAGTGCTACGCCAGCTAAGATGACGCCGACGAGAACAAAAAGGGCAGCACGCCAACCTTGCAATAGGAGCGTTCCAGAGACCATCGTCAAGGCAATGACAGCGAACACCAGGAAGCGGCCTCTCATATCAACTCACCTTTCGACACCGAGAACTTGACCAAGTTTTACATCATACTCGACACATTGCATAAAAGTCCGAGTTGACAGCCTACCGGATTGACATTACACCCTTAGCCACCGCAAACGAAACTGGTGACACTAGCGCATCCGACTGTTGCGATGATGCCGCACAGAACACCGCATCCAAGGCCAGCAGGCGTGGTTCCGAAAGCGGCACAATACAAGAAACACTGGGCCGCACCCGACGCGCCACACAAAACGTTCATGAGGTTCTCGCACCAATTTAGAGTGCCAGCCTCGCCCGCGTTTTCGTCCAGTTGGGTCGCGTCACCGAAGTCCCCTTCGTCGAAACCACCCGGGAAGACTCCGCAGTCTTCACAATCTGAGATGCTTCCGCGCCTGGGAAGTACCTACCCAGAGCTTCCTCGGTGAGCTTCCCGTGACCGAGGCGGTGTAGCAGGTGTTCGAGGCGTATCGGGAGCTTCGGGTGGGCTGATCTCGCGTGATCGGCGAGGGAGATCGGTTCGATCGGACGCGGCGGCCTGGCTGTTAGGTCAGCGCAGTCGGTCGGCCTTCAACTGGGACAGGAACGCATCGAACTCGGGGCGGCCGACGACGAGCGTGCCGCCATCGCGGTTCTTGGTGTCGCGGATGCCGACTAAGCCCGGGGCGTCACCGACCTCTACACAGCCGCCGTTGCCCCCGCTGGCGTTCGCCTTGTGCCATCCGGTGAGGTTGTGGTTCATCCCGTCCCCTTCGTGGTGCTGCGAACAACTCACGATGGGCGGCTGAGAAACGAAGCGGCCCATCGCCGATCGTGGCGATGGGCCGCGGAGACGTCGAGGGTGGTCATCCGATCGGACGCGCCAGCGTGGCACCGCCGTCAGCGCAGCCGGTTGGCCTTCAGCTGGGACAGGAACGCATCGAACTCGGGGCGGCCGACGACGAGCGTGCCGCCATCGCGGTTCTTGGTGTCGCGGATGCCGACTAAGCCCGGGGCGTCGCCGACCTCTACGCAGCCGCCTTCTGCATGGCTCGCCGTAGCCTTGTGCCAACCCGCGAAACGAGGGAACTTCATTCCGCCGCCTTCCTTTCGTGGTACCGCTGATAGCTGATCATGAGGTTGACGGACTCAGCTGAAGACATCGCCTGAGATCGCAACCGCTTTAGCGCTGGCGCATACGGAGCGGTGTCGTTCGGCTTGTCGAGCCAGGTCGCCGTCGCGAGTAGCTCGACGTAGACGACGGGGTCAGAGTCCTCGAACTCCAACACTGTGAACTGAGCAGACATTCCGGGGTAGACACCAGCCGAATTAGGGATGACACGAACATCGACATTTGAGAGTTCCGCCATGGTGGCCAGGTGTGCCATCTGCTTCGCCATCGCCTCGTGGCCCGCAATCGGTCTCTGCAAGGCAGATTCATCGAGAATCACCAGGTAGAACGGTGCGGTCGAGCAGGTCAATACTTGTTGCCGCTCCATCCGGATCCGCACCAGGTCATCTTGGTCGTAACGCTCCGAAGTGGAAATCATGGCCCGTGCGTACTGCTCGGTCTGGAGCAACCCAGGGATGATCCGAGTGATCTCGTTTATCTGCACCGCTTCACGCTCGTAACCAACCAGGGTCGTCAACTGACCGGGGAGGTCCGTGCTTGGCGTCCACGGAGACATGCCGATGTCGTCCGCCCGCCGGGCCAGCGCCTCGCGTTCCGGGGTCGGCAGTTCGAGTGCGTTGGCAACTGCTGTCACCAGCTCTGGGGTGAAGACCACTTCACCACGTTCCAGCATGAGCACCCACGCAGCGGACTTGCCCAATCGGCGACCCAGGGCGCGGGTGGAATGACCTGCCGCCGTGCGCGCAGCCTTCACCGCTGCACCAAGCGATCGAGCACCGGGCGTTCGCAGCTGAGCGCTACGCGGTCTTCCCATGCCGAGCAGCATAGCCGCTGGTAGTTCACCCAGACGGAGGAAGATCCTTGTTTATATGAACCATGAAGCCATAGTGTTCATATGAACGAATTCCTGACAAGGAGGCTGCCTGATGGCGCCGTTTTGGATCTTCACCTTGCTCGCGCTGCTCACCACAGCGCTTGCCTGCCACTGGCAGGAAAACCGCCTCTGGCGGGCTCGCCGCCGCCCGCCATCGCGCCGTCGGATGGCGGAGATGAAAACCCTCACCGCCGATGCGATTCGGCGGGCCGCCGAAGGACCAGCAGCACCGTCTTCTCCGGACCTCGCTGCATCGGCACGGTCCGCCGCTCCCCCGTTTCGGCCGCAGCCGCCGAGGCCCGCGTTGGTGGGCACGCTGCCTCGGCATCTGCGAGTGTCGCGGTGAGCGGGGCGAACTCCGTAGCGGCGGAGTGGATCAGCTACCTCGACAGCCAGGCCGTCGAACTCTCAGTGGAGGTCGCAGCCGAGCGAATCGCCCTGGTGGGTGGGCGTTCCGACGTGGCAGCCGCCGTTCGGGTGGAGGTGGCCAGGACCGACACGGCCGATCTCCTGGACATGCTCGGGCGCGGCCGGTTCCTCGATCTGCCCGCCGTGCAGGACGGCGAACCGCGTCGACTCCGACTGGAACGACAGGCCACCGGCGTGGAGGTCGCGGTGTTGCGGCTTCGGCACGACGACCTTGTCGCCCGTTGGCTGGTCGCCGCACGTTACGTACCCGCGTTGTTGGCCGCACTGCGCAACGCGCTGACCGAGCTCGACACCCGCGAGGCGCTGGCCGGACTGGAGGTGTCATGACCGAGCCCTCGGAATTCTGGTTCGTCCGGTCCGTCGCCATCGGCGACACCCACCTCCGGCACCCCGCCGCGCTGCCCGCACCGCAGGTCGCGCCCCGCTGTGAGCCCGAGGCCGTCTTTCATCCGCTGAACCGGCGCCCCGTGGAATCCTGCTTCTTCGATTGGCAGGAGTGCCCCGGATGTCGGGCCGCCGCCGCACCGCACAGCGCACGCGCCTTGGCGGTGGTCCGGTGATCGGCAACGGAACACGTCCCTGGCTGCGGGTGCTGCGGTCGGTGCCCGCCCGGGCCCGCAAGCTGCGAGTTGTCGACCGGCGGCCTCGGTTGCGGCTCGTCACCACGCCGCCCGAACCACCGGCCACCACCCAACCCCGCTGGTCGGCGCCGAGTCTGCCGCAGCTGTGGCCGATGGGCGCGGTGCGGCAGCTGCGGGCCGCCCGGATTCGACCATTCCTCAACAGTCCACTGTGGCCGGACAGCGAGGAAGCGGCATGACGGCATCCTGTGCGGCGGCCGTGTCCGTGCACACGGCGACCGGCGGGTCCTTCACGCTCGTCCTCGTGGCCAACCGCTCGGCAGGCTCGGTCTCGCTGGCCTGTCGCGGGCGCGGCTTCGCCTCCTTCGCCTCGCGCGAGGCGGGTCTGCTGCTGCGCACCGTGACCACCGAACGCCCAAGCGCCACCACCACGTTCAATGTGATCGACCGCGCCCGCCAGACCGGGCAGCTGCGGGTGACCGTCCTCGGACCGCGAGCCATCATGCAGGTCGCCGTCGGAAACCTGGTGCTCCAACGCTTCATCGTCCCCGACCGCGCCACCCTCGCCACCGCCACCGCGCGGGTGGTCGACCACCTCGCCGAGGCCCGGTCCGCCTAGCGGCAATCACGTCCGCGCGGCCGGGCGCCCGGCCGCGCTGTCGATTCCTCCCTGAGAATGCGCGTCTCCCGCGCGTCCCCTTGTCATGCCCTGCTCATCAACGCTGATGGAGCCATGCCCGTGTTGAAACCTTGGATGAAAAAGCGTCCCGACGAAACAGAAGAGGAGGCCTATAACCGCAGGTCACGAACCTGCTACTACTGCCCCCGCGAAGACGCGAACGCCACAGAAAGCATCGAGCACGAAAAAGAACACGAAAAGCCTCGATCAGGGAATCCCGAGCCGAATCCGAAACCGGTCTACTCGGAGGATGAAGCAGGTGGTGCGCGTGTGCCCCTTGAGTGATCGCTAGGAGCTTTCCTGCGGCCGCAGCGTGTACAGCATGAACCAGTGATCGCGCTCGGGGTCGTGCAGCATCTCGGTGTCGAAATCGAGCCAGCCCCGCGTGGGGTGGTGGATGCGTTTGAACGCGGATCGCCACGCGCCGACCTCGCCGCGTTCCCACCGCTCGCGAAAGGCCGCGCTGCGCGCCAACAGATCCTCGAACAGCCCGCGTAGATAGGGGTCATCCGGATACCGGCTCAGCGCCGCGCGCAGCTCGGCGGCCGCCACCCGCCACAACTGCTCCATGCCCTCGTCATCGAGGAACTTCGCGAAGACCTCCGAGGTGAAGGCCCGGTGGACGATGTTGCGGCCATAGTCGCCGCTGCCAATGACTGCGCCGAGGAGTTCCGTGGCGGCGGCGTTGGTGGACACCACATCGAGTCTGCCGTCGTGCACCGTCACGGGAACGGCCGAGTCAAGGTGCGCCATCAGGCGCAGCAGGCCCGGCCGGACAGCGCCGGAGGGCTCGGCCGGTTCGGGCGGCAGCTCACCTGCGAGCCGGTACAGGTGGTCCCGTTCCGCGACGGTGAGTTCGAAAGCGCGGGCCAGCGCGGCGAGGATGTCGCGGGACGGGCGCGGGGCCCGGCCCTGTTCGAGCCGGGTGTAGTACTCGACGGAGATCGACGCGACCTCGGCCAACTCCTGACGGCGTAGTCCCGGCACTCGGCGATGCGAACCCCGAAGACCATCCGCCCTGGTCGGCGGGGTCATCATCGCCCGTCGCCGCCGGAGGTAGTTCCCGAGGTCCGGGTGGCCAGCGTTCTCCATGAGCCCAGTGTGCCCATGGTCCCCGCACACCACGACCGACGAGCGTGGCCCTGCTGAGACCAGTTTCGTCGTGGCCTTCCTCGGCCGCCGCCCAGCCCGCAATGTCCTTCTCGATGGCCTCGCGAACCCACCGAGCCGCGCCGAGGCAGCCAACTCACCGGAGGACGCACCCATGGCCGACTGCACGATCGTGATGACCGGCGCCACCCGAGGTATCGGCCTCGAAGCCGCCCAAGAACTGCTTCGCCGTCGACCGGACGTCCACCTCGTCGTTCTCGCGCGGGCGGCCTCCGCCGCTCAGGTAATGCCGCAACTGCGGAAGATCTCCGCACACGTCTCCACCATCGACGTCGACCTGGCGAGCACGGCGAGCATCAACAAGGCCGCAGCACAGGTAGAGGACCTGCTCGACGCGGGCACGCTTCCACCGCTGCACGGCGTGGTCTGCAATGCCGGTGTTCACCTCGACAGCGCGATGCACACTACGGTCGACGGCTACGAGACGACCTTCGCCGTCAACGTGCTCGCCACGCATCTGCTCCTTCGTAGACTGCACCCGCATCTGCGGAACACACCTGCACGCATCGTCGTCACCGTCAGCGACGCCCACTTCGGCGACCTCCGCCATACCGCAGGCGTGTTCCCCGCCACCGACTGGACCACCCCCGAAAAGCTCTTCCGGCCCGGCGCCTACGTCCGGTCGACATCCGTCCGCGCAGGCCGAAGGGCCTACGCCACCAGCAAACTCGGCGGCATCCACCTGGTCCACGAGTGGGCGCGCAGGCTTCCCGAAGGAGTCGACATCCTGGCCTACAACCCCAGCTTGGTCATCGGCACCGGGCTGGCTCGCGAGGCGGGCGGCGCCTCGGACTTCGTGATGAAGTACCTCGTCCCAGCGTTCACGCTCACCCCGCTCGTCGACACCCCGCCGGTCGCGGGCCGCAAGCTCGCCGACGTCATCCTGGGCGACACCTCGGCGGTCACCGGCTCGTACATCCACCGCACCCGGGTCGCCGCGTCGTCGAAGGAGTCCTACGACGCCGACCGGGAGGCAGAACTCTGGGCGTGGCTGGAGAAAGCGGCGCAAGGCTGAGCGGATTCCGCCCCGCCGCCGGAGGGCGACGGGGCGGAAGGCAACACCGAGAACTACTGACTCACGGTGTCCCGCCGCTGCCAGCCGTCCTTGAACAGGTTGAAGTTCACCTTCTGCCGAGGGTGCTCGGCGACGAGATCCAGATCCAGCTCGACGCCCAGACCCGGCCCGGTGGGCAGGGCGAAGTAGCCGTCGACGACCTCGGGGTTACCCGGTGCCACGTCCTTGACGAAGGCGTCCGAGAAGTCGTTGAAGTGTTCCTGGATCTTGAAATTCGTGGTGCAGGCGGCCAGATGCAGGTTGGCCGCCGTGAGCACCGCGCCGCCCACGTTGTGCGGGGCGACCATCATGTGATGGGTCTCGGCGGTGGCGGCCAGCTTCTTCAACTCCAGGATGCCGCCGAAGTGCGAGATGTCGGCCTGCACGATGTCCGCCGCCTGCAGGGCGAAAAGCTGGCGGAACTCGTGTCTGGTGTGCAGGCGTTCGCCGGTGGCCACCGGTGCCTCCGCCGTCGCGGAGAACTTCGCCAGCGCCTCGATGTCGTCCGGCGGGGTCGGCTCCTCCAACCACGCCGGGTCGTAGGGCCGCAGTAACCGCGCGATCCGGGACGCGGTGGCCGCAGTGAAACGACCGTGCATCTCCACCAGCAGTTCGACCTCGGGCCCGACCGCGTCACGCACCGCCTCGACCAGTTCGATCGAGCGCACGGTCTCGGCGTGGTCGAGTTCCATCCGGCCGGGGCCGAAGGGGTCGAACTTCAACGCCTGGTAGCCGTAGTCGACGACCTTCTTGGCGGCGGTGTGGAACTCCTCCGGCGTCCGCTCCACGGTGTACCAGCCGTTGGCGTAGGCCTTGATCTTGTCGCGCACCGCGCCGCCGAGCAGCCGATACACCGGCTGGTTCAACGCCTTGCCGATGATGTCCCAACAGGCCATCTCGATGACGGCGATCCCCGACATCACGATCTCGCCAGCCCGACCGAAGTCGTTGTGATACATCCGCGACACCAGCGACTCGATGTCGAAGGGGTCGCTGCCCAACACATGGTTGCCGACGGCCTCACCGAGATAGCCGATCAGCGCGTCGGTGTGGTTGAGCATCCGCACCTCGCCGACGCCCCGCAGCCCCTCGTCGGTCTCCACGACGACGTAGGTCAGGTTCCGCCACGGCGTGCCGAGCACATGAGTGCTGACGTTGGATATCTTCACTGACACCCTTCTCCTTTGATTCGAAACGGCGTCGCCGATCGGCAGGCGCCGGCTGCACCCGAGCTATGGAGCCACTGCGCCGCATTCGGCGCGCTGGGCTCAGCTGCCGAGGCGGATCACGTTCCAGGACAACGGCGGCAGCGCGGCCTGAACTCGGCCGTCGGTGACGGTCGAGCCGTCGACCGTGGTGGGCCGCACGCGATCCGGGGCGGCCAGCGTGTTGCTGGCATGCCGGTCGGTGTCGGTGAGGACCCGGTGCTCCAACACGCGGACGTCGCCGAGGTTGCGGACGTCCACCGACAGATCCAGCGCGTCGGTGGTGGAGCGGTTCACGGCGAACACCGTGGTCGTGCCGTCCTCGCCCTGCACGGCCGTGGCGTGCAGCAGGTCGACGTCGCCGTACTTGGCCGTCTCATGCGAGGGGCTGTTCGGTTCGACGCGCAGCACCCGGCCGCGCCCGTGCTTCGCGGCGTCGGCGAACGGGTAGAAGCTGGTCTGTCGCCAGGCCGGGCCGTCGGGTTCGGTCATGATCGGGGCGATGACGTTGACCAACTGGGCGATGCAGGCGGCGGTGACCCGATCGCAGTGCCGCAGCAGCGCGATCAGCAGGCTGCCCACCACCACGGCGTCGGTGACCGTGTAGTTGTCCTCGATCAGCCGGGGCGCGGTGGACCAGGGCTCGGGCTTCTCGGCGGTCTGGCGCGACTGGTACCAGACGTTCCACTCGTCGAAGGAGATCATCAGCTTCTTCTTGCTCTGTCGCTTGCCCGCGATGTGATCGCTGCTGGCGACGACACTGCTGATGAAGTGCTCCATGTTCACGGCCGACGCGAGGAAGCTGTCGACGTCGCCGTCGTGCTCCTGGTAGTAGGCGTGGCAGGAGATGTAGTCGACGTGGTCGAAGGTGTGGTCGAGGACGGTCTCCTCCCAGCTGCCGAAGGTCGGCATCGAGGAGTGCGAGCTGCCGCAGGCCACCAACCGCAGGTCCGGGTCGACCAGTCGCATCGCCTTGGCGGTCTCGGCGGCGAGCCTGCCGTACTCCTCGGCGGTCTTGTGCCCGATCTGCCACGGGCCGTCCAGCTCGTTGCCCAGGCACCACAACCGCACGTCGAAGGGCTCTTCGTCGCCGTGGGAACGCCGCAGGTCGGAGAGTTCGGTGCCGCCCGGGTGGTTGCTGTACTCGACCAACCTGCGGGCGGCGTCCACTCCCCTGGTTCCGAGGTTGACGGCCATCATCGGGTCGACGCCGGTCTTGCGGGTGAAGTTCATGAACTCGGAGAGCCCGAACTGGTTGGTCTCCACCGCCCGCCAGGCCCCTTCGAGGCGACGCGGCCGGGATTCGGCCGGACCGACGCCGTCCTCCCAGTTGTAGCCGGAGACGAAGTTGCCGCCGGGATAGCGCACCAAGGTGACGCCGAGTTCTCTGATCAGGTCCAGCACATCGGTGCGCAGGCCGTCCTCGTCCGCCGTCGCATGTCCGGGCTCGTAGATGCCGGTGTAGACGCAGCGCCCCATGTGTTCGACGAAGGAACCGAACAGATGCGGGTGCACCTCGCCGACGGCGAAATCCGGGTGCAGGGTGAAGGACGCGGCAGTCGACTCGGTGGGCTTACTCATGGCTGCCTTTCCGGTTGCAGAGTGAGGTTCGTGCGCTCGGGTGTGCGCACGGACGTCGATGGATGGCCACGGGCACCGGGCTTGCGGTGCTGGAAGAACCTCCCTGGTGTTTGGCCCTTGGCGGCGGGCGCACTCCAGCGGGTGCGGGCGCCTGCTTCGAGGCTGCCCGCACCCGGCCCGAGATCAGTAGACGTACGGCCAACCCTGGTCATCCCAGCCGAGAAGGTTGACTCCCAGCCGTTCGATGCCCGAGTTGTTCGCGTCGTAGTAGTGGTAGACGAGCAGGTCGCCGTCGGTGTCGCGCAGGACGCTCTGGCCGCCGGGGCCGATCACGTTGCGATGGCTGCCGAGGATCTGCGTGCCGCCGCCACCGAGCATCGGCGTGCCGTTGCGGTCGTAGTACGGGCCGGTCGGCGAGTCGGCGCGGCCGACCATGATCCGGTAGGTGCTGTCGGTGCCCGCGCAGCAGCGATCGAAGGAGACGAACAGGTAGAAGTCGCCGCCGCGTTCGAGGATGTAGGGGGCTTCGATCGCGCCGCCCGCCGATGGCCTGCTGGCGAGGTTGTGCACGGTGCGGTCGGAGCCGTGGCGCATCCCGGTGGCCGGGTCGATGCGGATCATCTTGATGCCGGACCAGTGCGAGCCGAAGGACAGCCACCAGTCGTTGCCGACGACCAGCAGCGAGGGGTCGATGGCGTTGTGATCCGCGCTGGTGGTCGTCGAGTAGACGACCCCCCGGTCCTGCCAGCTGCCCGGTTCGGCGGTCTGGCTGGTGGCCAGCCCGATCGCGGAGTTGTTGCTGCCGAAGGACGAGGCCGCGTAGTACAGCCAGTAGGTGCCGTTGTGGAAGGAGATGTCGGGCGCCCAGACATCTCCGCCGGAGTTGCGGGAGTACACCCACTCCGGGATGGCGGACAGGGCGGCCGGATTGCGTTGGAAGTCGACGCGGTCCGGCGAGGTGCGCAGTTGCACGCCGTCGTGGGTGGCGAACAGTCGATAGCCCTGCGGGGTGCGGATCATCGAGGGGTCGTGGGCCCGCAGGTCGCCGGTGACCAGGCCGGGCAACGGATAGTCCTGGTCTGCGGTGGTCTGCGTGTTGCTCTCCGATGCCTGCCGCTCGACGGCTGCGGCAGGTAACCCGGCGGCGACCAGCAACAGCAGGCTGCCGAGCAGGATGGCCGCTCGGCGCGGCCGTTGACTTCGGCCCGTGGTTCGTCGGTGGGGTCTGGTCATCACATCTCCTTCTGTTGGTTCCTCAGACCTGGTTTCTCGCTGGCCTATTGGCCGGAAAGACCGGTGTGCGCGATACCGCGCACCACCTGGCGTTGGAACAGAACGAAGATGATCAACAGTGGGAGAGCCGCGAGCACGGCCGCGGCCATGATCTCGGCGAATCGGAGTCCGTAACCACCCTGCACGGCGACCAGGCCGACTGGCAGGGTCATGGCGTTGGGGTCGGTGGTGACGATGAAGGGCCAGAGGAAGTTGTTCCAGGTACTGATGAAGGTGAAGATCGACACGGCGGCCAGGACCGGCCGGGACAGCGGCATGACGATCTGCCAATAGATCCGCCAGCGGCTCGCGCCGTCCATGTGGGCGGCCTCCTCCAGCTCGGTGGGTAGAGCTTGGAAGAACTTGACCAGGATGAAGACCATCGCGGGCGCCACGACCTGCGGCAGGATGATGCCCCAGTAGGTGTCCACCAGCCCGAGAGCCACCATCTCCGCGAACAGCGGAACGATGAGCACCTGCGGCGGCACCATGATGCCGATGATGGTCAGGGCCAACAGGATTCGACGGCCGGGGAAGGTCGTCCTGGCGAATCCGTAGGCCGCCATGCTCGACACCAGCACCACCAGGATCGTGGTGATCACTGCGGTGACGATGCTGTTGAACATCCACAGCCCGATGTCGCTGTTGCCGATCACCGACCGATAGGCGTCCAGCGTCCACTCGGTGGGGAACCACTGCAGCGGAATCGCGGTGGTCTCGCCCTCCGGCTTGAACGAGGTCAGCACCGCCCAGGCCAGCGGCAACAGCCAGAATGCGGCCAGCACTGCGGTCACCGCGAACAGCACGACCGTGCTGATACTGATCCGGCGACGACGACCCCTGCCCCGGCCGGTCGGCCGGTTCGATCCGGGTGGCACGCGACCACCGCCCGATGGCTCGGCGGGATCCGGTTTGTCCAGCGTGAGCGCGTCGGCGGTCATCGGTCTGACTCCTTGCGATTGCCGAACAGGCGTAGTTGCGCCAGGGCGATCACCAGCACGATGGCGAAGAACAGGTAGGAGATCGCGGAGGCATAGCCGATCCGGAAGTTGGTGAAGCCCATCTCGTAGACGTATTGGATGACCGGGATGGTCGAGTTGCCCGGCCCGCCGCTGGTCATCAGGTAGATCTGGTCGAACACCTTCAGCGAGGCGAGCAGCTGGAGCACCAACACCAGTCCGGTGGTGCGGCCGAGCAGCGGCAGGGTGATGCGCCACAGCTGTCGCCAACGGTCCGCGCCATCCAGGGCCGCGGCCTCGTAGTACTCCTGCGGGATCGATTGCAGCGCGGCGAGATAGAGCAGGAAGTTGAAGCCGACCGTCCACCAGGTGGTGGTCAGCACGATGGAGAACATCGCCATCGAGGGATCACTCAGCCACCCGACATCGGTGTTCAGCCCGATCGCCGCGAGCATTCCGTCCGCCAGACCGAAATCCGGCTGGAAGATCCACACGAAGATCAGCGATACGACCGTGGCGGGCAGCAGGAATGGGGCGAAGAACGACAGCCGCCAGAACCACCGTCCCGGCGTGAGCTGGTGCACCAACAGCGCGAGGATCAACCCGATGCCGACCAACAGCGGCGTGCTCAACACGGTGAACCACAGCGTGTTGCCCAGCGACACCCAGACGTCGGGGTCCCGGAACGCGGCGACGAAGTTGTCCAGCCCGACGAACTCGCCGGGGGTGGACAGGCCTGCGTCGGTGGTGCTCGTGCCGAGGCCAGCGAGCAACGGCCAGATCAGGAAGGCCACGAAGAAGGCGAAGAACGGGAGCACGAAGTACAGCCCCGTGAAGTCCGTCCGACGTCGGTTGGGCCTCGGTCCCGACGGATCGGCTAAGCGGCTGGGGCGCGCGGCGCTGCGCACTGCCATGGCCGTACCTCCGAAGATGGTCAGCGGGTTGGATCTGGGGTGTCGAGGAGGTTCTGCAGGGCGCTCTTCGCCTCGTCGAGTCCCTCTCGCGGGGTGGCGCGACCGGTGAGGACGGAGGAGAACGCCGAGCCGAAGGAGATCCACAGTCGGGAGGCGGAGCCGCCGAACCAGACGGGCGGATCGATCTGCACGTCCTCGGCGACCGAGCTGTAGAGCGACTGTGGTCGCATCGACAGGAACTCGTCGCTGGTGGCGACGGGCTGGTAGGCCGGAAGATGGCCGCTCGCCGCCCATTGCAGGCTGTCCCGCAGCAGGTAGGCGATGAACTCGTAGGCGTTGCGCTGCTGCTCTCGATCGCTGCGATCGAGTTGATGCGGCAGGACGAAGACGTGCGAGTCGGCCTGCGCGACGTCGGTGTCGAAGATCTTGGGAATCCGGGCCATCCCGAAGGGCACCCCGGTCTCCTGGAAGGTGGCCAGCTCCCATTCGCCGTTCATATGGAAGCCGGCCTGACCGTTGCCGAAGATCGCGACCGACCCGTTGATGTCCATCTCGCGGGCGGCGCCGCCGCTGTGGGTCATCTGCTGCATGAAGTCGAGCGCTTCGAGGGCCTTGTCGTCGTCGATGGCCGATGCCTGGTTGTCCGGCGTCAGCAGTTCGCCTTCGAGTTGGCGATAGAGCGTGTACCAGAGGCGCCACGGCGTGATGCAGTCCGGACCGAGGGTCTCCATGGCCAGTCCGTGCACGCCGGTGATCTCCTGGGCGGCGGTGAAGGCGTCCAGGATCGCCTCGGGGCCCTCCAGTGCGCGTAGCTCGTCGTTCGCATCGAGCAGGCCCGCCTCGCGGCAGACGTCGAGGTTGTAATAGAGCACGAACGGGTGGGTGTCGAATGGGATCGCGAAGAGTCGGTCGCCGGAGTGGGAGCGCCGCCAGAGTTCGGCGGGGAAGTCCTCCTCGCGGATGCCGACCTCGGCCAACAGTTCGTCGTCGAAGGGGTCGAGCAGTCCGGCGGGGGCGTAGGCGCCGAGCCGGGCCAGGTGCAGGGCGGCCACATCGGAGGCGCGACCGCCCGCCCCGGCCATCGCGAGCTTGGTGTAATACGGCTCGCCCCATTGCAGGGTGACGGCCTCCAAGCTGACCTGGGGGTGGGCGGCCCGGTAGCCGTCGAGCATCTGCTGCATGTTGACGCCGTCGCCGCCCGCGTAGAGATCCCAGAACCGCAGGCCTGCGTCCTGGCCGCCGAAGAAGGTCCTGGCGCTGCAACCGGACAACGCGCCGAGCGCGCCGATGCCGAGGGCACCCGTGAGCAGGCCGCGCCTGCTCACGGTGAACGGCTTCATCGCGTCTCGCCCGTCTGCGTGCCATCGGCCGATTCCGGCGCGGGCTCGAATCGACGCAGTCCCCCGATCGCCCTGCTGCCCAAGGGCGACATCTGGTCGAGCAGGCCGCGTCGCTCCAGTAGAGCCAGGCCGAGTTCGGCGCGGCGGACCCGCTCGCGGCCGGACTCCAGCACCGCGCCGCGCAGATGTCCGCCGGAGGGGTAGATGTCCGGGGCGTTGCGCAGGCCGAACTTGAGGTAGACGGGGGCGACGAGCCGGACGAGTTCGGGTCCGTCGTAGTGCCGGATGAAACCGCCGAGGTTGTCCGGCGATTCGAGGTAGAAGTCGATGGCACTACGGCCCGCCGAGCGCAGGGCCGAGAGCTGGGCGAGGCTGAGGTCGCCGGGGACGTTCACCGAGTCGGCGCCCAGATTCTCGAACAGCGCGAAGGAAGCGGGATTCGCCGGTCCGATGAGCGCGGAGACCTTGAAGGTCAGATCGGCGGGCAGTTCACCGGTGGCCCGCAGGCGATGCAGCGCCCACAGCACACCTTCGTCGCCGACGAGCAGGCAGCGGACCCCGAGTTCCACGGCCCGCAACGCGTCTTCGAGGCTCTGCTCCAGTTGCTCGCCGCCGCGCGCCCTCGTACCGAGGTTGCCCGCCGCCGTGTACCGCCCGGCGCCGTAATCCCAGCTCGCGCGGGGACCGAGGAACAGACACAGCTCGATGTCGGCCTCGGCGCAGCGCTGCACCATGTCGGTGATCTCGGCGTCGGTCTGCATCATCACGCCGCTGCCCTGGCTGACCCGGTGGATCGGTACCGACCGGCGGGCGGCCTCGTCCAGCACGGCGGCCAGCGCGTCCGGGCCCTCGACGGAGGGGATCTCCACCCGGAAGGCACCGCCGTCGGGGAAGGCCAGTGCGGACGTCGGCAGGGTGTTCGCGGCGCCCGGATAGCCGAGCCGGGCCAGCGACGCCGACGCTGGCGATGTCTGGGTCGAACGCGGTACGTCTGAAGTCACCACAGGCATCCATTCGATATTTCGGACCAAATCTGTCCAACCGAACACGAAAGTACGACTGTGCTTGCAGTCACGTCAACCCCTGCATTGCCTGGACATCGACCGGATCGGCAATGGTGCAAACCATTACCTCGGACGGCCGGAACCTGCCATTCTGCCCATTACAGATGTTAAAGTCGTCGACAATTCGACGCATGTTCGATATTTCGAATCAATACCCGCGCGGGCCGCACCCTCGGAGTCCTGCGCGGCGCCGAGGAGAACCGGTTCGCCAGCAGAATGGAGCCCCAGCCCGATGAGCGACGCCGATGTCACACCGCGCAGCGCCACGCAGCCCGGCGCCCAGCACTGCGCAGCGGTGCGGGTCGAAGCCCCCGGAAGGCACAGGCTGATCGAGCACGAGGTACCCGCCCCCGGGCCGGGCGAGGTGCTCGTCGAAGTCGCCGCAGCGGGCGTGTGCGGCAGCGATGTCGAACTGTTCGAAGGCCGCAGGCCCGCCCCCTATGTTCGCTACCCGATCGTTCCCGGACACGAATGGGCAGGCCGGATCGCCGCCGTGGGCCAGGGTGCCGAGGCCTTGCCGATCGGCGCCTCCGTGGTCGCCGAAGGTTTTCGCTCCTGTCTGACCTGTGCACGCTGCCGGGCAGGCGAACCCACCCTGTGCACCGCCGACTACGCCGAGACCGGATTCACCCATCCCGGCGCGTTCTCCCGCTTCCTCACGGTGCCGAGCCGACTGGTCCACCTGCTGCCCGCCGAACTGCCCACGGGCGCCGAACTCGGCGACTGCGCGCTGCTCGAACCCGCCGCCTGCGTGGCCGCCGGACTGCTGGCCGCCCAACCACGGCCGGGCGGGCGGTTCACCGTGCTGGGCACCGGAACCCTGAGTCTGCTCGCCGTGCAGATGTTGGCCGCCTATCGGCCCGAATCGCTCACCGTCGTGGGGAGGGGCGACCAACACTTCGCGCTCGCCGAGTCCTTCGGCGCGACCCGCTGCCTCCGCTCCGGCGACGCGGCCGGTTTGGCCGCGGTCGCGGGCCGGGCAGACCTGGTCTTCGAGGCGACCGGCGCGGCGGCGATGGTCCCGCTTTCGTTCGAATTGGCTCGCCGTGGCGCGACGGTGCTCCTCGAAGGCATCGCGGGTGCTGGGACCGTCGAACTGGACCCCGACGTCTTCGCGCTCAAACAACTCACCGTGCGCGGCATCTTCGGCGCGGGCCCGGCGGCCTGGTCGCACGCCATCGACCAACTGCGCATCGGCGTGCTCGACCTGCCCAGCCTGGTGTCGCACCGCATCCCGCTCGCCGACTACGCGCGGGGCATGGAACTGCTCGGCAACCGGCCGCCGGAGTTGAAGAAGGTGCTGTTCGTGCCCGCGTGAGACATCGACTGCGGCGCAACCGGTTTCGGCTACCGTGGCCGGGGATTCGGTTGTGCGACGGGTAGGCCGCCGATCCGAGGAATCGGACGGCTCCCCGGCCGCCGCCCAACCGACCCAAGGCGTGGAACAGCAAGGAGACCGGGATCACCGCGTGAGCGCAACTGCTTCGTCCGAGAGACCGAACACGACTCGGTAGGCTCGAAAACCGGTCGGTGTAGCGGAAGGCAGGCATGGCATGGCGCGACACGTTCCCGCGGTGATGCGCGCGGCGGACATCCTGGAGCTGTTCCTCGGCGAGCGGACCACGCTGTCCGCTCCGGAGGTCGCGAACCGGCTGGAACTGCCACGGAGCACGGTGCACGAACTCGTCACCACGCTGGTGGCCCGGGGCTACCTCGATCGCCAGCCCGGTGCGGAAACCCAGTACAAACTGGGCTTCCGACTGCTGGAGCTCGGCGCCCGCTACCAACAGGACCTCGATTTGGCCGCAGAAGGCGACGCGGTGGCGCGGCGGATCGCCCGCGAGTGCGGGGAGACCGTGCACGTCGCGGTGCTGGACGGCCTGGAGGTCGTCTACATCTGCAAGATCGACTCGACGCACTCGGTGCGGATGATCTCCGGAGTGGGCAGGCGGCTGCCCGCACACTGCACCGCCGTCGGCAAGGTGCTGCTCGCCGGTCTGCCCACCGAAGAGGCGGATGCGCTGCTACGCGGCCACGAACTCCATCCGCTGACCCCCCGCAGCATCACCTCCGGGGCGGCCCTGCGCGGCCAACTCTCCGAGGTGCGGCGCACCGGCGTCGGCTACGAGATGTGCGAGTCCAACCCCGACGTCGGATGTGTGGCTGCCCCGGTGACCGACCACGCGGGCACCTGGGTGGCAGCGCTGAGCATCTCGGTGCCGACCGTCCGACACCGCGACGATGCCTGGCCGGAATGGGAACGACTGGTCCGCGACGGCGCCACCGAACTATCCCGCCGGTTGGGCAGCACGGTGCGTTGAGTCTTGCCGACCGAAACGAGGGCGGACCGTTGGCATTCAACGGTCCGCCCTCGTGGTCTCGGTCAGATCAGCCCAGCGCCTCGGTCAGGTCGGCAATCAGATCATCGGCATCCTCGATGCCGACCGACAGCCGCACCAGGTCGTCCGGCACCTCAAGCTGCGAACCAGCCGTGCTGGCGTGCGTCATCTTGCCGGGGTGCTCGATCAACGATTCGACACCGCCCAGCGACTCGGCAAGCGTGAACAGCTTCGTCTTCGCACAGACCGCCAGCGCGGCGTCCACACCACCGGCCAGACGGAAGGACACCATGCCGCCCGCGCGACGCATCTGCTTGACCGCCACCTCGTGGCCGGGGTGCTCGGCCAGGCCCGGGTAGGCCACCGAGGTCACCGCCGGGTGGCTCACCAGCAGGTTCACGATCCGCTCCGCGTTGTCGCAGTGCCGATCCATCCGCACCGCGAGCGTCTTGATTCCCCGCAGCGTCAGGAACGCATCGAAAGGACCGGGCACCGCGCCCGCGCCGTTCTGCAGGAAGCCGAATCCCGCGTCCAGCGCCTCATCCGAGGTGATCGCCGCGCCGCCGACCACATCGGAGTGACCGCCCAGATACTTGGTGGTGGAGTGCACGACGACATCGGCGCCGAGGCCCAGCGGGGACTGGAGATACGGGGTGGCGAAGGTGTTGTCGACAACCAGCCGCGCGCCGAACTCCCGCGCGATCGCGCCCAACCCGGCGATGTCGGCGATGTTGAGCAGCGGGTTGGTGGGTGTCTCACACCAGATGGCCTTGGTCTCCGGGCGCATCGCGGCCCGCACCGCGTCCAAATTCTGTAGCGGAACCGGGGTGTGCTCGATGCCCCACAGGCTGAAGACCTTGTCGATGAGCCGGTAGGTGCCGCCGTAGGCGTCGTTGGGAATGAGCAGGTGATCGCCGGGCTTGAGCAGCGTGCGCAGCACGGCGTCGGTCGCCCCCATCCCCGAGGCGAAGGCGCGGGCATGCCTGCCGCCCTCCAGCGCGGCCAGACACTCCTCCAGCGCCGTCCGCGTCGGGTTGCCGGTCCGCGAGTACTCGTAGCCCGCCCGCATTCCGCCCACGCCGTCCTGGGCGTAGGTAGAGGTGGCATGGATGGGCACGATGACGGAACCGGTGGTCGGATCGGGTTCCTGGCCTGCGTGGATGGCGTTGGTGGCGAACCCGTGGCGCGCGTCGCTGGGCTGACTCATCTGTCAAGCGTAGCGCCGTCATGTCCGCCGAACGGAGCAGCCCGGCGACAGAGCGTGGCAAGCCACGCGGGGACGTCGTCGAGCCGTGCTCACGCCGCGACCGACACATCCACTGCCACCCAACGAGAAGCGGCCCCGAACCCGCTGGGGTTCGAGGCCGCTCGCTAGGAAACGAGAACTGCTGTGCTCAGTAGCCGGGTCCCTGCTGCGGGAAGCCACCCTGGCCGGGGGGCGGGCCGGTCAACTGCTGCTTGACCTTGAGTTCCTGGGTGGTCTGCGGCAGCCACCACAGGACGATCACTCCACCCGCCAGCAGAAGCTGAAGCACGCCGATGACGTGGAAGGCCGTCGTCATCCCGAACAGCACTAGCGCGACGACAAGTCCGCCGGTGATGGTCAGGACGAGCCGACCCCAGTCCTGGCCTTGACCCGCGAACCAGCCGCCAACGCCGATGCCGACGTACAGCAGAAGGATGATGATGGACGGCCAGATCGGGACGGCGAAGCTGCTGGAGCCACCAAGGCTCGAAATCTGGTCGTTCAGGCTCATCAGGTTGAACAACCCAAAAAGCGACAGCAGCAAGCCGACGCCGCCGACACCGACGCTGCTCCACAGCGCGATCGGGAGCATCTTGGTGCCCGTGCCGCCCGGGTACGCCTGCGGGTATTGGCCCTGCTGGCCATAGGGATTGGCGCCCCACTGCCCCTGACCGGGCTGCCCCGGCTGGCCGAACTGGCCCTGCGGCTGCTGACCGAACTGCTGCTGGCCGGGCTGCCCATAGCCCTGCTGCGGCTGCTGGCCGAACTGCTGCTGCTGGGGCTGGCCGAACTGCTGCTGGCCATAACCCTGCTGCTGACCGAACTGGCCCTGCGGCTGACCGAACTGCTGCTGGGGCTGCCCATAGCCCTGCTGCTGGCCGAACTGCTGCTGCTGAGGCTGCCCATAGCCCTGCGTCGGCTGCTGGCCGAACTGCTGCTGTTGCTGCTGGCCACCGCCACCGGCCACCACCTGCGTGGCGTCGGGGTTGGGCGTGCCACCGGCGGCCTGCTGGCCGGGGCGGACGACCTGGGTGGCGTCCGGGTTGCCGCCTCCGGGCGTTCCACCGGCGGCCGGTGCGCCGGGACGGACCACCTGGGTGGCGTCGGGATTGCCACCCGCCGGCGTTGCAGGGGCAGCGGCTGCGGCGGGCGCCGCAGCGGCCTGCTGGCCGGGACGCACGACCACGGTCCGCTCCGGCTCGTCGCCGCCGGAGTCCTGGTTCGTCGGAACCGGATTTTCCGTCGGTGTCGGTGCCGGGGTGGACGGCGTGCCCTGGCTGGGCTCGCCCCCCTGCCCGGGCTGCTGCGGCTGCGCGCCCTGGGGCGGCTGCGGAGCGCTCATCGGGTGTTCAACCCCCTAAGGGTGTTTACGATTTCGGGTTACGAGCCCTCGGCGGTGCAGTCCCTGCAGACAGCGCCGCCGACGAGCGTCCTTACGGTAGCCGATGGATGTGGGGCCACAGTCACGGATTGCGTTGATACAGGCCAATCCGGTCACGGACGACCCGCGATGAAACCCAACACATCCTGTCGAGTGACCACGCCCGCGGGCTTGCCATCGACGAGCACCAGGGCACCGTCCGCATCGGACAGCGCCGACATCGCCTTGCCGACCGGTTCGCCCGCACCGATCGTCGGCAGTGCCTTCGACATGTGCTGTTCCACCCGATCCGCCAGCTGGGCCCGACCCGCGAACAGCGCGTCCAACAGCTCGCGTTCGTTGACCGCACCGGAGACCTCGGCCGCCATCACCGGCGGTTCCGCGTTGACCACCGGCATCTGCGAGACACCGAACTCGCGCAGCACCGCGACCGCCTCCGCGACCGTCTCGTTGGGGTGCGCGTGGATCAGGTCCGGGATGGTGCCGTCCTTGCGGCGCAGCACATCGCCGACGGTGGCGCCCGCGTGGTCGGGCGAGAGGAAACCGTAGGAGGCCATCCAGGAGTCGTCGAAGACCTTCGACAGATAGCCGCGTCCGCCATCGGGCAACAGCACGACGATGACCGCGTCCGGGCCCTCGCGCCGGGCCACCTCCAGGGCGGCGGCAGCGGCCATCCCGCAGGAACCGCCGACCAGCAGGGCCTCCTCGCGGGCCAGCCTGCGGGTGACGTCGAAGGAGTCGCCGTCGGAGATCGCGATGATCTCGTCGCAGCTCTCCCGGTCGTAGGTGGTGGGCCAGAAGTCCTCGCCGACGCCTTCCACCAGGTAGGGCCGACCGCTTCCACCCGAGTAGACCGAGCCGACCGGGTCGGCGCCGATGATCTTGACTCGACCGCCGGAGACCTCCTTGAGGTAGCGCCCGGTGCCCGAGATGGTGCCGCCCGTGCCGATACCGGCGACGAAGTGGGTGATCCGCCCCTCAGTCTGCTTCCACAGCTCGGGGCCGGTGGTCGCATAGTGCGAGGCCGGGTTCTCCACGTTGGCGTACTGATTCGGCTTCCACGCACCCGGCGTCTCGCGGACGATCCGGTCGGAGACGTTGTAGTAGGAGTCTGGGTGCTCCGGGGCCACGGCCGTCGGGCAGACGACGACCTCGGCGCCATAGGCCTTGAGCACGTTGCGCTTGTCCTCGCTGACCTTGTCAGGACAGACGAAGATGCAGTGGTAACCACGCTGCTGGGCGAACATCGCCAGGCCGACACCGGTGTTGCCGGAGGTCGGTTCGACGATGGTCCCACCCGGCTTGAGCTCACCGGACTTCTCGGCTGCCTCGACCATCCGCAGCGCGATGCGGTCCTTCACGCTCCCGCCGGGGTTGAAGTACTCGACCTTGGCCAGCACCAGCGGCTCAAGTCCGTGCGACAACGCCCCCAGTCGAACCAGGGGGGTGTTGCCCACCAGGTCCGTCACATGCTCGGCGTACTCCATCTCAACCGGCCTCTTTCGTCGTCATCGAGATCGAAGGCGAGCCTAGAGCAACCGGAGCAACCCGCCGGATCCCGCTGGCACACATCGCTCGTTGGGTAAAACGACAGATCGTGTTCGACCGGAACGGGGATGATGAGGGGGAAACTTGAACGGGGAGCTGGTTGATGTTGATACCGAGAGTGGTGCGAGGCGCCGCGCTCGCGGCGGGGGCGTTGGGCGGACTGACCGGCGTCGCCTACGGACTGTTGACGGGACAGTCCAAGCAGGCACGGAAGGTGATCGGGATTCCCACCACCGATCCGTTCCGTGCCGATGGGATCTACCTGCCCGACGGTTCCGGGCCGATCGACCCGGCGGCCTTCGGGCTGCCGGAGCAGCGGGAGCCGCGCGCGGGCTGCCTGACCGAGGAGGAGACCTCGGGCCCGAGGACGCTGGGGCGCGAGGATGTCCTGTCCTTCGGCGTGCTCGGCGACTCCTCGGCGGCCGGACTCGGCGTGAGCGTCGCGGCCGAGCTGCCCGGGGTGCTGATGGCGATCGGTCTGGCCGAGGAATCGGAACGGCCGGTGCGGCTGCGGACCTACGCCGTCAGCGGTTCCACGAGCCTGGACCTGGCGGGCCAGGTCGATGAGGCGCTGACCGATCCGCCGGACGTCGCGTTGATCATCATCGGCGCGAACGACGTCACGACCCAATTGCCGGTGCGCACCTCGACCGCGCTGCTGGGCGTCGGTGTCGAGCGGCTGCGCGCCGCAGGGATCGGGGTGACGGTCGGCACCTGCCCCGATCTGGGCGCCATCCGACCCATCGCGCAGCCGCTGCGCTCGATCGTGCGGAGCTGGAGCCTCGCGCTGTCCAAGGCACAGCGCGACGAGGTCGAGCGGGCCGGTGGCATCGCCGTGCCGTTGGCGGACTTGCTTTCCCCGGAGTTCCTGACCCGACCGACGGAACTGTTCAGCGCCGACCGCTTCCACCCGTCGGCCGCCGGCTACGAGACCGCCGCGGCGATCCTGCTGCCCGCGCTGTGCACCGCGGCGGGGATCTGGGACGGCGGCCCGCTGCCCAGGACGTCGATCCGCTCGGCGGCCGCCGAGGCCAGAAGACCGACGAGTCGGATCGTCCAACGGTTGAACAGGCGGTTCGGCCGCAATCGTTGATGCGAGCAGGCCGGGAACGCCGGAGCCGCCGCGCCACCCGAGCCGGTCGACTGAACGCCTGGAACGACAACGACGTCGCTCCGGTGGCCGCGCTCACACCACGGCAGGCCGAAAAGTCCTACTCTTCAGTAACAAGGACTTTTCTCTCGTGGGGACAAAGGAGTTTCCGTCATGCCAGAGGCCGTGATCGTCGCCGCCGCCCGCTCCCCCATCGGCCGGGCCCGCAAGGGCTCGCTGATCGACCTCCGCCCGGACGACCTCACCGCGCAGATCGTCTCGGCCGCGCTGGCCCAGGTCCCGGAGATCAACCCCGCCGAGGTCGACGACCTCCTGCTCGGCTGCGGGCTGCCCGGCGGCGAGCAGGGCTTCAACATGGCCCGGGTCGTCGCGGTGCTGCTCGGCCAGGACACGCTGCCGGGGACCACCGTCACCCGCTACTGCGCATCGAGCCTGCAGACCACCCGGATGGCCATGCACGCCATCCGGGCCGGCGAGGGCGACACGTTCATCAGCGCGGGCGTCGAGACCGTCTCGCGCTATCCCAAGGGAAACTCCGACAGCTGGCCGGACACGATGAACCCGGTCTTCGGCGAGGCGATCGCCCGAGGTGAGGCCGCCGCCGAGCAGGGCGCGCAGGAGTGGCACGACCCTCGCGAGTCCGGTGGGATCCCCGACGTCTACATGGCGATGGGCCAGACCGCCGAGAACCTCGCGCTGGCCAAGGGAATCAGCCGCCAGGAGATGGACGAGTTCGGCGTCCGCTCGCAGAACCTCGCCGAGCAGGCCGGGACGAACGGCTTCTGGGCCAGCGACATCACGCCGGTGACCCTGCCCAACGGCACGGTGGTTTCCGCCGATGACGGGCCGAGGGCGGGCGTCACCTACGAGGGCGTCTCCGCGCTCAAACCGGTGTTCCGCCCGAACGGCCGGGTCACCGCGGGCAACTGCTGTCCGCTCAACGACGGTGCGGCGGCGGTGATCATCACCAGCGACGAGAAGGCCCGCAGGCTGGGACTCACCCCGTTGGCGCGGATCGTGTCCACCGGGTTGTCGGCGCTGTCCCCGGAGATCATGGGACTCGGCCCGGTGGAGGCGTCCCGGCAGGCGCTGGCTCGCGCGGGTATGACGATCGACGACATCGACCTGGTGGAGATCAACGAGGCCTTCGCAGCCCAGGTCATCCCGTCGTACCAGGAGTTGGGCATCCCGCTGGAGAAGCTCAACGTCAATGGGGGCGCGATCGCCGTCGGTCATCCCTTCGGCAGCACCGGAGCCAGGATCACGACGACGCTGCTGAACTCGCTGCGCTTCCACGACAAGCAGATCGGCCTGGAGACGATGTGTGTCGGCGGCGGCCAGGGCATGGCGATGGTCATCGAACGGCTGTCCTGACGACTGCCGTCCGCCTCACCTGAGGACCTGCACAGACAAGAAGAGCCGTCCCGATTCGGGACGGCTCTTCTTCAGCTGGTCAGCTTACTCGTTGAAGTACGAGAGCAGGCGCAGGATCTCGATGTAGAGCCAGACCAGCGTCACGGTCAGACCGAACGCGACCTGCCAGGCGTACACCGAGGGGGTGCCCTGCTGGATCATGTCGTCGGCGGCCTTGAAGTCGAGCAGGAACACGAAGGCCGCGATGCCGATGCAGACCAGGCTGAAGATGATGGCCATCGTGCTGCCGTCGCGCAGGCCCATGCCGCCGGGGACGAAGAAGCCCGCGACCAGGTTGGCCAGCATCAGGACGACGACACCGATCATGGCGCCGAAGATCCAGCGGGTCAGCTTCGGGGTGACGCGGATGGCGCCGGTCTTGTAGACGACCAGCATTCCGGCGAAGACACCGATGGTGCCCACCACGGCCTGGCTGACGATCGCGCCGCCTCCCGGGGCGAAGCTCGCCACCAAGCCGCTGAGCGCGCCGAACAGCATGCCCTCGGCCACCGCGTACAGCAGGATCAGCACCGGGCTCGGCTTGCGCTTGAACGCGTTGACGAAACCGAGGATCAGGCCGGCGATCAGGCCGGGAATAGCCAGGAAGTACGCGCCACTCAACGCGGTCAGCACCGCCGTGATCACCAGCACGCCCAGCGTCATGCCGGTCTTGGTGACGACGTCGTCGATGGTCATGGGCCGGTCGGCCACCACCGGCGGGCCCTGCTGCTGGCCGTAGCCCTGCGGCTGGCCGTAGCCGTCGAAGTTCGCGTAGCCGCCGCCGCTGGGCAGGTTGCGGAACGCGGGATTGCTGGTTGTGCGCACCTGATCCTCCTGGAAACGTGCTCACGCTTTACCGGGTTCAACGGCCGAACGGGTCGTCGGGTTCCCGCAATCGAGTAAAAGCTACTTTACTCGCCGGGCCGGCCGAGTCGAGCCGCCGGTAAGCGGCCGACGGCGCCGAGACCCACGTCACCCGCCCGTGACCTGGTTGTTGCCAGCTGGATGCGAGGCAGCGCAGCGTGCCGCTCCCCACGCCGCCGGTCGTGGCGTTACTCCGCCATCACGGTGACATTCGGCGAGGATCCGGTGACCCGCCGCCAGTGCTGATCTTGGAAAACTTCCTTCTAAAGGCGGCTTGCGACACGGGGAGTAATCAGACGAGCATCACAGCGTCTCTGCATGGTGGCGTCGTGTGTCGACGTTCGAAGGGCGTCGACCGATCCCCATCGACGCACAACCCGCCGATGGGCCCGACCACTCGATGCCACCTCGAACCAGCTGCACCCGTCGTCCGCCGGGCTTTTCGACGGCGACGGCGACGGCCGATCAGCGACGACATGACCAGCAGCGCACGCAAGGAGAATTCATGCGGAGGAGAGTGGTCGCCGGTCTAGCCGGCATCTCGATGCTGACCGCCGTGGGACTGGCTGCGGTGCCAGGCACGGCGACCGCAGAAGTTGAGGAGGGACTCGGCTACCAGACCGCACCTCAGCCCTACCTGCACAAGCCGCAGGACTACGACTGGGTCGGGTCGTACCTGTGGAACGGAGAGCACGTCTGGTGTGTGCAGTACGCATTCCGTGCACCGGACTCCAACGAGGAGTACGTCGACGGCGATGATCTGCTGACCAAGTGGGGCGACCCGCTCGACCCGCAGATCGCCTCGAACATCTCCTATCTATTGCTGCGTTACAGCGGTACCGAGTCCAACGACGAGTCGGCGGCGCTGGCCCATCTGATGCACAGCTGGACCGCCGCGCCCCGTGAGGGTCACGACGACCTCAATCCGAACAACGAGTACACGACCATCGGCTACGACATCGACTTCCACTACAACGAGCTTCCCGAATCCACCCGACTCGTGATCGACCACATGCAGGCCGACGCAGAGATCAATCGGGGCCCTTGGACCGTCGAGATGGCCGCCCCGGAGGGCGACCAGATCATCGGGACGCCGGATTCGTGGCAGGTCGATGTACTGAACACCGCAGGCGTCGGCGTCGGCGGCATTCCGGTGGAGTTGCAGCTCACCGATGCCGAACTCGCCGAGCCCGAGATCGTCGAGCCGCCCAGGACGGTCCTGCTCCAGAAGGAGGACCTCGAAGGCGACGAGGACGGCACCACGACCCAGTATCTGAACACGCCGGAGGACGGCTCGCCGCTGGTCTTCGACGTGGTTCCGACCGGGCCGAACCCGTCGGTGGTCGCCAACGTCCAGACGCCCGCGGCACAGCCGCAGGTTCGGGTGCCACCGGACGCGGGCAACAACGTCCAGCGGGTGGTGACCACCGGGGGCGAGGACACCGTGACGGTCGAGGCGGCCCTGGAGGCACGTACCGCCCCTGGCATCGTCGAGGTGTCCAAGGTGGACGCCGCCACCGGATTGGCCGTCGCGGATGTCTCGCTGCGGATCACCGGAGCCGACGAGGTGACGCCCGCCATCCGACAGGACGGCGAGCCGCTGGTCGGCGACGACGGTGAACCGTTGGTCGTCATCACCGACGCGGAGGGCAAGGCCGTCATCGAGGATCTCCAGACACCACAGGAGATCTGTCTCATCGAGACGGCGGCACCTCCGGGATACGAGGAGGAGTTCGACCCGAACGATCCGCCGACTGCGTGTGGCACGGTGGAACCGGGTCAGACACTGAGTCTGTCCATCGCCAATCAGCCCAATCCGACACCCACCGTGCCGAGCACCATTCCGGCCGGTGACGTCGGTGCGGGCGTGACCACCGCTTCGGCCTCGACCACTCAGACGAACCCGGCCGCCCTGGCCGGACTCGGCGCGTTGGTCGTGATCGGCGCTACGCTGACAGGACTCGTCTGGCACCGCAGACTCGCCGGACGGGACAGCCGACGACAGTAGGCGGTCGGAGTGTCCTCCAGCTCAGAATCCACCACTCCCGGCGCGCGGCGACGCGCGGCGGGAGTGGTGGGCGTGGGCGGTGCCGTCGGCATCGCCGGACTGCTCATCTTCGGTCCGACGACGACGCCGGTGCCCGGAACGCCCCACGCCATCGAACAGCCGAGGTCCAGTGTGCTGGGCCATAATCTCGCGCTCCCCGGAGCCGCCGAGGTGCGCTTCGGGGTTCCCGCCGAACAGCCGGTCACCGACGAGACCGTCGAGCCGGACGTGGAGCAGACGGCCGAGATCGAGCCGCCGCCTCCGCCGCCACCATCTCCGCCGCCCGCACCGCAGGCCGCGCCGGATCCGCCTGCGCAGGATGCCCCGGCGGGCGTCGCCCAGCGCCCCGGCACGATCCGCCTGCCGCAGGGCGGCACCGCCGACCTGGTCCGCCAAGAGGTCGGCGCCGATCGAGTGCTGCCCGTTCCGGATGGCATCAACGAGGCCACCTGGTGGGGCAGCGGACTCGGTGCGAACGCGGGCGCGGCCGTCTTCGCAGGCCACGTCAACTGGCAGGGCAGCCGAGGCCCCTTCGCCGAACTGTGGGAATCGCGGATCGGCAACGAGGTCTCGGTGATGGACCGCGACGGCCGCGAATGGCGGTACTCGGTCTCCGAGGTGTACACGGTCCACAAGGACGATCTCCCGGCCAGGGCCGCGGCCCTGTTCGGTCAGGACGGACCACATCGGATCGTCCTGGTGACCTGTGGCGGTCGTTGGCAGGGCGGCGCGCTCGGCTACGAGGAGAACCGCATCGTGGTCGCCACCCCGGTCGCCTGACGCTGCAATAGCGCTTCCGCCCGGCTGGATTCGCCGCAGGGCCCCGAAAAGCCCTGCGGCGCATTCGGGGCCTTCTCTAGGAACGATTCGCCCGGTGCGCGGGCTCAGGGGTTGGTCGGCTCCTCGGAGTCGAGTAGACCCGCACCCCGGCTCGTGGTCGTCGGCGGAGGCGAGACGAGCTCGGTCCGGCCTGCTTGGGCGGCGCGATACTTGGCAGGCTCGGCACCGCTTGCCTGCTTCGCATCGGTTCGCACGCCGACGTCCGCGCGGTCCGTATCCGCCGCGCTGGCACGACTGTGCTGGGCATCGGGTCCGTACCGCAGCACGAGGGCCACCAGCAACCCCATGGCGACAAGCCCACCGACCACGTAATCGCCCGCGAGAAGCTGCTGCCAACCCGACCATTCCGTACCCCGCTCACGGACACCGGGCAGCCACCAATGCATACCGAGGACCAGATAGACGCTCAGCACGACGCAGCTCACGCGCTGGATCAACACCAGTCTGCGGTATTCGGGGGTCGTCGGCGCCAGCAGAGTCGAGTCGGTGGCGGGCAGGCCGTCGCGATCCTCGAGTGCCGGTTCTCTGCGCCCACCCGGCTGTCTGCACCACAGCACCAACAGCAGCGGAACCACCCAGACCCAGTGGTGCGACCAGGAGACCGGTGAGATCAGCAGCCCGGTCAACGCCACCGCGCACAAGGCGAGGACGTCCTGACCCACACGGCGCAGGCGGACCGCCAGCCACCAACCCATCACGACCACGAGCGCTGCGGACACCGCCCACGCGGCGATCAGGAGCGTCTCATCGGAGATGAGCCTGGCGAAGACGCCCCGCAGCGATTGGTTGCCCACATAGGCCAGATTGCCGACCCGCCCGGCATCGTTGAGCGTCTCGAACCAGTAGCGGAACGAGTCGGTGGGGGTGATCAGCCAGCCGAGTCCGGTGGCACCCAGGAAGCCGGTGATGGTCCAGCCCGCCGCCCGCCAGTCACGGCGGGCGAGGAAGAACAGGATGAAGACCGCCGGGGTGAGCTTGATCGCGGCTGCCAGGCCGACCAGGACTCCCCTGGGCAGGAAACGCGCCTTGCCCAGGCAGTCGATGGTCACCATGCCCAGCAGGATCAGATTGATCTGAACGAAGTCCACTGTGTGCGCAACCGGTTCCAACAACGTCGCCACGGCCGTTGCCACGGCTGCGATGGCGAGGGTGCGGGTTCGATCGGCATCGAAACGGCGAATGACCAGCAGCAGCGACGCGAACAGGAAGGCGAAGCCTGCGACGGTCAATATCAGGACGCCGGGTAGCAACGAGCCCGCGAAGATCGGGACGAACAGGATCGCGGCGAACGGCGGGTAGGTGAAGGGCAGCCCGAGGCCTGCGGACTCGATCCGTTCGCCGTAGAGGTCGCCGCCCTCCAACAGCAACCGCGCGCCGCCGAGATAGACCTGCGCATCGACGAGCAGGGAGGCGTTGACCATCCGCGCGACGTTGAAGATCGTCAACCCTGCCGCGAGCGAGATCATCAGGATCAGACGCAGCTGGGCTCTACGGGCATCCGAGGGCGCAGTCGGCTCGCGAGCATCTCCGGATGCTGGCAAAGAGCTCTTCAACATGACACATAACATAAGTGCCCGACCTGACGGAAGTGGCCACCTTAATAACACGCCTGGGTTGAACTTAAATTTCACCCGTTTGGGTGAACATGACCGGCCTAGGGATCAATGGCTGCTGCCTGGCTGCCGAAGAATGAGTTGCGCCGCGCGGAGGCCGACCCCTCTGGCGCGGTGCGCAGTTCCTGCTGAATCTCGACACCGAGCGGTCGTCGTGGCGGCTATGGCGCACTGGGCGACGCTGCTGGTGCCCCCGGTCGGACTCGAACCGACACTGGGACCCTTTTAAGGGGCCTGCCTCTGCCTATTGGGCTACGGGGGCAGCGTTGAACCGGTAAACGGTGGGCGCTGACGGCGGCCTCGTCGACCACGACCTCGATGCCAAGAGCACGACGACGATCGCCGCACCGAAACGCGGCCGACCCATGACGACCGGGGCGCACGAGGACGCACCGACTGGGACAGGACGGCGGCATCGAAGGAGTGGGCTGCAAGATCGCCCGCTCGGCTCGAGCATCACCTCCTGTCGGCGCGCTCGCCGACTCCACCGGACATCGCCACACGAGCGCTTGAGCGCGCGCACGACACTGATCGGGCGAAAGCGTAGTACCCCGAGGCGCCCACGAACATGGGTATGTGGAATTTCTGTGAAAACGTTTCCGTAATTTCGCTAGGCGCGTAGTGTTGGCAGATTGCTCACCGGGTGCGATCGGCGGCCAGCAACTCCGCGAATCGCGCAACGATCCACCGGTTCACGGCATCGGAGACCCGCGTCTCGTCCGCACGGTTCTCGAACCAGCGCCAATCGCAACTGACGTTCACCTCGAGGAACACGTAATCACCATCGGCTTGGAGCAGGTCGAAGGCGGCGACGTCCAGTTGCCAGCGGTGAGCCAGTGCCAGCAGCTTCTCGACGAGCGAGGCCTCCAGCTCGACCGGGGTCACGCGGACCGCGTCCGGATCCTGCCAGAGCGCGGCGGGATCCATCTTCTCCACCCGATAGGGAATCAGCTCGCCGCCGACGACGAAGACCCGTAGTTCGGTATCGGCGGCGACATACTGCTGCACGATCACCGGCGCGGGCTCGCCGAGTTCGCCCGCCCGACTGGTGTCCAGCGGTCGCGGGAACAGTCCCTGCAGCGAACCGGGTCGCGGCTCCAGGAGGTGTCGTCCCGCCGTCTTGACGATGCAGCGGGCGCCGCCCGGCCGGTTGCGGGCGGGGCGGGTGGTGACGACGGTCCTCGGCACGGCGAGGCCGACCTCCTGGGCGTCGGCCAGCTGACTGAGCCGGTTCAACCGCCCGGTCGTCCTGGGCTGGTTGACGTGTCCCCAGTCGGAGCGCACCGTCAGCCAGTCGGCCACCGCACTCCACTGGTCGAGCGTGTACGAGCCGTAGAGCGACCGGGGGTCGATGGGTACCGAGGTGAGATCGAAGTGCCGCCGCCACACCAGCAGGGGACGCAGCAACCACTGATCGAGTTCGAGTAGCGGGGCTTCCGGATAGATGGTGAGGGCGAGATCGAGGCTGCGATCGGCGTCGATCCGCACCATTCGGATGTCATGCTCGGCCAGGGTGAGGGAGAGTTCGTTCATCTCCATGTCCGCGGCTCTGGCCAGCACGAGCACGCAGGGCACCGGATTGCCGTCGTCGGGCTCGACCAGACCTGCGCGGTACATCCGCTCCTGGAAGTCCAGGCAGGCGTTGGGAGCCCGGTAGTGATATTCCTGCCCCTGCAACAACAACGGGGTTGCCAGCGGGGTCGACATCGGTTGGATGGAGATCTGGTCGGCGGTCGCAGCGGACGAGAGCGGCAGCAGCGCCTGCTCCCGCTCGGCGTCCGCCATGTCAGTCGTCCTTCTTGCGGAAGATCTTCCGTTCCTTGTCGAAGGCTGCTTGGTAGTCCGCGAGCGGTCCGTCCGTCACCTCGCCCCGCCGAACGAGTTCGGCCAGTTCCTTGAGCGTCATGACGATCACCCCATCCCTCACTGCGAAACCGGCGACTGACCGGCAGAGGTAGTTTCAGGTTCACCTTACGCAGTGTCAAGCGAGTGCCGCGATTGCTTCGCCTGTTTGGCCCAACAGGACGAGCCGAATGCACTAATAATTACCGAAAGTGTTACTACCGCCTCGTCTGCACGAAGATCGTCCCCCATTCGCGCAAACCTCCGCCAACAGGGTGATCAACACCATCTCGGGTCGAATGCATCCCTTCGGCGGTTGCCGCCGAGGGCCTATCGCCTTCGGCCTGCCGGGCACGTGCCTCGCTGCACGTGCCTGGAGCGGTCGTTCCCTGTTGGCGGGTCCTCATAGAGCCGTCTATCGAGATCGTCGGATCCGAACAGTCCGCCACGGGGCGACGGTCGGTGGTGGCGCCTCCCGGCGCCGACGCTGGACACGGTCGTCACCCCGGTTGGCGAGGGTCACTTCGCCGCGCGAGCGAACTCCGCCTTGGGCTCCTGGATCTGACCCATCGAGATGACCTCGCGCCGGAACAGCAACGCCAGCGTCCAGTCGATCACGATACGGGCCTTGCGGTTGAACGTGGGCATCCGGCTCACGTGGTACGTGCGGTGCATGAACCACGCCGGGAAGCCCTTGAGCTTGATCCCGTACACATCGGCCACGCCCTTGTACAGGCCGAGGCTGGCCACCGAACCCGCGTACTTGTGCCGATAAGGCTCGATCTTGCGCGACCGCAGCGAGGCGATCACGTTGTCCGCGAGCTGCTTGGCCTGGCGGACGGCGTGCTGCGCCGACGGGCTGCACTTCGCCTCCGGGTCGCTTGCCACCTTGGACAGATCCGGCACCGACGCGCAGTCCCCGGCCGCCCAGACCTCCGGCATGCCCTCGACCCGCAGATCGGCGGTGCACCGAACGCGGCCCCGCTCGTCCAACGGCAGGTCGGTCTCCGCGAGCACCGGGTTGGCCTTGACGCCTGCGGTCCAGACGATCGTGTCGCTGGCGAACGCGGTGCCGTCGCTGAGCCGGACGTCGCCGCCGGTCATGTCGTCGACCCTGGTCTCCAGATGGACCTTGATCCCCCGCTCCTCCAGGCGCTCCACGGTGTAGACGCCCATCCGGGGGCTGACCTCCGGCATGACCCGGTTCGTCGCCTCGACGAGGACCCACTTCATGTCCGATGGCGCGATGGTCTTGTAGTACCGAGTCGCGTAGCGAGCCATGTCCTCCAGCTCCGCCAGGGCCTCGATACCCGCGTAACCGCCGCCGACGACCATGAAGGTGAGCAGGCGCTTACGCCGCTCGCCATCGCTCATCGACGCCGCCTCGTCCATCTTCGACAGGACGTGGTTGCGCAGGAAGATCGCCTCGCCGACGGTCTTGAACGAGTTGCCCTGCTCGGCCAGGCCGGGGATGGGCAGTGTGCGGGCGACCGAACCCAGCGCCACCACGAGGATGTCGTAGTCGAGCTCCTCGGTGTGCCCGTCCGCCATGTCTACGCTGACCTTGCGGTTCGCGTGTTCGACCTTCGCGACCCGACCCGTCAGGACATGGCAGTTCTTGAGCGTGCGCCGCAGCGGCACCACCACGTGTCTCGGTTCGATCGAGCCCGCCGCCGCCTCCGGAAGGAAGGGTTGGTAGGTCATGTGCGGTTGCGGATCGATGACCGTGACCGACGCTTCCTCCCCCTTCAGTTTGTTCTGGAGGCGCAGCGCTGTGTACATTCCGACATATCCGCCACCCAAGATGACGATCTTGGTGGGTGAAGCCTTCATACCAGCCATGTCAACGATGCTGCCACCAGCGCACGATGACGGCTTGACGTACTACCTCCAGTTGTGATCCCGCTCGCTCGATTCAGTTGCCGCCTGCCTGGCCACTCTCGGCCGAAAGCCGCGGTCTGAACTCTCGATGCCCAGGTCGGGAATCCGCCCGATGGTCACGTCGCCTCGGCCAACGCGGTCATCCGACGGGCGAGCCGGGCGGCGGCGTCCCGCAGCTCGGACGGCTCCAACACGACCATGTCGAAGCCCAACCAGGCCAGGTGCATCGTGAGCCAGTCCAGATCGTCGGCGCCCACCTCCAGCAGGCACCAGCCGTCGCGGTCGGCCGTCACCCGGCCCACCTGGGGCGGTATCAGCTCCTGGACCTGCGCTTCCCGCGCATGTACCCGGATTCGGGCGACGTACCGATACGGCGAGGCCGTCACGGCACGTTGCACGAACTCGACCGGGTCCGGGTGCGGCCTCGGTGTGAAACGCCAGGTCGTCTCCTGCACGTCCTGCATCCGATCCAGTCGGAAGGTCCGCCAGTCCTCCCGATCCAGGTCCCAGGCCATCAGATACCAGCGGTGCCTGGTGGCCACCATCCGAATGGGTTCGACCGTGCGTTCGCGTTCCGCCGCGTCTCGACCGGTGTATCGGAACCTCGCCCGCACCGCGTCCCGACAACAGCGGGCCAGGGTGACCAGCAGGTCGGCATCGATCTCGATGCCGGGGCCGGTCAGGGTGTCGGTCGCCCCGTGGACCGCCCGCACCTGAGCTCGCATCCGAGGCGGCATCACCTGATCGAGTTTCGCCAGCGCACGCAGGGCCGCCTCGCCCGCCCCGGCGACCGTGCCACCCGCGGCCAACCGGAGCGACACCGCCGTCGCGACCGCCTCCTCCTCGTCGAGCAGCAACGGCGGCAGCCGAGTGCCCGCGCCCAGCTGGTAGCCACCACCGACCCCCGAGGTCGCCCGCACGGGGTAGCCGACCGCGCGTAGTCGCTCCACATCACGGCGCACGCAGCGGTCGGTGACCCGCAGCTCCGCAGCCAGCTCGGCCGCGGTCCACGACGGCCGCCGCTGCAGCAAGGCCAGCAGGCGCAACACCCGCTCGGTGGTTCCCTCGACGGTCATGCACCCATCGTGTCACGGGTCGCGGAACGATCCTGTCCGCTATTTACCGGAAGCTGGCACCATGACCGAGCTGAACTGGAACTCCGAGCTGCGCGATCAACTGCGCTGGCATTGGGACCATCAACTGCGGGAACGCCTCGAAGGCCTCACCGACGATGAATACTTCTGGGAGCCGACCCCGAACTGCTGGAACCTGCATCCCCGAGGCCAGGGCGTCGCGCCGATCCAGGGCGGTTCCGGCGCGATGACCATCGACTTCGAGTTCCCGGCACCCACGCCCACCCCGTTCACCACCATCGCCTGGCGGCTCGGTCATGTGATCGTCGGGGTGCTCGCGATACGCAATGCCTCGCACTTCGGTCGCACCCCGACCGACTACTACTCGTTCGAGTACGCCACGTCCGCCGCCGACGCCCTCGCGCAACTCGACGCGGAGTACGCGGGTTGGTTGGCGGGCATCGAATCTCTCGGCGAAGCGGGGCTGGCCCGCCCATGCGGCGAAGCGGAGGGCGAGTTCGCCGAATTCTCGATGGCGACGCTGATCCTGCACATCAACCGCGAGGTCATCCACCACCTCTCCGAGGTCAGCCTGCTCCGCGATCTCTACCAACACACCAAGCAGGAGACGAACTGATATGGCGCGCACCGTTCAAATCACCTTCGACTGTGCCGACCCGGGCGCCACGGCCGCGTTCTGGGCCGAGGCGCTCGGCTACCGACTCCAGGAGCCGCCCGCAGGCTTCGAGTCCTGGGACGCGGCGTTGGATGCGATGGGAGTGCCGCCGGAACAGCGCAACGACGCGTCGGCCGTCCTCGACCCCGACGGCGTCGGACCGCGGATCTTCTTCCAACGGGTCCCGGAACCGAAACAGAACAAGAACCGGCTTCACCTCGACATACGATCCGCGGTCGGGCTCGAGGGCGATGCACGGATGGCGGCGTTGGAAGCCGAGGCGCAACGACTCATCACCCACGGCGCCACCCGACTGCAGCGCTTTGAGCCCGCACTCCCGCTCGACGGCGGGCACCTGGTGATGGCCGACCCGGAGGGCAACGAGTTCTGCCTCGACTGACCGGCTACCGGCGGGTGGGGCGGCTACTTCCCTCCCCGTCGACGGTCGGCAGCCCGGCGGCGCGCCCGGCCGCAGCCAACACCGAGCGCAGTACCGCCGGAGTCAGCCGTCCGGTGAAGGTGTTGCGTTGGCTGACGTGGAAGCAGCCGAAGACGGCGAGATCGGGGCCGTCATCGCTGGCGGGCAGCCGAACGCGCGCCCCATGGCCGAACCTGGGCCGAGGCACCGGCACCTTCCATCGGGTGTCGGCGAGGATGGGGAAAACGGCCTGCCAGGCGAAACCTCCGAGCACCACCACGGCTCGCAGGGTCGGACGCAGCAGCTCCAGCTCGCGTCGCAACCAGGACCCGCATCGGTCCCGTTCCGCAGGCGTCGGCTTGTTCTCCGGCGGAGCGCAGTGCACCGGCGCGGTGATCCTGGTGCCGATCAGCCGCAGGCCGTCATCGCGGGCCGTCGCGGTAGGCGCGGTGGCCAGCCCGACCTCGTACATGGCGGCGTAGAGGACGTCCCCGGCCCGATCCCCGGTGAACATCCGCCCGGTGCGGTTGCCACCGTGGGCAGCCGGGGCCAGCCCCACGATCGCCAGTGAGGCATCCTCGGCACCGAAACTCGGCACCGGACGGCCCCAATAGGTCTGGTCGGCATAGGCCCGGCGTCGATCCCGCGCGACCTGTTCGCGCCAGGCAACCAGCCTCGGGCAGGCATCGCACCGCACCACCAGGTCGTCGAGTTCGGTCTGGCTGGTCACGGTTGGCGCGAGCGCACCCGGGTCCAGGGGTTCCACCGAGCCATCATCCCGCGCGGACTGCGGCCGCGCCGACTCCTCGGCCAGCGCCGATTCAACGCGAAATCTCTCCGCTAACCCCTTTGGATGGCTAACCATCGCTCCGTAGGCTGCCGGGCATGGCGAAGAAGGAGACAGCAACCGACGTCGAGGCAGGCCCCGAGACCAAGGCCTCGACCCCCGTCGAGCCCACCGACGACCTGGTCACCACCCACCACACCCTTCCCGTGGACGGCCGCGACCTGGCCTACACCGCGACGGCGGGTCGGATCGTGCTGCGCGAAGAGGTGTTCACCGACGGGAAGTTCGACGGTCATCAGGCCAAGGCGGAGGTGTTCGTCACCGCCTACACGCTCGACGGCGATCAACCCACCGATCGGCCGGTCACCTTCGCGTTCAACGGTGGCCCCGGCTCGTCCAGCGTGTGGCTGCACCTCGGCGTGCTCGGCCCGAAGCGGGTCCTGATGGGCGACGCAGGCGAGCTGTCGCCGCCGCCATACGGGCTCACCGACAACCCGGAATCGCTGTTGGTGCACAGCGACCTGGTGTTCATCGACCCGGTGTCCACCGGTTTCTCCCGCGCGGTCAAGGGCGGGACGCCCGGCAACTACCACGGCTTCCAGGGCGACCTGGAGTCCATCGCCGAGGTGATCCGGCTGTGGACCACCCGCAACAAGCGCTGGATGTCACCCAAGTACCTGGCAGGCGAGTCCTACGGCACGCTGCGCGCCGCCGCGCTCGCCGACCACCTGCAGTCCCGCTACGGGTTCTACCTCAACGGCCTGCTGCTGCTGTCCACGGTGTTGGACATGGGCACCATCCGCTTCCACGAGGGCAACGATCAGCCCTACCCGCTCTTCCTGCCCACCTATGCGGCGATCGCGCACTACCACGGTCTGCACGGCGACCGGGAGCTCGCGGACGTCCTGGCCGAGGCCGAGGAGTACGCCGAGCGCGACTACCCGTGGGCACTGGCCAGGGGCGCTCGACTCAGCGAGGACCAGCGGGCCGAGGCGGTGCGTCGCATCGCCTCGATCACCGGGCTGACCGAGGACTACGTGGACCGGGTGAACCTGCGGATCGAGCACATCCGCTTCTTCACCGAGCTGCTGCGGTCCCGCAGGCAGGTCGTCGGCAGGCTCGACGGCCGGTTCGCCGGTTGGGAAGCCGACTCAGGCGGCGAGCACTTCAGCGCGGACCCCAGCATGAACGCCATCACCGGCCCGTACAGCGCGGCGCTCAACCACTACCTGCGCGCGGATCTCGGTTACGAGAACGACCTGCCCTACGAGATCCTGACCAGGCGCGTTCAGCCGTGGTCGTACTCGGAGTTCGAGGGCGCGTTCGTGACCGTGGCCCATCAGCTGTCCTCGGCGATGCGGACCAACCCGCACCTGCGGGTGCACGTCGCCAGCGGCTACCACGATGGCGCGACGCCGTACTTCGCCGCCGAGCACGTCTTCGCGCACCTGGAGATCCCCGCGGAACTGCAGGACAACATCGAATTCCGCTACTACGAGGCTGGTCACATGATGTACGTCCACGAGCCGAGCAGGCGCACCCAGTCGGCTGACCTCGCGGAGTTCATCACCCGCGCGAACGACTGATCACGCGCTCGAGGCTTCGGCCGACCGGTAGGCGATCCTCGCTACCGGTCGGCCGTTCTCGTTCGGGGCCGCGCCGCCGCTGGACTCTCGCGGCTACTCGGGGTTTCCCGCTGCTCGGGGTGTCCCGCTGTTGGCTGCCTCGGCGATGGACAATGCGATGCCGTCCAGGATGTCGTGCTCGCTGGCTATCAACCGGTCGATGCCCGAACGCGCCGTGAGTTCCTCGGCGAGAGTCTGGACGACGATCGCGCCGCCCGCGATGACATCGACCCGGCCGGGGTGCATCGACGGGATGGCAGCGCGTTCGGAATGGGTGGCCGACACCAGGTCGCGGGTGGTGCGAGCGATCCGGTCCGGGGTGATCGCCGAACCATGAATCCGTTCCGGGTCGTACTCGGTCAGCTCCTGGGAGATGGCGGCCAGCGTGGTGACCGTGCCCGCCACACCGACCCAGGTGCGCGCATCCGACACGGCGACCGCGTCGAACGCCTCCGCCAGGGTCTCCTTCGCGACCCGGCGGGCCTCGGCGACCTCCGCGTCGGTGGGCGGGTCGGAGGGCAGGCAACGCTCGGTCAACCGGACGCAGCCGACGTCGACCGACCGGGCGGCGATGACCTCTGCGCGGGTGCCATCCCAGGTGCCATAGACGAGTTCGGTCGAACCGCCGCCGACGTCGGTGACCACGAATGGCCCCTGATCGGCGTCGAGGTCGCCGACCGCTCCGACGAAGGACAACCGCGCCTCCTCGTCTCCGGAGATGACCTCCGCGTCGACGCCGAGGGTGTCGCGGACCATCGAGAAGAAGTCCTCCCGGTTGCCTGCGTCGCGGGTGGCCGAGGTGGCGACCATCCGCACGCGGTAGGCGCCCTCGGACCGGATGGCCTCGGCGTACTCCGCCAATGCGACTCGGGTCCGCTCGATCGCCTCCGGCGCCAGTAGCCCCGTCGCGTCGACGCCCTGGCCCAGCCGGACGATGCGCATCTGGCGGCTGATATCCCGAAGCACGGGACGGCCCTGGTCATCGCTGGTGATGTCGGCGATCAACAACCGAATCGAATTCGTTCCGCAGTCGATCGCGGCGACCCGTGACATCGATGCTCCTCATCGTCGATTCCCGTCACGCGCCAGTGTCCTCCGGGCTGCGGACCCGCCGCCGATCGGGCGGGCCCGCAGAGCCGGGTCGACTCTCGTCGTCAGTCGCGCGGCAGCCGGGCCACCGTCTTGCGGGTGGCCGTGGCCACCGTGGCCGCCTCGGCCTCCGGCTGATCGGGATCGGCCGGGGGCTCCCCCGAGCCGGACGTGGGCTCCGGCGCCTCGGTCTCGTCCTCGTCGCACTCGGCCGGGGGCTCGGTCGACTCCTCCGTCTCCGATTCCTCGGCCCCGGTCTCCTCCGTCGTCTCGCCCGGCTCCGTGGGCTCCTCGGGATCGCACGGGACGCAGGGCTGGTCCGTGGGCGGAATCGACTCCGGGTCGTCCGCAGGCGGGTCCTCCGCAGGCGGATCGCACGGCGGATCGGTCGGATCCGGGTCCGGCGGATCGGTCGGGTCCGGTTCCTCCGGCGGGTCCGTGGGGTCCGGTTCCTCCGGCGGATCGGTCGGGTCGGGCTCCTCCGGCGGATCGGTCGGGCCCGGGGTCCAGGGCGGTTCCGTCGGGTCCGGGTTCCACGGCGGCTCGGTCGGCTCGCTGTTCTCCGGCGGGTCGGGCGGTGTCGTCGGCTTCGAGGTCGGCGGGTCCGGCTGTGGCGGGTTCGGCGGATTCGGGTTCGGTGGGTTCGGCCTCGGCGGATCCTGCGGTGCGGGCGGTGCGGGCGGTGCGGGCGGCGGGGTGTTCGGGCCGTTGCCCGAACCGCTCGGCGGCGGCGTGGCACCTTCGAGCGGCGTCACCCCGTTGGCATAGGTCCGCGCCCAGTAGAGGACGTTGCCCACGTACACATTGGACCGGTTGTAGCGGAACACGGCGGTCCGCAGCTCGGCGTCGTTGCGGAGGTTCAAGCCGCCCGAACACAGGTAGCGACCTGCGGCCAGCGATGCGTCGAACACGTTGTGCGGGTCGGACTTGCCGTCCCCGTCGCCGTCCGAGGCGTACGCCGCCCAGGTCGAGGGGATGAACTGCATCGGGCCGACCGCACGGTCCCAGACGGTGTCCCCGTCGAGTCGACCGCCATCGGTGTCATGGATCGCGGCGATACCGGGTCCGCCGTCGAGTCTCGGTCCCAGGATGGGCGAGAGCGTCCGCCCGGCTGCGTCGACCAGTCCGCCGCGCGCGTGGTTGGACTCGATCCGCCCGATGCCCGCCAGCAGCGACCATTCGATGCCACAACCGGGCATCGACTCGGCGAGGGTGTCCTCCGCCGCGAGATAGGCGGCCAGCACCACACCGGGGATACCGGCGGCGCTTCCACCGGGCACGGCGACGGAGCTGCCCTCGTCGTCGCCCTCGCCGTGCGCGCCGCCGGAGGAGGCCTGGCTGTACTCGGGACTGATCTGGGTACCGCCGGGGAGTCGGCCGCCGACGCCGTAGCCCGCGCTGTCGTCGTCTCGGTGCCGCAGCAGGTTGAGCAGACTGTCCGCATCGGCCAGTGCGAGCTCGGTGGTGTCCGGGGTGGAGCGAGTGAAGCCGGGAACCGACTCCACGGCGGCCAGGGTCGGCGGCACTAACAGCGCGGCGAAGAGCACCGCTGCCGAGACGAGCTTGCGGCGGGCCCTACGTTGCGAACGCCACCAGTTGTTGCCCGTCGAGCCTTCCGAGGATTGTTGCGCCAGGATCGCCACCAGGAATACACCCTCCTTGCGCACGGAACCGATCACCGAGTATTTCAGCCCACCCCGACCAGGTTCTCAACCGTCTCGCCGAACCGATGCCGGATCGGCGCACATTCTGTCCGCTTGGGACGGCCGAAGACCAGCGGTTTGCCCGGGTGTCGGCGAAAGTCCACCAAGGTTTCGAATCCGAGCCATCGGTGGCGATGGCCCAGGACACCCTGACGGCTCATCTCATCGATGCGTGGGTGTGATCACGGTGAGGCGACGGCGGCGCAATCGCCCGTCGGCCACAGGTCGGCGAGCTGTTCGAGGACCTCGTCGCCGAAGGGATTCACTCCCGGCCCGACCGCCAGCCGGTGTGCCAGGTGCACGTGCAGACATTTGACCCGCGTCGGCATGCCACCGGCACTCACGTCCGTGCCCAGGGATTCGATCGCGTTGCGCTGGGCCAGGTACGACTCGTGCGCGCGCTGATACTGCTCGGCCAGCTCGGGGTCGACCTCCAGCCGCTCGGTCATCTCCCGCATCAACCCGGAGGTCTCCAGGGTGCTGGTCAGACTGGTCAGCCGAGGGCACGTCAGGTAGTACAGCGTCGGGAACGGGCTGCCGTCCTCCAGTCTCGGGCTGGTCAGCACCACCGCCGGGTGTCCGCTGGGGCACCTGGCCGCCACCGACAACAGCCCGCGCGGCGTCCGGCCCAGCTGCGCGGCGACCTCGGCGCGGTCGTCATCGCTGGCGCGTGTCGCACCCGGTGTCGGTGATCCGACGCTCATTGCCCGCCTCCTGTGATGGAACGCCACAACCTACCGAACCAGTTGGCGTCCTCCTGCTCTGCCTCCTGGTCGGCGGGTTCATCCGCCTGATCACGTTCGTCGGCGGGAAGCTGAACGATGTACGGCGTCTCACCGGGGCGGACGTACCGCAGCCTGCGCCGGGCCTCCGCCTCGATGTGGTCGGGGTCGGAGAGCTGATCGCGCCGCGCCTCCAGCTCTTGGCGCTCCTGTTCGAGCTCGTCGCGCTGCTGGGCGACCTCGCGCATCTCGCCCTGTTGGGTGAAGTAGGTACGCAAGGGCACCGCCACGCTCAACGCCAGGGCGCACACCACCAGGGCGAGGATGGCCGCCCGTCTTGTCGAGGCGAGCCCGAAAGCGCCGCCGGTGCCGGTACGCCGGCTCGCCCGGCGTCGGACCCGGCGGCGCAGGGTGCTGGCGAGGTTGACCTGCCTGCCTCGCGTGGTTCGCCGGGCGCGATCGGCCGACCGGGCGGGCGAGGATACGCCGCGCCCACCCGGTCGGTCCCGCTCGCGCCTGGCCATGCCTCAGGCTCCCGGAGTGAACCGGGGGAAGGCAAGTTCTCCGGCGTACCGCGCGGCGTCGCCCAACGCCTCTTCGATCCGCAGGAGCTGGTTGTACTTGGCGACCCGCTCGCTTCGGGCGGGCGCGCCGGTCTTGATCTGGCCGCTGCCGACGGCCACCGCGAGGTCGGCGATGGTGGTGTCCTCGGTCTCACCGGAACGGTGGCTCATCATCGTCTTGAACCCGTTGGAGTGGGCCAGCGACACCGCGTCGAGGGTCTCGGAGAGGGTGCCGATCTGGTTGACCTTCACCAGCATCGAGTTGCCCGCGCCCTCGCTGATCCCCCGGGCCAGTCGGGTCGGGTTGGTGACGAACAGGTCGTCGCCGAGGAGTTGGACCTGGTCGCCGATCTCGTTGGTCAGGTGCGTCCAGCCGTCCCAGTCGTCCTCCGACAGCGGGTCCTCGATGGACACCAGCGGGTAGGCGGCCACGAGTTCGGCGTAGTAGGACGAGAGCTCGGCAGCGGTGAGCTTGCGGCCCTCGAAGGAGTAGGCGTTGTCGGCGTAGAGCTCGGTCGCCGCCACGTCGAGCGCCAGGGCCACGTCGTGACCGGGCCGGTAACCGGCCTTCTCGATGGCCGTCGTGATGAGGTCCAGCGCCTCGCGGTTGCTGCCCAGGTCGGGGGCGAACCCGCCCTCGTCGCCGAGGCCGGTGGACAGGCCCTTGCCCTTGAGCACCGACTTCAGCGAGTGGTAGACCTCCGCGCCCCAGCGCAGGGCCTCGCGGAAGGACTCCGCACCGATCGGCGCGATCATGAATTCCTGGATGTCCACGTCGTTGTCGGCGTGGGCACCGCCGTTGACGATGTTGAACATCGGGACCGGCAGCAGATGCGCGTTGGGGCCGCCGACATAGCGGAACAGCTCCAGACCGCTGGAGTCCGCCGCCGCCTTCGCCACCGCGAGCGACACGCCGAGGGTGGCGTTGGCGCCCAGCCGCGACTTGGCGGGCGTGCCGTCCAAGTCGATCAGCTTCTGGTCGACGATGCGCTGCTCCATGGCCTCGACACCGGTCAGCTCCGGGCCGATCTCGTCGAGCACCGCAGTCACGGCCTTCTCGACGCCCTTGCCGTTGTAGCGGTCCTTGTCGCCGTCACGAAGCTCGACCGCCTCGTGCTCCCCCGTGGACGCACCGGAGGGCACCGCCGCACGGGCCACCGTGCCGTCGTCCAACGCGACCTCGACCTCGACGGTCGGGTTCCCGCGCGAATCGAGGATCTCTCGGGCGCCGACCTGTTCGATGACTGCCACCTGTGCTCCTCACCCTGAGTGAATTGATCGCCGTCGAGCCTAGCCCGACGGTGTGTACGGCCCATCGAAGGCAGGCACTCCGGGCCGAATGTGGCTGCTTCCGCGCTGGTCCAGGCTTGATTATCGATCAAGTGTGCCACCGTTGGTTCGCGTCGCCAGTGCGAAGCGGGACCGGGGTCGATCCACCGAGTCGACGCGGACTCGTCGCGCTGCGTCGTCCGGCGCCCAGCATGGCCGATCCGGGGCGCTTCGCAGCGGGAACGACACCCTGCGGGCGACCCCGGTGGTTCGCAACGCCCACCGTTTGGCGGACGTGGAACAGCCAAGCCCGGCGTAGCGTTGAGCCGACCATGAGTAGCGAGGAATTTTTCGAAGCCTTCCGTCGGGCCGAAGCGCTGCTCGCGAATCGGCGCCCGTTGGAGGCGCTGCGCGCGCTGGGTCCGGTGCTGGAGGAGAACCCCGACACCCATAGTGTCCAGATTCTCGCGGGTCGCGCCTACCTGCACACGGCGCAGTTCGCCCGCGCAGAGCAGGCGTTCACCGCTGCGGTCGATCTCGATCCGGCCGACCATTACGCGCGGCTCGCCCTGGGGCGGACGCTGCAACGACAGGGCCGGTTCACCGAGGCGCTCACGCAGATAAAGATGGCTGCGGCGATGCACCCGACACCGGAGTACCAGGACGCACTGGGCGAGGTCAGCGCCAGGGTCGCCCTACAGGATCGCTGAACGCCACAGCCGGTCGTACCAACGTCCGTCGGCCCGTGCGGTACGGGTCGACGGACTCGTCATTCCGGCATCGCCTGCGCCACGCACGGGTCGGCGCCGATCCACCCACCGGCCCGGGCGAGCGCCTGGGCCGCCCGGTTGATCACGGGACGTAGCCCGCGTAGGTCTCGGCGAGGTTGAAGACCCGCTGGCCGTAGTCGACCGAGTTGTTGTAGGTCATCACCGCCGTCCACCAGCCGACACCGGTGGTGAGGTCGCCGCCCTCGGAACAGAGGTAGGTGGCCGCCGAGAGCACCGCGTCGTCGATGTTCTGCGGGTCCGCCACCCCATCGCCGTTGGCGTCGCGGCCGTACAGGTGCCAGGTGGTGGGCAGGAACTGCACCGGGCCCATCGCCCGATCCCAGACGTCGTCGCCATCCAACTCGCCACCGTCGGTGTCGGGGATGGCCATCACGCCGGGCGAGCCGTCCAGCGGAGGCCCGTAGATCGGGATGGTGATCCTGCCGTCCTCGCCGATCACGCCGCCGGTGACCCGACCATGGTCGGACTCGACTCGGCCGATCCCGACCAGCATCGTCCACGAGATCCCGCAGCCGGGCTGCTCGGCCCGCAGGTGGGCGTCGGCATTGGCATAGGCGCGCAGCGCCCTGGCCGGAGCGTCGACGACGGTGGCCATGTCACGGGCCCAGACGTCCAGTGGGTTGGTCGACGCCAGGAACTCCGCATCGGAGCCACTGAACAGTGGCGCTTCGTCCGGACCGCCCGCGCCGAACGAATCGAGGGTCGGGGCGGGCACCTCGGCGACCCGGGGGGCCGCGGCGTCCGGTTCCACCGGCGCAGGCGTCACCGGCACCCTGGGCGGTTCCGGGGGCGGCGTCGGCTGCACCTCCATGCCGTGGTCCGGTTCCGGTTCCGGTTCCGGCTCGGGGCGTTCGCTGTTGACCGCCCAGATGGTCAGGGCGATGAAGCCCACCACGATCACAAGAAGGATCAACCCGCCAATCGCCCCTGCCCATCGCAGCGGATTGGACGAAGGCCCGTATTCCTGGAGGAACGACCTGCTCTCGGCCATATCGGGGAGGCTACTTCGCCGCCCGATATGTCTGATTTTCTTTCCTCGGCGCGCAGGCACGACGAGAACCGAGCGGTCGGCCGATCGGCCCCGAAACGTGATACAGGACACGCAAGCCTGCAGTGACGGTCCCAAGATCGAATCGTCGCGGTACGTAACCCGCACGCCTGGCTGGCCCGGATCTCGCGCGGCGGCCGCGAGGATGCCGGCAGAAAGCCATGCCCCGATCGGTGGACCCGCACCGCCGTTGCCGAGTGATCCACCGGCAGCCCGTCTCAGCTATGCGGTCCCGTAACTCGCGGCTGCGGACACCCCGCTCGCCTCGGCCGAAACGTCAGTCGCAGCAGTGCCGTCGGTGCACCGCACGCCACAGGTGGTTCCCGTCGAGAAACCGAATCGGTGCTTGCTCGGCACGACCACACCGGCGCGATCCCGAGCCGGTCAGGACTCCTCGGGAGTCATGCCCGAGTAGGCCTCGGCGAGACCGAAGACCCGACGGCCGTAGTCCACCGAGTTGTTGTAGGTCAGCACCGCCGACCACCAACCGGTTCCGCTGGTGAGGTCGCCGCCGGACGCACACAGATACGTCGCCGCCGTGAGGGCCGCATCGTCGATGCTCTGCGGATCGGCCACGCCGTCGCCGTTGGCGTCCCGGCCGACCAGCTCCCACGTCGTCGGCAGGAACTGCATCGGGCCCATCGCCCGATCCCACTCGGTGTCCCCGTCCATCTCGCCGCCATCGGTGTCCGGGATGGCCATCACGCCGGGCGAACCATCCAGCGGCACCCCGTAGATCGGGCTGGACGGCAGGCCGTCGTCGCCGAGCCGGGTACCGCCGTACCGGCCGTGGTCGGACTCGATCCGCCCGATGCCGACCAGCGTGGTCCAGGACAATCCGCATCCTGGTTGCTCGACCCGCAGGCGGGCCTCGGCATCGGCATAGGCCCGCAGGGCTCGCGGCGGGGCGTCGACGACCGTGGCCATCTCGTCGGCCCAGGCATCGAGCGGGTCCTCGGATGCCGGCTCCGGCTCGGGCGCCGCGTCCTCCGCGTCTGCCTGCGGTTCGGCGCCCTGTTCCTCCTCGCCGGGTGTGGGGGCCGGGATCATCGCCTGCGGCGGCGCCGCGTCATGCGGCTCAACCGGCGCGGCCGTCGCCGGGACTCGCTCCGGTCCCGTCGGCCCGCGATCGAAGGTGAAGTCGTCCGGGACGCTGCGAATGATCCAGAATCCGATGGCGATCATTCCGCCCACGGTTGCGAGAACCACCAAGACGCCGAAAGCGCCTAACCATCTCCGCAATCGGGAGCGTGGCTTGGGACCGTTGTCCATCGACCAGATGTCGGGCACCGTGTCAGGCTACGGGGAGCTCGTCGAAGTCAAATCCGGTACGCACGAATCCTCCCGGTAACAGTGGTCGCCAAGCATTCGAGAAACGAGGGTTCACGCCCTGATGACTATCGGTACCGCCGCTCAATCAGTGGCGACGACCGCCCGGCTGCGCCTGCCGTATTCCTCGCCCTGAGCCAGAATGCCCTCGGCATAGCTCTGGCTCTCGTTATAGGTCAGAACCGCCCGCCACCAACCCGTGGACTCGGTGAGATCGCCGCCCGCATGGCAGAGGTATCGAGCAGCGGCCAACGAGGCGTCGTCGATGTCCTGCGGGTCGGTCACCCCGTCCTGGTCGGCGTCGGCGCCCCAGCGCTCCCAGGTGGTCGGCAGGAACTGCATCGGGCCCACCGCCCGGTCGTACACGGTGTCCCCGTCCAACTCGCCGCCATCGGTGTCCCGGATCTCCTTGACCCCGGGCCCGCCGTCCAAGGGCAGGCCGATGATCGGGGTGGACGGCCTGCCGGTGAAGTCCAAGGTGGCACCGTTGAATCGGCCGTGGTTGGACTCCGAGAAGCCGATCCCGGCCAACACCGTCCAGGTGACGCCGCAGCCGGGGTTCTCCGCCAACACCGCTGCGGCCGCGTAGCCGTACGCCTCCAGCGCGGCCCTGGGGATGTTGAGCGGATCGGCCAACCGGTCCGCCCATTCCGCGAGTTGCTCCTGCGGGCGTTCGTCGAGCACGACGACGCTCTCGGTACCGGTCGAATCCGCGAGCGTGGCGCTGAGGGTCAGCTCGGGCAACGCGGCACCCCGGTCGGGCGGCGCGTTCGTCGGCATCGTTCTGGCCATCGCCAGCAGCCGGTCGCCTTCGGCCTCATCGGGCGCCACCATGGTGTTGATCACGGCGGCGATGACCGCGAGCCCGACCCCGGCCACCAGAAGACGGGTCAAGCGACGGCGTGGCGGCGTAGACGACGAATTCGACACGAGTACGTCCTCCTAGTCCGGGCGGCGATGTGCTCGGCTCGGTTCGCCGAGCGAACGATCCCCGGGTGCTGTGGGCACGGATGTCGCACACAACCCACGAGACGCTAGCCCGCCGACAACCCGACGAGAATAGACCGAAGGACGTAGCGCACTGCCCCGAACGGCTCAATGTCCATTCAGGGCAGTGCACCTGCATGATCAGGGCCAGACGGTGGGCAGCGGTGGCTGGACCGCCGCGGGCCGCGCTACCAAGGCGTCCAGTGCGAGTCGGACAGCCGTATCAAGCTGCGGATCCTCGCCCCGCGCCCAGTGCTGTGGTGCCCGCACCACCTCGACGTCGGGATCGACGCCGTGGTTCTCGATCCCCCAACCCTGGCCCTCCATCCAGTTTGCGTAGCGGGGCTGCGTGACGGTCGTCCCATCGACGAGCCGGTACTGCATGTCGATACCGATCGTGCCGCCCCAGGTGCGCACACCCACCACCGGAGCGATTCCCATCGCTTTGATCGCCGCATTGACGAGATCGCCATCGGAGCCGGAGAACTCATCGGCCACCGCGACCAACGGACCTCGGATCGCGTGCGCGGGATAGCTCCACCCGTGGCTGCCGTTCTCCGCGACCTGCCAGCCGAGCACCCGCCGGGAGAGCTTCTCCACCACCAGCTGCGAGGTGTGGCCGCCACGGTTCTCCCGCAGGTCGACGATCAGCGCCTCGCGCCCGGTCTCGACCCGCAAGTCGCGGAAGAGCTGCGCCCAACCGACCGCCTGCATGTCGGGGACATGCAGATAACCGACCCGGCCTCCCGACAGCGATCGGACGTGGGCCCGGCGGCCTGCGATCCAGTCCTGATAGCGCAGGGCCTCCTCGTCGCCGATCGGGACGACCACGACCCGACGCGGCTCGGCGACCGCCGAGACGGCGCCTTCGTCGTCGCTGTCGTCCTCGCCCACGCGTTCGACGGTCGCCGGTGCCGGGGTATCCATCGCGGGCCCGATCAACAGTTCCACCGGTTGTTCCGCCGTGCCCACCAACAGCGGCGCCGGGCCGGTGGTGGGGTTCACCGGCCTACCGTTGACCGCCAGCAGGAACTCACCAGCGCGGGCGGCCACGCCGGGCGCGGTCAGCGGTGACCGGGCCTTGGCATCGGAACTCTCGCCCGGCAGGATCCGATCGATCCGCCAGCGGCCATCGGCAGTGCGCGTGAGGTCCGCGCCCAACAGGCCCTGACGAATCTGCGGATCCCCGCCGCCATTCGGCGGCAGAACGTAGGCATGCGCGGTATCGACCTCACCGTGCAGTTCCCAGAGCAGGTCGTAGAAGTCGTCCTGGCTGCCGAGTCGCTCCACCAGGGGGCGATAACGCGCCGTCGCCGCAGCCCAGTCCACCCCGCCCATATCGCTTCGCCAGAAGTGGTCGCGCATCAACCGCGCGGCCTCGTCGTAAGCCTGCCGCCATTCAGCGATCGGGTCGACCTCGACTCGGATACGAGTCAGATCCAGCAGGATGGATTCATCCGGCCCGGTCCCCTCTCCGGTCGATTTCCGCTCCGCCGAGGTGGCCCGGGTGATGTTGCCGTCGGTGAAGACCAACCGGGATCCGTCGCCGCTGACCTGGTACGCCTGCAATCCTTCGATCAGGATCTCGGACCGGGCGCGCTCCAGATCGAAGCGGATCAGATCCTGCCGGGACGACTGCGGTTCCACCGGCGAGAGCGCGTCGCCGACGGTGCCGGTGAGCGGCTCGGAGACCCACAGCAGCCCGCCCTTGGCCGCAGACAGGGAGTGGTATCGCCCGGCGCCGACCGGGAAGGGCACCACCCGCTGCGCGATGCCCTCGACGTCCACCTCGGTGCACGGCGGTCCGGCGGGGACGTTCTCCTCGCCGGCATCGGCCACCGGCTCCGAGGGCCTGCCCTGCAGACTCGGCCCGAACGGCGATGGCGTCAACGCCGACAACGGCACCAGGTGCGGCCGACAGGCGGCGATGAATGCCAGGTCGAAGTCGTGTTCGTCGTAGAACGGGTCGAAGGTCCGCAGCGATAGGAAGGCGAGATGCCTGCCGTCCAGCGTGAACACCGGTTCCAGATCGATGAATCGCAGGTCGGTGACGTCGACGGTGGTGTCATCGGCGCGGCAGTACAGCCGGATGTGCCGCAACGGATCGGGGCCGGGTTCCGACCAGGTCAACCAGTTGGAATCGGGCGAGAAGTTCACCCCGGACACCGCACCGTGCCGACTCGTCACCACCGGATGGATCTCGCCGTCGGCCAGATTCACCAGCGACAGCCTGCCGTCATGACTGGCCACCGCAGCCGTGCTGCCATCGGGGGACACCGCCAGCTCCAGCACGCGACCCAGCTTGCCCTCGGCCAGCAGCCGTCCCTGGGCATAGGAACTCGCGGTCGGCTCCGAGATCGTCTCCAGGGCGTCGGCACCACGCACGTCGGTGACCCAGACCGCGCCAAGGCCGGTGTCCTTGTCGGCTGGCACCACCGGGAGCCTCGCCCGCACTCCGGGCCGGACGGACAACGCGATCGCCGGACCGTCCACATGGGTCACCCGGTGCACCGTGCCGCGCACCTCGACGACGCTCGTCCGGCCCAGGTGATCCACCGCGACGGCGCCCAGATCGCCTGCGGTGTCGATCGGATAGGCCCGGTGACCGGTGGCGGGCCCGGCCGTTCGCACATCCACCTTGCGGGCTTCGGCGTCCAATGAGTCCAGCGCCCACAGATCGCCCGCATGCTGGTAGACGATCCGCCGACCATCCGAGGCGGCGTGGCGGGCGTAGAACTCCGTGTGATGAGTGTGTTGGCGCAGGTCGGAACCGTCGGGAAGACAGGAGTACACGTTGGCGATCCCGTCGTGATCGGACAGGAACGCCACCCGCTCGCCGACCCACTGCGGCGCGACGATGTGCCCGTTGACCTCGGACAGGATGCGGACGAACTCGCCGCTGCCCTCGACATCGATCCACAGTTTTCCTGCGGTGCCGCCTCGATAGCGTTTCTGCCGGGCAGGCTCGTTCATCACCACGGTGGACAACACGACGCCGCCGCCCGAGGTGCGTTCGAAGCCGGTCGCCGCGAACCGCGTCTGGGGTGCGAACGCGATCCCGCCGACGGGGCCGTAGGGCAACCTGGTGGCGGGCCCGCCGTCCAACGGCACGGCGTGCGCCCAGGTCTGCCGCATCGACGGCTCCCCAGCCTCGGTCGCCGCGATCACCCGGGGCTGGTCACCGGGCAACCACCCGAGGACCGAGGTCTTGAAGCCGCCCCAATGCGTGAGAGTCCGGGTGGAGCCGCCGGTGATCGACGCGACCCGAACCTCGCTCGCCCCGTCGTCGAAACCACTGGTCCAGGCGAGTTGGGAGCCGTCGGGCGAGAATCGCGGATTCGACACGGGCACCCGGTCCGCCGAGACGCGCCAAGCGCGGCCACCGTCGATCGGCGCCAACCAGACGTCGTCCTCGGCGGTGAAGGCAATCAGCTCGCCATGCAGATGTGGAAATCGTAGATATCCGGCGCTCATCGTCCCGACATTACGCAGCATTGCCCGCCATGATCGTCACAGTTCCCGCATTCGACGCAATATGACGGTCGAACCAACCCACCGGGTCAACCGGCGGTACGCGCAGAAGCGGCTTGGCGATATCCGAGAGTCCGTCTATGTCCTCCCCGTACTACACGAAGGGGAGGTAAGCGCAGGTGGCGGAAGCCGCAGCAGGCGATTACCCCGTCGATCGCGAAGCACGGACGTCGATCTACTAAAGCGGCTCAGCCTGCCCGCAGCCCGCCACGAATAACGGGCTCGTCTACCGACTGCTCGTATCCGGCCAATGGTTGCGCCAGTCCGATTCGGTCAGCCGCAACGCATCCGCACCCGATTCCCGAGCCGAGATCTCGGCGGCCCGAACCCTGGTCGCGAAGCCCCGCGCGGCGGCGCGCAGCGCGTCCTCGGGATCGGCGCCGTCCCGACGGGCCAACGCCGCGAGTCGGAACAGCTGCTCGCCCAGCTTCTCGCCCGCAGGCAACAGATCGGCGGGCAGGCCGGCTCGGGCGGTGCGTTGGGCGAGTTTCGCGGCCAGGGCCACGGCAGGCTGGCCGAGAGCGACGCCGTCGATGCTGGACTCGCGTTGTTTCTCGACCTGCTTGAGTTCTTCCCAACGGCCCTGTTGGCTCGCCGCATCGACGACCGAGTCGTCGCCGCCTGCGAAGACATGGGGGTGGCGGCCCCGGAGTTTGGCAACCAGCTCCGCCGCCACCACATCCACGTCGAAGGGTTCCTCGGTGTGCTCGGCCGCGATCCGCGCGTGGAACAACACCTGCAGCAGCACATCGCCGAGTTCCTCCCGCAGCGCGGGACGATCCTCGTCCTCCAGTGCCTCCAGAAGCTCGTAGGCCTCCTCGACCAGGTACTGCCGCAGCGAGAGATGGGTCTGCTCGGCATCCCACGGGCAGCCGCCCGGCGACCGAAGTCGATCCATCACGGCCACCGCGTCCAACAGCCGCGCCCCCGGCGGTTCGACGACGCCGACCAGCGACGCGCCCGCCGAACGCAGGGCATCGGAATGCGCGGAAGCAGCATCGTCGGTGATCAACACGACGCGCGTCGCGGCGGCCCGGTCGAGAAGCTCGGTGACGGACGGCGCCACGGCCGCGTCCAACTGCGCCCGAATCCGAGCAGACAGCACCGGGTCGGCCAACACCTCGTCGGCGCTCCGCAACAGCCCGAGGGCCGCAGCGGGCAGCACCGGGCCGAGGCTCGGTGCCACCACCACGACGCTGCTCTCCGAGGCAGGCGAGGGTTGCCGCGCCTGTTCGGGTGACTGCGAGATCAGCTCCATCGAGCGATCACTGGGCGGCGGTCTGCCGCGCCGGGATGATCAACCCACCGGTCTCGCCCTCGGACGGCGACACCTGGACCATCGTCGGGTCCCACACGCCGTAGCGCGGGTTCACCTCGATGTCGGCCTCCTGCGAGGCCGCGCCCAGCATCCGCAGCCCGAACTGGGTGGTCATCGCCGGGTCGATCTGCGCGGTCAGGCTCGGGTCGATCTGTGCGGCCGGGTCGTCGGCGGCGAGGATCTCGCGCTCGTGGATCAACGCGACCATCCACTGCCCGCTCTGCGGCTGGACCTCGAAGGCCACCACGTTGCCCGCCTCGGTGCCGAACAGCGCGGTCGCGGCGAAGGCCTGCGCCATCACCGGGGTGAGCACCTCGTCGGTGCCACCGCCCAGACCTGCGGCGCCGCTCTCCTGCAGCATCGTCTCGACCTGGTCCGGCTCGGCCGCGAGCTGCTCAGCCAGCTCGACGGCCTGCTCCCGGCTGGACGCCTGCAGGAAGTCGAAGCGGACCTGCACCCGGCCCAGGTACTCCTCGCCCACCTCGGTGAGCAGCAACTGATCGGCGATGTCGGAGCGGATGCTCTCCTCGATGAAGGGCGTGCCCTGCACCGCGGCCTCAGTGCCGCCGCTCTGCTCGATCAGGGCGTCGATCTCGCTCTCGTCAGCGGTGAGTCCCTCCTGCGCGGCCAGCTCGTTGATCAGCCGGTGCCGCACGGAGAGCGTGACGATGTTGCGAGACAGGTCGTCGACCTGCCCCTGCTCGACGAGCTGCGTCCGCATGTCCGGCTCGCGCTCGTAGATCGCGTCGAGACGTGCCTGCACGTCGTCCAGGGAGATGACCGCTTGATCGCCCACGATCGCGGCGGTGCCCGTCTTGGTCGGCTGGGTCGAACAGCCCGCCAGCAGTACACCCGTCACTGCGGAGAGCGCGGCGATCAACCGAACGGGGCGTCCCGGAAGAGTCCTCACAACGACACCCTCTCACGAACGGTTGCCTGCGGATGCGGCAGCCGGCGCCGGAACCCCGGCCATCGCCGACAGAAATCCTTCCGCCCAGGACAATAGGGCCTCGTCCCGCAGCGGCGGAGCCCCCAGCCGGCCGCCGGCGCCGCCCTCGGTGGGCCGGGGCACCGAGACCAATCGCAACGCAGGCTTGTAGGTCGCCTTCGGGTACAGCCGTTCGAGTCGGATCAGCTGCGAGTCCCGAAGCTCCATCGGCGCGAAGCGGATCAGATTGCCCTGCAGGGTCACCTCGGCGATGCCGAACCGGCGACAGAGCTGCCGGAAGGCCGACACCGCAAGCAATCGGTCGACCTCGATCGGCGGTGGCCCGTAACGGTCGACGAGTTCCGCGCGCACCGCTGCCAGCGCATCGGCATCCGAGGCCACCCGCTCGCGGGAGTCCAGGGGCGAGTCGCCCGAGGCCGAGGCGATCTTGCGATACGCCTCCAGCCGCAACCGCTCCCCCGGCACGTAGTCGTGCGGGATGTGTGCGGTGACCGGCAGATCGATGCGCACCTCGGTGCTCTCCTCGACCGCGTCACCGTCCTCCGACGCGCCGCTCTGCTTCCGGAAGGCCGCGACGGCCTCACCGACCAGCCGGATGTAGAGGTCGAAGCCGACGCCTGCGATATGCCCGGACTGCTCCGCGCCGAGGATGTTGCCCGCGCCCCGGATCTCCAGGTCCTTCATCGCCACCGCCATACCGGAGCCCAGTTCCGAGTTCTGCGCGATGGTGGCGAGCCGGTCGTGGGCGGTCTCGGTCAGCGGTTTCTCCGCCGGATAGAGGAAGTAGGCGTAACCGCGTTCCCGCGCTCGACCCACCCGACCGCGCAGCTGATGCAGCTGAGCCAGACCCAGCATGTCGCCGCGCTCGACGATCAGGGTGTTGGCGTTGGAGATGTCCAGCCCGGTCTCGATGATGGTCGTGCAGACCAGGACGTCGAACTCCCGCTCCCAGAAACCCTGGATGATCTTCTCCAGGCGATCCTCGTTCATCTGGCCGTGGGCGGTGACGACCTTGGCCTCGGGGACGAGTTCCCGGAGCTGCTTGGCGGCCTTCTCGATCGAGGACACCCGATTGTGCACGTAGAAGACCTGGCCGTCGCGCAGCAGCTCCCGGCGGATCGCCGCGGCCGTCTGCTTGCCGTCGTACTGGCCGACATAGGTCAGCACCGGGTGCCGTTCCTCCGGCGGCGTGAGGATGGTCGACATCTCCCGGATGCCCGCCAGGCTCATCTCCAGCGTTCGCGGAATCGGCGTGGCCGACATGGTCAGCACGTCGACGTGGGTCCGCAGCGCCTTGATGTGTTCCTTGTGCTCGACGCCGAACCGCTGTTCCTCATCGACGATCACCAGGCCGAGATCCTTGTAGCGGATTCCGGTCTGCAACAGCCGGTGCGTGCCGATCACCACGTCGACATCGCCTGCCGCGAGGCCGTTGATCACCTCGTCGGCCTCCAGCTTGTCGGTGAACCGCGACATCCCCTTGACCACCACGGGGAAGGACCGCATCCGCTCGCTGAAGGTGTTGAGGTGCTGCTGGGCCAGCAAGGTCGTCGGCACCAGGACCACGACCTGCTTACCGTCTTGGACGGCCTTGAACGCGGCGCGGACGGCGATCTCGGTCTTGCCGTATCCGACGTCGCCGCAGATGACCCGGTCCATCGGGACCGCCCGACGCATGTCGCCCTTGACCTCGTCGATCGCGGCGAGCTGGTCGATGGTCTCGTTGTAGGGGAACGCGTCCTCCAGCTCCCGTTGCCACGGGGTGTCCGGGCCGAAGGCGTGCCCTGGTGCCGACTGTCGCGCGGCGTAGAGCTGCACGAGTTCGGCAGCGATCTCCCGGACGGCCTTCTTGGCCCTGGTCTTGGTCTTGGCCCAGTCGGAGCCGCCGAGCCGGTTGAGCGTCGGCAGTTCGCCGCCCACGTATCGGGAGACCTCGTCGAGCTGGTCGGTCGGCACGAACAGCCGGTCACCCGGTTGGCCGCGCTTGCTGGAGGCGTATTCGAGCACCAGGTATTCGCGGGTGGCACCCGCCACGGTGCGCTGGGACATCTCCACGTACCGGCCGATGCCGTGCTTGTCGTGAACGACGTAGTCGCCGGGGGTGAGTCCCAGTGGATCGACGGCGTTGCGCCGCCGAGAGGGCATCCGCCGCATGTCCCTGGTCGAGGTGCCGCCCCGACCGCCGGTCAGGTCGGCCTCGGTCAGCACCACCAGCGCCGGGTCGGCGGCGATGAAACCGTCCTCCATCGTCGCGCGGACCACGCTGACGACGCCGGTGGCAGGCGCCTCGGTCAGGCCGTCGGTGATCAGTCGCACCGGCACCTCGGCGTCCCGCAACTGGTCGGCGGCCCGCGAGGCCGTGCCCGCGCCGGGAAACACCACGATCGCGGCCCCACCGGCGGCGGTGTGGGCCCGCAGGTCGACGAAGGCGCGCTCCACCTCGCCGCGATACGCCTCGACGGGTCGGACGTCGAGTTGCAGTGCGTCGGCGTCCGAGGTGGCGTCCGCGTCCGGCTCGGAGAGCAGCTGGGTCAGCGTCCACCAGGGGCGGCCGCCTGCCGTGGTGTGGTCCTCGACCTCCTCGATGCTCCGGTAGGCCGAGGCACCGAGGTCGATCGGCGCCCCGCCGCCGCCTGCGGCGGTCATCCAGGACGCCTCCAGGAACTCCTGACCGGTACGCACCAGGTCGGCCGCCCGACCGCGGATCTTCTCCGGGTCGGCGAGCAGCACATGCGCCGACCGGGGAAGCAGGTCGGGCAGCAACGCCAGCTCGCCCTCGCAGAGGGCCGGGATCAGGGCTTCCATGCCCTCCACCGGAATACCCTCGGCGATCTTCGCCAGCATCTCGGCGAGTTGTGCGTCGGCCTGGTGCACCTCGGCGAGCTTCTCGGCCTTGGACCGCACCGAGTCCGTGATCAGCAGTTCCCGACAGGGCGGCGCGAGCAGCTCGGCGACGGGCTCCGGCAACGATCGTTGATCGGCGACGGAGAAGGCCCGGATCTCGGAGACCTCGTCACCCCAGAACTCCACTCGCAACGGGTGTTCGCAGGTCGGGGGGAAGACATCGAGGATGCCGCCCCGGACGGCGAACTCGCCGCGCTTCTCCACCATGTCGACCCGGCTGTAGGCCAGGTTCGCGAGGCGCTGTGCCTGCTCGGCGAAGTCGTGTTCCTCGCCGACCCGCAGGTGTACCGGTGCGACCTCGCCGAGGCCGGGCGCCAACGGCTGGATCAGGCTGCGGACCGTGGTCACGACGACTCGAAGCGGCCCGAGCCCGCTCTCCTTCGGGTGGGCCAGCCTGCGCAACACCGCCAGCCTGCGTCCCACCGTGTCGGCGCGTGGCGAGAGCCGCTCGTGCGGCAGGGTCTCCCAGGACGGCAGTTCGGCGACGGCGTCGGGCCCGATCAGATCGCCGAGCACGGCGGTGCTCTCCTCGGCCTCCCGCCCGGTGGCCGTGACCAACAACACAGGCCGGTCGGCACCCTGCTGCGCGGCCAGTACTGCGGCGACCAATGGCCGCAGGGCGGGCGGACCGCCGAGCTCGACCGCAGCCGAACCCGCCGCATCGACAAGGTCTTGGAAGGGCTTGCTGCCCAGAAGGGCGGTGAGCAGCCCGGCGAGTGGAGCGGACACGACGGGAGATCTCCTCGTTACCGAAAAACGACACACCCCTGCCCGGAACAGGCCGGGAGGGGTCTCGGCATTCAGGGTACGGGTGCGAGCCCACACCGAGCAGCTGGTTAAGCGGACGGCGGTGTCGTGTCCGCCCAGCTCGGGCGGTGGCCGGGCGTATCGGGTGCGGCGCAGTTCACAGCCGTCCCGACGGTGTGATTCGCCGAGACCGGGTCGGTGCGTGTGGTCGGCCCCGAAGAGTCGGATCGCCGACCGAAGGGACACCGCCGATTCTGGAAATCATTGGAGCGCCGACCGGCAGGCGAGCCATCATCGACGGCCATGGAACATCGGATTCTCGCGAACCACGATGCCGAGACCGTGGTCGTCTACCAGGCGTACTCGCCATTGATCGCCAAGCCCGCGCTGGCGGCGGGCACCTTCGTGCCGCCGTTCTCCCGGACCAGGATGACCTGGATCAAGCCGTCCTTCCGGTGGATGATGCACCGCAGCGGTTGGGCGCTCAAACCCGACCAGGAGGTCGTCCTGGCCATCACGTTGAAGCGATCCGGGTTCGACTGGGCGGTGCGCAACGCCTGCCCCAGCTCGTTCCGCGAGGGACGCGATCCCGACCAGGCGACGTGGCGTCGGCGCTTGGCCGAAAGCCCGGTGCGGATCCAGTGGGATCCCGACCGAGGCACCCGGATGGAACGGTTGGACACCAGGGCGATCCAGCTCGGTCTGCGCGGCGTGGCCGTCGAGCACTATGTCGACGACTGGATCGTCGGCTTGGCCGACGTCACCCCGTTGGCCCACGAGATCCACCGACTGGTATCGGCGGACCGGCTGACCGAGGCGAGCGCACTGCTCCCCGTCGAACGGCCCTATCAACCGGCCGAGGCGCGATGAGTGGGCCCGGACCTCGATCGTCCGGGCCTCTCGCAACTCAATCGCGGCGGATGTGCAGACCCGGGTGCAGCTCCAGGTGTGACAACCCGTTCCAGGCCAGGTTCACCAGGTGCGCCGCCACCTCGTCCTTCGGCGGGGTCCGCACCTCCAACCACCATTGGCCGGTCAGCGCGACCATGCCCACCAACGCCTGGCTGTAGAGCGCGGCCAGGTTCGTGTCGTAACCCCTGGCACCGAACTGTTTGCCGAAGATGTCCTCGACCTGACTGGCGATGTCGTTGAGCAGGCTGGAGAAGGTGCCGGTGGCGCTGGCGACCGGCGAATCGCGAACCAGGATGCGGAAGCCGTCGCTGGAGTCCTGGATGTAGTCCAGCAGCGCGCACGCCGCCTGTTCGAGCAGCTCCTTGGGATGCCCGGCGGAGAGCGCCGAGACGATCCGGTCGAGCAGCAGCTCCATCTCGCGGTCGACGACCACCGCGTAGATGCCCTCCTTGCCACCGAAGTGCTCGTAGACCACCGGCTTGCTCACGCCTGCCCGGTGGGCGATCTCCTCGATGGAAGCGGCCTCGAAGCCCTTCTCGGCGAACAACTCGCGACCGACGTCGAGCAGCTGTCGGCGACGTTCCTTCCCGGTCATTCGAACTCGGGCGGGTCGCGGTGCCGTCCCGCCCGCTGCCGTCCCGGCCTGCACCCGCGCTCGTCGCCCCGCCATCTGGTTCAGCCTAAGGGGTGGCTGTCCGACCTGGGGGGAGGCCAACGGGTCTGATCTCGGGACCGGTTCGATCATTCTTCATTCGCCGAGATCCTGGCGAGTCGCTGCGTGGTTGGCCACCGCACCTTGGTCGCCCAACCGAACTTCTCGAACATCCAGATGAGCCGGGCCGTGATGTCGATCTGGCCGCGCTGGACGCCGTGCCGAGCACAGGTCGGGTCGGCGTGGTGCAGGTTGTGCCAGGACTCGCCGAAGGACAGGATCGCCAGCGGCCAGAAGTTCGCCGACTTGTCCCTGGCCTGGAACGGACGCTCACCCACCATGTGGCAGATCGAGTTCACCGACCAGGTCACGTGGTGCAGCAGGCCGACGCGGACCAGACCCGCCCAGAAGAACGCGGTGATGCCGCCCCAGATCGACCAGCTGATCAGCCCACCGAGCACGCCGGGCAGCACCAGGCTCACCACGGTCCACAGCCCGAACTGACGCTGCACCCTGGCGATGTCGGGGTCGGCCAGCAGATCGGGGGCGAAGCGCTGCGAGTTGGTGAGGTCCCGCTCGAACAGCCAGCCGGTGTGCGCGTGCCAGAACCCCTTGGCCAACGCTGCGGGCGAGGTGCCGAACATCCACGGCGAGTGCGGGTCGCCCTCCTTGTCGGAGAACGCGTGGTGCCTGCGGTGGTCGGCCACCCAGGTGATCACCGGTCCCTGCAGGGCCATGCTGCCCGCGATCGCCAGTCCCACCCGCAACGGACGGTTCGCTTTGAACGATCCATGGGTGAAGTAGCGGTGGAAACCAGCGGTGATGCCTAGACCGGAGAAGACGAAGAAGATCGCCCCCAACCCGATGTCCAGCCAGCTCAGCCCCCAGCCCCAGGCGAAGGGGACGGCGGCGATCAATGCCAGGAAGGGAAGGATCACGAAGACATAGACGCCGATCTGCGCCGCATCACGGCGCCGTCCGAGGATCACCGGTTTCGGCGATCGTCCCGATTCGGCCGAGGGCGTGGCATCGAGTGTGCTCGTCATGGGCCTACCTCAGAAGAGTCAGATGGCCAGGGGAAGGTCCGGCTTACCTACGGCTACGGAACCGTAACCTACGCTAGCGTAGGTTACGGCGAACCGGTTGGCCACCCCCGGTGTGACCACCGATCGAGGGCTGCGCGACCCCGGCGTGATCGCGAGGTCGCCTACGTCCGGAGACAAACTGCTTTCGAAGTCAACCCACGGCCGGGCATCGTGGACAGATCGACGAAGAAGAAGGGACGTTCGGGCATCCCCCCTGACTCACGTACCCCGCTCGTGTCACCATGTACGGGCGCGACCGTAAAGTCGTGACGCCGCGCACGACTCCCCGTCGTGTGATCCGCCGTGGTGTAACGGCAGCACCTCGGATTTTGGTTCCGATAGTCCAGGTTCGAATCCTGGCGGCGGAGCGTCGCAGGTCGGCTCGATGACCTGCATAGACGCCAGATGCTCGACATCGTCTGAGTACTCGGCAGGGGACTCGCCAGGGGGTGTAGAGCACTGCACAGGGACTCGGAGGGATTGCGAGAGGCCTCGCCTGAGCCCAGCGAGCGCTCCGACGCCTGGCTGATCGCCCGTGCGCACGAACTGATCGTCGCCTCACAGTTCGATGATCGGAAGCGGCAGTTCTCCAGCATCGACGAGGTGGATGAATTACTCGCCGAGGCACGTCGACGCGGTGAGCCGAGTCTGGTGGCCCAGCTGCTCCGTGGCGCTGCGGTAACCCGTCTGGTTACCAAGGGGAACGCCAGATTCTCCGATCCGCTGCTCGACGAACTCATCATGCATGCCAAGCGGCACGGGTTGACGGTCATGGAGGCCGACGGCCGTGCGTTGCGCGGGCGCCGGATGATGCTCGACAACAACCACGAGATCACCCTGGACGAGACGGCCAAGGCGCTGGCGATCCTCAACGGCACGCTGACGCCGGATCCGCTGATGAGCCACCGGGCCTGGGAGCAGCAGGTATCGCTGGCGCTGCAGGACATCGCCCTGGTCCTGACCCAGCTCGGGGTCTACGAGATGGCCGACGAGGAGATGATCCGGGCCCACGAGTTCCTGCGCCGCAGCGGCAGCCCGCACCAGATCTCGGTGCACATGATCAACCGGACCAGGATGATGGTCGGCTGGGGCCTGCGTCTGGAGCGGGCCGATCGCATGGAGGAGGCCGCCGATCGGTTCGCCGTGGCCTCGGCGATGGCCAGTTCCGTCGAGGATCTCTGGCGCGATTCGATGTATCCCCGGAGCTATCCCGACCAGCCCGCCGCAGACCGCGTCCCGGTGGTCGGCTCGGCGCTCGCCCTGGCCAAGCCCGGCGGTGAGCACGTCCCCCGGCTCGACAAGCTGCTGCAACGCTCCCGCTACCCCCGCGAACTGCTGATCACCTCCTTGGCGCTGTCCCGCTGCCTGGAACACGACGGCGACCGGGAGGAGGCGCTGGAGGTGCTGCGTGACGCCCGCAAGGAGATGGTGGGCGACCCCTCCGAGCCGCCGCTCCAGCTCTCGCTGGTCCGGGAGTTCGCTCGGCTGTGCGGGCCGGACGACGGCCCGGCCGCCACGACAGCGCTCAGCCAGTACAACGCCGCGTTGGAGAGCGAGCTGTGGATGCTGCGGGAGGTGCGGATGGCGACGCTGATCTCCCGCCGCGACCATGAACGACTGCGCCGCGAGCATGGCGACATCACCCGGCAGGCCCTCCAGGACCCGCTCACGGGTCTGGCCAACCGACGGGCCCTGGACGAGCGGATGGACCACCTCGTCATCGATCCGGACGCCAACCCGCTCTCGGTGGCGCTGTGCGACCTCGATGGCTTCAAGGGCGTCAACGACCGCTGTTCGCACGCCGACGGCGACGATGTGCTCCGGATCATCGCCACCACGCTGCGGGAGGCGCTGCGGCAGGACGATCTGGTCGCGCGGTACGGCGGCGACGAGTTCGTGGTGTTGATGCCCACGACCACCCTCGCCGATGCCGAGGCGGCCATGGGCCGCGCCGTCAAGGCGGTCTCCGAGCTGCCCCCGGAGCAGTCCCGAGGCGTCACGCTGTCGGTGGGTGTGATCACCGTCGCGTCCCAGGAGGGCAGCGGACACGCCCTGACTCGGGCCGACGCGGCGATGTACCAGGCAAAGCGGGACGGCGGGAGTCGGGTGTTCTCGCAGCGGGTCTTGGGAGACGGCGAGCTCAGCGAGATCGTCGAGCTGGACACGCCGTCCTGAACAGCACTTCTCGACGTGCTCGTCGCGTGCTCGACTTCCTACCGGGTGTAGCCGGGCCGCACCGAGACAGCCCTTAGGATCACAGCATCCGTGCCGAGCACGAGCCCTGTCTCTTGCCGGGTCGACCGTCTCAGACGAGCAGGCGGCCGGAATCCCCCGCGGTCACCAACCCAGCGTGGAAGGGAAGCATCGATGCTCCAGGGCGGCCCAGCTCCCCGAGTTCCCTCCGGCGAGCCCACCGGCCCGATCAGCACCGTCGTCCTCGCCGCGGGTGAAGGAACCCGTATGCGCTCGAAGACGCCGAAGGTGCTGCATCAGATCGCCGGACGGGCCCTCGTGGAACATGCGGTCCACGCCGCCTTCGGCGTCGATCCCGAGCATCTCGTGGTCGTCGTCGGACACGGCAGGGAGCAGGTGACCGAACGTCTCGACGCCGTCGCTCGCGACACGGGCAGGCAGGTGGCCACGGCGGTGCAGGAGGAGCAGAAGGGCACCGGCCACGCGGTCGGTTGCGCGCTCGCCGCGCTGCCCGCCGGTCTCACCGGGATCGTGCTGGTGAGCTACGGCGACGTGCCGCTGCTGGACTCCGACACGCTGGTTTCACTGCTGACCGAACACGGCACGGCAGGCAACGCCGTCACGGTCCTCACCTCGGAGCTCGCCGACCCGACCGGGTACGGCCGAGTGCTGCGGGACGCCGATGGCAGCGTGACCGGCATCGTCGAGCAGAAGGACGCCACCGAGGCCCAGCGGGCCATCACCGAGATCAACTCGGGGGTGTACGCCTTCGACGCCGAGGTGTTGCGCGATGCCCTCGGCAGGCTGGGCACCGACAACGCCCAGGGCGAGCTCTACCTCACCGACGTGCTGGGCATCGCCAGGGGCGACGGACGCCGGGTCGGGGCCTCGCGCTGCTCGGACCCGTGGTTGGTCGAGGGCGTGAACGACCGGGTGCAGCTGGCGAAATTGGGTGTCGAGCTCAACCGCAGGCTGGTGGAACGCTGGATGCGGGCGGGCGTCACGATGGTCGACCCGGCCTCGGTGTGGCTGGACGTCGAGGTCGAGCTGGCCAGGGACGTGGTGCTCGAACCGGGGGTCCGGCTGCGTGGTCGCACCCGGGTCGCCGAGGGCGCGGTCATCGGACCGGACACCGACCTCACCGACACGGTGATCGGCGCGGGCGCCACGGTGATCCGTACCCATGGCCGGGAGGCCGAGATCGCCGAGCAGGCCACGGTCGGCCCGTTCGCCTATCTCCGGCCCGGCGCACGGCTCGGTGCGAACGGAAAGATCGGCACCTTCGTCGAGGTGAAGAATTCCGACATCGGCGCGGGCAGCAAGGTTCCGCACCTGAGCTACGTCGGCGATGCCACGATCGGCGAGCAGAGCAACATCGGCGCGGCCAGCGTGTTCGTGAACTACGACGGCATCGCCAAGCACCGCAGCGTGGTGGGCTCCCATGTCCGCACCGGCTCGGACAACATGTTCGTCGCCCCGGTGACGGTCGGCGATGGCGCCTACACCGGCGCGGGCACGGTGCTCCGGCGCGATGTACCGCCCGGCGCGTTGGCCGTCTCCGGTGGTCCGCAGCGCAACATCGAGGACTGGGTGATCCGACGCAGGCCGGGAACGGCTGCGGCCGAGGCGGCGACCGAGGCGAAGGAAGCCGCGGCGAAGGAGAGCGGCGACGCCGAACAGGGCTGAGTCACACCGGACACATCGTCGCCGATCCGCACCGGGTCACCCGGCACCCAGCACTCTCGATCCGTGACGTTGGGTACCCGTCGGATCGCGCGTTGCCGGACGAATGTCCTCAATCGGACACGCCATGCGCACGGTGCGGCCGAGCCGAGGCAGGTCCCTCGTCCGTGTCGATCAGTGTGCATCGATACTGCGGGCGCAACTGGCCGAAAAGCGCGGGTACCGTGCGGAAGGCCATCGATAGTCGTGACCAAAAGTGAGGGTTTACTGCGGTGATGATCTTTCCTCTTGCGGCTGCACAGGACCACACGGCGGTGAGCCGGGCATGAGCCCGAAACCGGGAACACCGAAGAAGAACCTGATGCTTTTCAGCGGGCGGGCCTACCCGGAGCTGGCGGACGAGGTCGCCAAGTACCTCAACGTCTCGGTGACCCCGCAATCCGCCTACGACTTCGCCAGCGGCGAGATCTTCGTGCGCTTCGAGGAGTCGGTGCGTGGTTCGGACGCCTTCGTCCTGCAGAGCCACACCGCGCCCATCAATCAGTGGGTGATGGAGCAGCTCATCATGGTGGACGCGCTGAAGCGAGCGAGCGCCAAGCGCATCACGGTGATCATGCCGTTCTACCCCTATGCGCGGCAGGACAAGAAGCACCGGGGCCGGGAGCCGATCTCGGCGCGGTTGATCGCGGACATGTTCAAGACCGCGGGCGCCGACCGGATCATGACCATGGACCTGCACACCGCGCAGATCCAGGGTTTCTTCGACGGACCGGTCGACCACCTGCTCGCGCAGAACCTGTTGGCCGAGCATGTCGCAACCACCTATGCCGACGAGCAGCTCACGGTGGTCTCACCCGACGCGGGCCGGGTCCGGCTCGCGGAGAAGTGGGCCGACCAGCTCGGTGGCAGGCCGATCGCCTTCATTCACAAGACGCGAGACCCGTTCAAGCCGAATCAGGCCGTGGCCAACCGAATCGTCGGCGAGGTCAAGGGCAGGCTCTGCGTGGTGATCGACGACATGATCGACACCGGCGGAACGATCGTGAAGGCGGTGGACGCGCTGCTGGAGGCGGGCGCCTCCGACGTGATCATCGCCGCCACGCATGGCGTGCTTTCCGCGCCTGCGACCGAGCGGCTGGCCAACTGTGGGGCCAAGGAGGTGTTGTTCACCAACACCCTGCCCATCCCCGAGGAGAAGCGCTTCCCGACCATGACGGTGCTGTCCATCGCGCCGTTGCTGGCCAGGGCGATCCAGGCGGTGTTCGAGGACGACTCCGTGACGAGCCTGTTCGGCGGCAACGCCTGACGACGGCCACTCGGTGACCGCCTTCGAATAGAACGGGCGGGACGGCCCAACCGGGGCGTCCCGCCCGTTTCGTGTCTCGTCGGCCCGTCAGCCGGTGAAGATGCCGATCAACTGGTTGATGGCGATCACCGCGAACAGCAGCACGCAGATGCCCAGCAGCGTGTTGGACAACCACCGCGAGCGGTACTGCTTGTCGAGCTTCTTCGAGTTCAGCAGCACCATCAGCGTGCCTGCCAGGAATGGCATGAACAGCGCACCGAGCACCCCATAGACGATGACCAGCTGGAACGGCTGGTCCAGGAACAGCAGCGCCATCGGTGGGAAGGTCAGCCAGAGCAGGTAGCCCTTGTACATCTTGGTCTTCGGGCCGGCGAACTGGTCGTAGTGCTGTTCGTCATCGACCTTCTCGCTCTCGTGCTTGCGGAGCCGCCACACCCGCCACCAGTCGCTGACCAGCAGGCTGACACCGTTCCACACGCCGATCACCGAGCTGAACGCCACGGCGAAGAACCCGACGAGGAACGGGATGCGGGCCCACTGGCCGTAGTCAGCGGCGAGGACGTCGGCCAGGGTCAGCAGGCCGCCGTCACCGCTCTGGATGTCGAAGCCACGCAGCAGCTCGGCGCCCACGATGAGCATCGAGGCGACGAAGACACCGGTGGTGACGTAGCCGACGATGTTGTCGAACCGCATCATGCCCAGCCACTTGGGCGTCCGCCAGCCCTTGGCCATCGTCCAGTAGCCGTAGGAGGCCATGGTGATGGTGCCGCCGACGCCACCGATCAACCCGAGGACGTAGATCAACGAACCCTCCGGCAGGACCGGCGCCACGCCCGCGGTGAGCGCCGTCATGTTCGGCACCACGAGGATCGCCGTGCCGACCACGGTGACGAACATGATCCCGACGAAGATCGTCATGATCCGTTCGAGGACTGCGTAGCGGCCGAACCACACGATCACCAGGCCGAGCAGACCGCAGATGATTCCCCAATACCGGACGTCGAGCACCGGGAACAGGGCGTTGAGTGGCAGGGCCGAGGCCGACATCGCGGTCGCGCCGTAGACGAAACCCCAGATCGCGGCGTAGATACCGAAGTATCCGAGCGCCCATCGGCCCAGCTGGCGCCAGCCGGAGAGGATCGTTCGGCCGGAGGTCACGTGCCATCGTCCGGTGGCCTCGGCCAAGGCGATCTTGAAGATCGTGCCGACGATGACGGCCCAGAAGAGTGTGTAGCCGAAGCGGGATCCCGCGACGAGGGTCGCGACCAGGTCACCGGCTCCCACGCCCGTGGCGGCGGCCATGATGCCCGGGCCGACTTGGCGTAGGCGAGCACGCCAGCCTTGCGGCGGCACGGCCTGTGCTGGTTCGACGTCTGCTGACATGGGGAGAAATTAACCGTCAGCTCACGCTGAGTCCACGATTGTCAGGGAACATCATGTGTGTGTGACGGGACCGTGCCGCGCTGTTCACCATCGCGCGTACGTCCTGATCTGGGCACCCCCGGGTGAAGTGCATCCTTCGGTCGGCCTACACTATTCGGGTTGCCTCGGCGAGGCCGGGTTCTCTCGACCTGGCGTGATTGACGCGGCGGTTGAATCAGCCGCGCTGTGTCTGCTTTCGCGCGCCTCACCGCCGCAGCCGCCCACCGGTCACATCATCCGATGTCGCAAGGAGTGCAATCCCGTGTCCCAGGTACGTCTTGCCGCAGAATCGCGCACCGAGTTCGGCAAGGGTGCCGCCCGCCGCACCCGTCGCGCGGGAAAGATCCCTGCCGTTCTCTACGGCCACGGCTCCGACCCCAAGCACCTGTCGTTGCCTGCCCTGGAGTTCGCCCGGGTCGTCCGTGAGCACGGCCGCAACGCGGTGCTCTCGCTCGACTTCGAGGGTGCCACCCCAGAGCTGGCGCTCACCAAGACCGTCACGGTCCACCCGCTGAAGAACTACATCGAGCACGTTGACCTGCTGCTCGTGCAGCGCGGCGAGAAGGTCAACATCGAGGTCTCCATCGTCGTCAACGGCGAGGGTGGCCCCGGAACCCTGGTCAACCAGGAGCTCACCGTCATCGAGGTCGCCGCCGACGCGCTGAACATCCCCGAGCAGTTCGAGGTCTCGGTCCAGGGCGCCACCGAGGGCACCCAGATCCTCGCGTCGCAGGTCACCCTGCCGGAGGGCGTCGAGCTGGTCACCGACCCCGACACCCTGATCGTCTCGGTCAACGCCGCACCGACCGCCGCGCAGCTGGACGGTGGCGAGTCGGAGGGCGAAGGCGAAGGCGAAGGCGACGCATCGGAGAGCTGATCCGAGCCGATGAGGGCTTGGTGTTTCATCGCGCCCACGTCGGACCGGTGGGCGAGCCACCCGAGAAGTTCGCGTTGACGAGGGCGGCACACTTTAATGAGTGTGCCGCCTTCGCTTCATCGAGGGGACCGACATGGGCTTGACCGCCGCCGACATCCGCGAGACGACCTTCGCGCCGGGAGGCCTGCTGCGCCGTGGCTATCACTGCGAACAGGTGGACGCCTTCCTCGAGGAGATCGCTCGCACTCTGGAAGGGCGCGCGGCGCTGACCGCAGGCAACGTTGCCGACGTCGTGTTCGCCAGGTCGCCGCTGGGCAATCGCGGATACAACGAAGACGAGGTCGACGTATTCCTCGACCGCGTTCAGCAGGCCCTGCCGGGCCGAGTGGATCGGGAAGATTCGGTGGACGAACAGCAGCTCCCCTTGATCGTCGGGCTGGGCAATCCCGGGGCGAGTTACGCGGGCAACCGGCACAACGTCGGCTTCATGGTGCTCGACGAGCTGGCGTCGCGGGTCGGCGGCAAGTTCAAGAGCCACAAGAGTTCCGCCGAGGTGGTCGAGGGCAGGCTGTCGAACCAGCGGGCGGTCCTGGCCAAACCGAGGTCGTACATGAACCTCTCCGGCGGCGCGGTCGCGGGCGCGGTGCGGTTCTTCAAGATCCAGCCCGCCTCGGTCATCGTGGTGCACGACGAACTCGATCTGCCGTTCGGCACGGTGCGCATGAAGCTGGGCGGCGGCGACAACGGCCATAACGGGCTGCGATCGATCACCTCCTCGCTGAGCACCAAGGACTACCTGCGGGTGCGCTGCGGCATCGGCAGGCCACCCGGCCGAATGGACCCGGCGGCCTTCGTACTGCGGGACTTCTCCACCGTGGAACGCAAGGAACTGGCGTTCTTCGTGGATCACTGCGCCGACGCCGTCGAAGCGTTGATGACCGAGGGCCTGGAAGCCGCCCAGAACCGGTTCCACCAGCGCTGAATCCATGGGTCTCGACTAGCTGAGCCGCCCCGCGTGATGGGCACGCGGCGCATAGGCCGGCCGCTGCCGTCGAGCGCATAGCAATCCGGCGGATGGATACGTCCTCATCATCGACGGTTTCGTCGCGTTGCTGGAACGGGTGATCGGGCGGGTGAACGCGCTGCCCTCGATCGACCCGCAGGGCTCGGCGCTGCTCGACGAACGGTCCCTCGAATTCCTGCGGTACCGGGTGCTGTGCCAGCTCCAACAATGATTGGACCAGCACTGATGGCGCTCCCAGCTGCCGGCGTACCGGCACCGTGACCCACCTCTCATCGGTGTGGTCTTGATTCGGACGCGACGTCAGGGTCTGGACTCGGTGGTGTCCGAATCCCCACCGACTCGGTGCCGGACCCGGCACCCCGGAGGAGCAGCTTTCATGACGACCGATCTGGAGACCAGGTACGCCAACGCCGAGGCCCTACTGCCACATCACCTGAAGGCGCTGGTCACGCACGCTCAGGTCCAACCGACGTGGATCCGGGACACCGCGACCTTCTGGTACCGGATTCAAACGGCGGCGGGCAAGGAGTTCGTCGTGGTCGACGCTGAGGCGCGCACCAAGGAGCCCGCTTTCGACCACGAGCGGATGGCCACGGCGCTCGGTCGGATCCTCGACGCGACGTATCGGGCGACCGATCTGCCGTTCCACGGGATCGAGCTGTTCGACGACGCCGTGGAGGTCGTCGTCGGCGAGCAGCGGATCCGGGTCAGCACGGACGACTACGAGGCCACCATCCTCGGCCCCACCCATCCCTCGGAAACCCGCTCGCCCGACGGGCGGTGGTCGGTGGGCGTGCGCGATCACAACCTCTACCTCCGCGACACCACCACCGACGAGGAGCGACAGCTCACGACCGACGGAGCCGAGGGGTACGCGTACGCGGGCATGAACGACGCGGTCGCGAACCGAGTCATGGAAGAGAATCTCGGCGTCACCTTCCCCCCTCATGTCGTGTGGTCGCCAGACTCGAGTCGGTTCGTCACACACCGGCTCGACCAGCGCGAGGTCGAACTCATGCACCTCGTACGGTCGTCTCCCCAAGACGGCGGACGACCTCGCTTGATGAGCTACCACTACCCCTTGGTCGGGGATGAGAAAGTGGCCACCGCAGAGTTCTTCGTCTTCGATGCGGCCACGGGCGAGTCGACGAAGTCGACGTGCGCGCCGATCGATACGCCGTTCGTCCCGACCATCGCCTACGGATTCATGTGGTGGAGCGAGGATTCCTCGACTATCCACTTCGCGTGGGGCGATCGCGGCGACAAGACCGTCCGCGTCCACGAACTCGATCCGGACACCGGCGACGTCACCGTGCTCGTTGCGGAGAGCAGCGAGACCAACGTCCTGATCGCCCCCTATCACCACGAGCGCAACATCAGGGTTCTGGCGTCTGGGGAGGTGCTGTTGTGGTCCGAACGCAGCGGGTGGGGGCACCTCTACCTGCACCGTCCGGACGGATCTACGGTGACCGTCACCTCGGGCGACTGGCTGGTCCGCAAGATCGTGAGCGTCGACGAGCAGGCCCGACGCGTCACCTTCACCGCCGCCGGACGCGAACCGGGCAGCGACATCCACCTGCAGGAGCTGTACTCGGTCTCCCTCGACGGCGGTGAGATCACCACCATCACCACCGACGGACTCGACCATGAGACCCGCCCCTCACCTTCGGGTCGGTTCTTCGTCGATGTCATGTCACGCGTCGATGTCCCAGCCGTATCCGTGCTGCGCAACGGGGCCGGAGAAGTGGTTCTCGAACTCGAGCAGGCCGATGCCACGGCCCTGTACGCGGCCGGCTGGACGCCACCCGAGCGTGTCATGGTCAAGTCCGCAGACGGCGTCACCGACATCCAGTGCGCCATCTACAAGCCGCACGACTTCGACCCGTCGAAGTCCTACCCCGTCCTCGACGAGATCTACGCAGGCGTTCAGGTCACGACCACACCCCGGCGGTTCCCGCAATCCGGTGGTTTCATCTCGGCCGAGGTATCGGGAGCCGTCTTCGCCGCCCTCGGGTTCGTCGTGGTCGCCATCGACGCGCGCGGCACCGCCCTGCGGCACAAGGCCTTCCAGGACCACGCGCGTCTCGTGGGCGAAGGGCAATTCGTCGCCGATCACGTCGAGGCCATCAAGCAGCTCGCCGAGACCCGGCCGTGGATGGATCTGGACCGGGTAGGCATCTTCGGTGAGTCCGGCGGTGGCTACGGATCCACCCGGGCCATGCTCCAAGCGCCCGACTTCTTCAAGGTCGCGGTCTCATCGTCCGGCGACCACGACGACGCCATGTACCACGCCTGGTGGGGTGAGAAGTTCTTCGGCGATCCCGACGAGTACGACTACGCCAAGCACTCCAACATGTCGCTCGTCGACAACCTCCGAGGCAAACTCCTCCTCGTACACGGCGAGATGGACGATAACGTCACGCCGCACCTCACGATGCGTCTCGTCGATGCCCTGATCCAAGCCAACAAGAACTTCGACCTGCTCATCATGCCCAACGCCGATCACGCCATGCTGGTCAATCAGGCGTACTGGTTGCGTCGCCGCTGGGACTACTTCGTCGAGCACTTGATGGGTGAGACACCACCCGTCTACCGCATCGCCGATATCGAGCTGGATCCGGACATGCTCGCCTCCATCGGAGGCTGATCAAAACCCCATCGCCACTAGGGTCTGGCCCTAACCGAGGACGGGACGCGCTTCGTCTCCCTTGACGAGGGTTTCTGGACGCGCACCAACCGGGCTGGATGCCGCGTGCGGCCATCAAGCCCGAACCCTCGTCATGTTCGCGGTCGGCGAGATCGTGCACTATGAACAGAACTACCGACTGTGCTGCCTGAACGAGTGCGGCAGTCGTTCCGCGTTCGACAACCGGCGACGCTGCGTGACTGTGGATGCACGGAATTGACGCCCGCAGTCGCTACGCTGCCGCGCATGGCGATTCGGCGAATGGACAACGTCCTCATCGTTGTCGACGACCTCGACGCGGTCATCTCGTTCTTCACGGAACTCGGCATGACGCTGGAAGGCAAGGCGCCCATCGAAGGGCGCTGGGCGGAACGGGTCATCGGGATCGACAACGTTCGCCAGGACATCGCCATGCTGCGGACCCCGGACGGCCATGGCGGCGTCGAGCTGGCGAAATTCCACACGCCTGCGTCGATCAGCCCGGAGCCCGCATCCGCCCCGGTCAACACGCTGGGGCTTCGGCGCATCATGTTCGCCGTCGACGATATCGACGAGGTCGTGGCACGGATGCTCACCCATGGCGCCGAGCTGGTCGGCGAGATCGTGCAGTACGAACAGAGCTATCGGCTCTGCTATCTCCGTGGCCCCGAGGACATCATCGTCGGACTGGCCGAACAGCTCGACTGACGCGAGCTGTTTCAGCGCAGTCGGTCGAGGCTGCCCGGATCGATGCTGATCGCTCCGGTGAGACGCCACGCACCGCGTTCGAATATCAAGTCTCCGGTCACGACGATCGGCTGCTTGCTTCGGTGTGCCTGGATTGCACCCTCATAGTCGAGACCGGCAAGCGGCACCTGGACTTTTCGCAACCGGCCATTGACGTGTGTCGTCAGTACGATGCTGGTGCTATCGAGATCATCATCGCCGTTTTCCTCCCGGTTCAAGGTACGTACCATCCCGAACAGGGTCTCCCGTCGCGGCGGTTCCTCCCGTCGGACCAGTCGTTCCCGTAGCAGCGGAAGGCCCGCCATCGCATCGCGATCGACGCGGATACGCGAGGTCTCCACAGCAGGTGTCGGGGCAGCTGTGGCCCAGGCGAAGGACAGATCCACCATGCGTAGCGTCCTTGGCTGAGTGAGGTCTTGCAGCGACTCCACCAGGTTGGCACTCAGGCCGGATTCCGCAGCACGATCGAGGGCTTGTTCGTCCCAGGCCAACGCCAGCCTGCGCACCGACGACAGGTCGGAGGCGAGTGTCGTCATGACTTTACGGGCGAAGGGCAGGTCGGAAGCAGCCTCGTCCGGTGCGGCATCACCGAGCCGGGACACGACGGTGAAGACGAAACTGCCCCGCTGGGTATGCCCCAGCCGGATCCCATCGTCGAGGTACTCGGTGACGACAGCTGATCGCCTGCCTCGATGCGAGTGCAGCGGGTCGTCGGCCGTCGTGGCTGCGGCCTTCATCATTCTGAACAGTGCACCGAGAGACGCTTCGGCTTGCCGGAACGGAATGGTCCCGTCCAGCAGTTCTTGATCAAGCCGAACGTAGAAGAGATCGGCACGAGCGCTCGTGATGTGTTCCACCAACTGCGCGATATTCCAGTCATAGATGGAGGTGAGAGCGAGGAGCACCTCCTTGAAGCGCCGCGAGAAATCCACGTAGTCGGTAGCCAGCGGAAGCATGATCCGGCCGCGTAGCCCGCCCTCGCCCGGGAGCCGCCAGATCTCCTTGATCTCCGCCTGCCGTGCTTCGAGTTCCCACCCGTGAGAGGCCAGGTACTGCGAGACCGCAGAAGGCGACAGCACGGACGTAACTTCTTGCAGGTCACCATCCCGCAGGTAGCTCATTGCCCACCACCTTCACCGAGCTCGTTCATGGTGCGCTGGAGCGCTGGGACATCGAAGAAACCGTCTCGGGGCAGGCGCACCGTCTTGTTCGCCCTACCCTCCACGATGTCACCCAGACTCGTTGCCCGCGCCCAGTACATCCGACTTTCACTCGTGAGTCCCTCCTCCGAGAGATCGAGGAGGCGGTGCGGATCCTCCGGGATCAGCAACACACCGAGGAACGCAGGAACGAAACGCTTGGGATTACACAGCTTCAAGAACGATTTGCGCTCCAACGTCCACGCGAGGTAGCCGTCCTTGAGCAAGCCATGTTGGGATGTGCACTTCAGCTGGAGCTCCAGCTCCGGGTAGTTGAACTCCTTATGCTCGCGGGAGTCCACGATGGTGATGTCGACTCCGTCATAGTCCGTCTCATGGCTCTTGATCGAACATCCCGCTGCTGCCGCGACCATTCGCACGAACGCAAGACTGAACTGCTCTTGCATGGCGTTACGTGGTAAACCGTCGACCGGGCCCCTGGTTGTCAGTTCTCGGCCGCTCGCCACGTCCGTCATACCTTCTTCTTCCGCCGCTCTAGATCGACAGAAGACTAGGGACCGCTCTCGCGCTCTTTGTCGTCTTCAACGCGCCTTCACCCGATCGGTTCGCCGACCACCCCGGTCGAGTGCTCGCTGACCCAGCAATGAGCTGGGCTCGACAGAGCAACCGGTTCCGACAACGGAGGTTGTCGGCTGCGGCCCGGTCGGCGAGAGAGCAGGACGGGGACCCGCTGGGCCATGCCTCGCTGCCGCCCTCATCCCTCCAGCGCGTCGGCTGACAGGAGCCATTCCTCCTCGACCTCGGCCTTCTCGGCCTTGAGCTGTCGGAGTTCGGCGTCCAGATCCATCAGCCGACCGGTGTCGCTGCCCGCATCCGCCAGCGCCTGGTTGAGTTCCTTCTCCTTCTTGTCCAGGGTCGCCAACCTGCGTTCGAGCTTGGCGAGCTGCTTGCGGGCGGCCCTGGTGTCGGCGGCGGACATCCCACTGCCTGCGGACGGGCTAGCATTCTCGGTCCCCGCCGAGGTGGCCTCGCCCACCGAGGTCGGCTGTGTTTGCAGCTGTTCGCGGCGACGCAGGTATTCGTCGATTCCGCCCGGCAAATCGGTCACCTGGCCGTCTCCGAACAACGCGACCGTCTTGTCGCAGACCCGTTCGATGAGGTACCGGTCGTGTGAGACGACCACCATGGTTCCCGGCCAGGAGTCGAGCAGGTCCTCGAGCTGTTGCAGGGTGTCGATGTCCAGGTCGTTGGTCGGTTCGTCGAGCAGCAGCACGTTGGGCTCGGCCATCATCAGCCGGACCAACTGCAGTCGGCGTCGCTCGCCGCCGGACAGGTCGCCGACCGGCGTCCATTGCTTGCCCTTGGGGAAGCCGAGCCGCTCGGCCAGCTGGGCGGCGGAGAGATCCTGTTTGCCGAGGGTGACCCGGGTGGCGACCTCTTCGACGGCCTCCAGCACCCGCAGCTGCGGCGGCAGGTCGTGCAACTCCTGGGTGAGGTGGGCGAGGCGCACGGTCTGTCCCTGGATGCGTTGGCCCGCTGCCGGTTCCCGCTCCCCCGCCAGCATCCGCAGCAGGGTCGTCTTGCCCGATCCGTTGACACCGACCAATCCGACTCGATCCCCGGGGCCGATCCGCCAGGTGATGTCCTCGGCGATGGTCAGATCGCCTGCACGCAGGTCGACGTTCTCCAGTTCCAGCACCGTGCGCCCGAGTCTGCGCTTGGCGAAGGTCATCAGCTCGACGGTGTCCCGGGGCGGTGGGACATCGGAGATCAGCGTCTCGGCCGCCTCGATGCGGTATCTCGGCTTCGAGGTGCGGGCCGGTGCTCCCCGGCGCAGCCAGGCGAGTTCCTTACGCGCCAGGTTGCGGCGTCGGTCCTCGGCCGCGTCGGCCTGTCTGGCCCGCTCCGCCCTGGCGAAGATCCAGTCGGCGTAGCCGCCCTCGTACTGTTCGACGCTGCCGCCGACGACCTCCCAGGTCCTGGTGCACACGGTGTCCAGGAACCAGCGATCGTGGGTGACGACGATCAGGGCACAGCGGCGGGCGGTGAGATGCCCGGCCAGCCACTGCACGCCCTCGATGTCGAGGTGGTTGGTCGGCTCGTCGAGCACGATGAGGTCGAGTTCCTGCACCAGCGCCGCGGCCAGCGCCACCCGACGCCGCTCACCGCCGGAGAAGTTGGCCACCGGGGCGTCGAGGCCGCGTTCGGTGATGCCCAGGCCCTCCAGGATGCCGCGCACCCGCGCGTCGGAGGCCCATTCGTGCTCGGCGGCGTAGCCGAGCGGATCGAGGATCGCCTGGCGGACCGTCGAGCCCTCCGGGAGTTCGGTCCGTTGGGTCACGACAGCCATCCGCAGGTCGGAGGTGTGTGCGACGCGGCCGGAGTCCGGTGGCTCGATGCCCGCCATCACCTCCAGCAACGTGGTCTTGCCGCCGCCGTTGAGCCCCACCACGCCGACGCGCTCGCCACGTCCGATGCCCAGCGATACGGAGTCGAGCAGGTTTCGCACGCCGTAGGACTTCGACACCTCGGACAGGTTCACCAGGTTGACCATCGGCCGGGACACACTCCGTTTCGTCCATCCGCCACGACCCGCGCGGCCGCCACCACTGCATTATCCGCTCTCGTCGGTCGCCATCCGACCTGCCGGGGGCGTTGAGAGGCCCGACGACCGTCTGCCACCCCGACTACCCAGGCTCCACAGCATGGCGACCGCGATCGAGGCCAGTCCGCCGATCACCACGACGGTGGTCGGCGCCAGCACGGCCAGCGCCGCACCCACTAGGGCGAGCGAGGTCCGTTCGGACATGCCATCGGCGAGGTGATAGATGCTGAACACCCGGCCGTGCAGGTGTCGTGGCACATCTCGGAGCAGCAGGGTGACCTCGATGCCGATGATCACGCCGCCCGCGATGCCCATGATGAACAGCACGATGGCGAGCGGGACGGCGAGCGTGGCCAGTGGCGCCACCGAGGTCCAGGCGACTCCTTGCACGAGATAGGCCGTGAGGTGGTGGGTGCGCATGGTTGTGGCGGCGAGTTGTCCGGCCAGCACCGTGCCCACCAGTAATCCGGCTCCGTAGACGGTGAAGAGCAGTGCCACGCCCCGGCCATCGCCGGAGAGGTCGGTGCCGAAGATCCCGAGCAGCACGGTGAGACCACCGCCGATCAGACCCCAGGAGGTGCAGAGGGCGACAACGGCCCTGGCGGCCCGATTGCGGCGTAGGACGGCGATCCCACCGCCGAGTTGTAGCCGTCGTGGCGCAGCTGCGGTGTCGAGGCCCATTCGTCCGATGACAGGCATTCGCCACACCACGAAAGCACCGAGCACCTGGAGTCCGCAGGCGAAGCCGAAGACGGGCAACGCGCCGAGATCGCTGACCCCGCTGCCCGCCACCGCGCCCAGGATCGTCGTGATCGCCATGATGCGGGACACCGCGGCGTTGGCCAGTGGCCATTGGCGTTCGTCGAGCAACGCATAGCGGAGCCGCTGCAGCGCCAGGGGTGGGAATTGGGCCGCTATCGAGCAGATCGCGTTGCACCCGGCGACGGCGATCAGCGATTGGGATAGCGACACCGCCATGCCCATGATCAGCACGGCCTGTACTGCGAGAGCGACGCCGGCAGCCAGCCTCGGTTCGACGTGGTCGACCACCGCGCCCGCGACCGGTCCGGCCAGCAGACCGGGAACCGTCCCCGCCAGCAGCAGCCAGGCCAGTGTCGAGCCGGAGTGTTCGGCCAGTACTGCGACCGTCAAACCGATCTGGACGGTCCATAACCCGAGGGAGCCTGCTAACCCGACGAACCACAGCCTGCGGAAGGGCCCGGAGTCCCAGATGCGGATACGCCGGCTTCGATTGTCACTCTCTGTCACCAGTCGATCATGCAAGCTCCACCGGACTGGATGTCAAGAGCTCGCGGCTGGCGTGCGCGCCGCAAAGTTCGCTTACCACCATACAATTCCACCGTTTGCCTTTTACCCGAAAGGCGCAACGGAAGTCCGATTGGTTGCGCTTTAGCCTATCCGGCTGCGCCATCGGGCGCACCGCGTTAGCCCGTACCGACGATTGCGCACGCCGCCCACTGCTCCGTAATATTGATCTTCTCGTGATGGTTGTCGATCGACTGCAATCATCCGAATTCGCGAGCTGGGGGTTGAGCAATGAACTGACCGAGAGAGCCCAGGTCCGACGCGCCAGGTCATCCTTGCCGGTGGGCGCTTCCACGGTCGATATCGACCATAAAACCCCCTGAATTCGCCGTGAATTATCTAGGTCAAATTTCATGGCGCGTTTCCGCGACCTTGTTCCGCAGTGTCATTCTGCGGTGCCCGTTACCCGCATTTGGCACCCTGCAACGACTCTTCGAAGGTGGGACGCCGCCCCGTTTCAAGGAGAGTCGAGTCAGTTGATCAACAGCGGCGCCGCCGGAACGACGTCACCAATTGCCGGAAACCGCAGTTTCCTGGCGCTGCTGTTGGCAAATGGAATATCGGCATTGGGCACCGGCCTGTACCTGCCCGCGATCCAGCTACTCGCGGTCGAGCTGACCACCGATGAGACGGCGGTGGCCGCGCTGAAGGTGGCCTCGGTGCTGCCCGCCGCCCTGGTCACCCTGTGGTCCGGGGTCGCCGCCGACCGAATGCGCCGCCGGGCATTGATGATCTTCAGCGATGTCGTTCGGGCCGTGGCGATCCTGTCCTTCGCGGGCCTGGTCGCGGGCAATGTGCACACGCTGTGGCCGCTGTATCTGGTCGCCATCGTGTTGGGCTCCACGCAGACGCTGTTCGATAGCGCGGCGCAGGCGATCCTGCCGCAGTTGGTGCCCCACCACGAGCTCGACCGCGCGAACAGCCTGCTGACCTTCTCCTGGACGATGGGGGTCGCCTTCCTCGGTCCGGCCATCGGCGGCGTGTTGTTCTCGATCGACCACGCCCTGCCGTTCGTCGCGAACGCGGCTACCTTCCTGCTCTCGGCGGTCATGCTGGTCTGGGTTCGGGTGAAGACCGGCGTCGCCGTCCCCCGGGGACCGAGGGGGATCCGCAGCATCACGGCCGAGGTCGGCACCGGCATCCGACACGTCCTGGAGCACCGCGTCCTGCGTTCGGTCACGCTCATCGGCGCGGTGGTGAGTTTCTGCGTCGGAATGATCACGAGCGTGTTCGTGCTGTTCAGCACCCGCTGGTTGGGGCTCGATGCGATCGGGTTCGGACTGTTCCTGGTCGGCGAGGCCGTCGGCGCACTGGCAGGCAGTTACCTGGCCGTGCGGCTCGAAGGACGGGTGAGTCGCCGCGTGATCGTCCGGGCGGTACCACTGCTGATCGGGGCCATGTACGCCCTACAGGCCGTGACGTCCTCGCTCCCGTTGGCCTTCGTGGTCGTCTCCGCCGGGAACGCCATGTTCATGGTCTGGACGATCGTGGCGACCTCGATACGACAGAGCATCGGTCCCAACGCGCTGCTCGGGCGTATCACCAGCGTCGATCGCCTGTGCGGCCTGACCGCTACGGGGGCTGGGGCACTCGTCGGTGGCACGGTGGCGGGCAGCCTTGGTGTCCAGGCCCCGTTCTTCCTCAGCGCCGCCGTGTTGTGCATCCTGCCCCTGTGCGTCCGGCTGCGAGTGGATCAGGACGAGGTGCCGACGTCGCTTCGTTGGTGACTCGGGCTCGTCTCCTGCCCGATGCCTGCCACTCATGCGTGCACCGGTGGTGGGGCAGGCCGCGTCTGATCCTCGCGTTGCACGACCTTGGCGCCCGGCACCGGCCCCTGGGCGACCCGAACCGTGCGGCAGACTCCCGCCCCGGACAGCTCGGCTGCCACCTGGACTGCGGATGCCGCGCTCTCACACAGGAAGGCACAGGTCGGTCCCGAACCGGACACCACACCGGCCAGCGCGCCCGCGTCCACGCCTGCCCGCAGGGTCCGACGCAGTGTGGGGCGCAAGGACACCGCCGCCGCCTGCAGGTCGTTGCCGAGCAACAGGGCCAACTGCCGAGGGTCGCCGGAGGCCAAGGCCTCCAATACGGGTTCGACGGAGCCGATGCGGGGTGGTCTGCCCTCATCGCGCAGCCGGTCCATCTCGTGGAAGACACTCGGCGTCGACAGTCCTCGGCGGGCCAGCGCCAGCACCCAGTGGAACGAGTGCCGGGACAGCACCGGGACGAGCCGCTCGCCGCGACCGGTACCCAGCGCGTTGCCGCCGTGCAGACAGAACGGCACATCGCTGCCCAGCGTCGCCGCGACATCGGCGAGTTCGTCTCGGCCGATGTCCAACTTCCACAGCGAGGCCAGCCCGACCAAGGTCGCCGCCGCGTCGGCACTACCGCCCGCCATGCCACCCGCGACCGGAATGCCCTTGTTGATCACCACCCGGACCTTCGGATCCGCTGAGTTCCGGCCGACATGCGCGGCCAGCGCCTCGACGGCTCGCCACGCGAGATTCGTCGGCCCGGCGGGCACGGCATCGGCTCCCTCGCCGTGCACCTCCACGCCGGGATCGTCCGTGGCTGCGACGGTGATCTCATCGGTCAACGACAGGGCTTGGAAGACGGTGATCAGATCGTGGTAGCCATCCTCACGCAGATCGCCGACGCCAAGGTGCAGATTGACCTTGGCCGGAACGCGAACCGTTATCGGGGGTGGTACGACTGCGAGCACCCCTGCAGCCTACGGCCGGTTCCGCTGGATGTGTTCGATCAACCTTCTATGAGCACTCTTCGGCATCAGACGATCACCTTCCGTTAGTCGCTGGTGCATCCGGATCACCCCGCTCGACCCCCATCCGTCCCCCTGCACGAGGGCCGAGGGCGGATGGGGGCCGATGGCCGCGACGATGCTTGTTCTCACCCGCTTTCCGGCGAGAACGAGTCGGGTCAGAAGGAGGGCAGCACACCGCCGTCGTAGTTCTCCTCGATGAAGGTCCGAACCTCATCGGAGGTCAGCAGCTCCACGAGCGTGGCGATCCTCGGGTCGTCGGCCAACGCGGGCGTGGTGACGATGCCGTTGGCGTTCGGGTTGTCCGCCGCCTCCTCCAGCAGGATGGAGTCGTCGGCCGGGCTCAGGCCCGCGTCGATGGCGTAGTTGCCGTTGATCACCGAGGCGTCGGTGTCGGCGAGGCTCACCGGCAGCTGCGCGGCCTCCAGCGGCGCGAACTCCAGGTTCTTCGGGTTGTCCTCGACATCGGCCTCGGTGGCCTGCCCCTCGGTGCCCTCCCGCAGGCTGATCAGGTCGTTGGCGGCGAGCAGTTGCAGACCCCGGTTGAGGTTGGCCGGGTCGTTGGACACGCCGATGGTGGCGCCGTCGGGCAGGTCGTCGATCGACTCGACGCTCTCCGAGTAGAGGCCGAGCGGTTCGAGGTGCACCGCCTCGATCCACTCGTACTCTCCGCCGTGCTCGATCTCGAAGTTGTCGAGGTAGGGAACGGTCTGGAAGTAGTTCGCCTCCAGCGAGCCCTCCTGCAGCGCGGTGTTGGGCTGGATGTAGTCGGTGAACTCGACGACCTCCAGTTCCAGTCCCGCCTCCTCGGCCAGCTCCTCGTTGATGAAGTTGAGGATCTCGCCGTGCGGCACCGGGCTGACGCCCACGCGCAACGGGCCGTCCGTCGAGCCGGGCTCGGTGGCGTCCGGACCGTTCTCGCTGCCGCAGCCCGCGAGCACGGCTGCGGAGGCGGCCAGCAGGACGGTGGTCTGTCTGACCCGAGCTCGAATACGCATTGCGGTGTACTCCTTCTTCGCTGGTGGCCCACTGTGCGATTGCGGCCAGTGTGTCCACAGTGGACTGAATTGGACCGACGCCACCGGACTCCGGACGCCGTTGCGCGGCAACGGGCCGGTGGCGCGGGTAGAACAAGCTGTGCGTGGCGCGATCAGATCTTCAAAGCGGACCGCCGTCGATCGATGCCTCGGGCCAACCGGTCGAAGAGCAGCTGGGTGAACCACGCGAGGGCACCCAGCGCGATCACCGACGCCCACAACATCCGGGTGTCGTTGCGCTGGTAGCCGTAGCGGATCGCCACGTCGCCCAGTCCGCCACCGCCGATGACCCCGGCCATCGCCGAGTAGCCGATCAACGTCACCGCCGTGACACCGATCGCCGCGACCAGCGCCGGGCCCGCCTCACGCAGCAGCACGCTGCGGACCATGCGCGTGCGGCTGGCTCCGGTGGTGATGGCTGCCTCGACGACCGCGGCGTTGACCTCGCGCAGGGCAGCCTGGACCAGCCGTCCGACGAACGGGATAGCACCCACCGTGAGCGGGACGATCACGGCCGTCGGGCCGATCGTGGTGCCGACCAACGTCCTGGTCACCGACCCCAGCAGGACCAGCAGCACCACGAACGGCAGTGAACGACCGATGTCGACCACCACGCCGAGTACCCGGTGCAGGACCGGACGCGGGCTCAAACCGGTCGGCGAGGTGATGTGCAGCAGCACCCCGAGGGGGATTCCGCCGATCGCCGCCAAGACGGTGGCGATGCCGACCATGAAGATCGTGTCTCCGGTGGCGGCTGACACCAGATCGAAGACCCGATCCCACGGGGTCGGTTCTCTCACGCGGCCACTCCTCCTATCTCCTGCGGGGTGCGACGGATCGTCGCGTCGTGCTCGCCGAGCCAGGCCAGCGCAGCCTCGGATCGGTCACCGGTCAAGCCGATGCGGAATCGAGCGACCGGGGTGTCGCCAAGCCTGGTGAGACCGCCGCCGAGGATCGACAGGTCGACGCCGAACCGGTTGGCGGCCTCCGGCAGCAGCGCGCCGACGGCGGCGAATCCGACCAGCACCACCTCGGCGACGACGTCGGCCCGCGTCGAGGGATTGAAGGCCCCCGTCGCCTGGTCGACCTCGGGAAGCAGGGCGGAGGTGATCCGGCTACCTGGCACGCTGAGCAAGTCGAGCACCTTTCCGTGTTCCACGATCTGTCCGTCGTCCAGCACCGCGACGTCGTCGCAGATCCGCCGGACCACTGCCATGTCGTGCGTGACGACGAGGACGGTCACACCGAGTTCGGCCCGCGCCCGGTCGAGCACGGTGAGCACCGAACCGGTGGTCTCCGGGTCCAGCGCCGAGGTCGGTTCGTCGGCCAGCAGCACGGACGGCCGCGCCGCCAAGGCCCTGGCCACGGCGACACGCTGCCGCTGACCACCGGAAAGCTGATCGGGGTAGTTGCCTGCCTTGTCGGTCAAGCCGACCAGGTCCAGCAACTCGACGACCCGGGAACGACGCGCCGCCGGGCTCACCCCGGCGCTCTCCAGCGGAAGCGCGACGTTGCCCGCGGCGGTGCGCTGGCGCAGCAGCGAATCGCCCTGCGGAACGACGCCGATGCGGCGGCGGGCGGCCCGCAGATCACGACCGCGCAGCGAGACCAGGTCGGTGCCCTCGACGGTGATCGAACCGCTATCGGGCTGTTCCAGCAGCGCGATGCACCTGGCCAGCGTGGACTTTCCCGCGCCGCTGGGGCCCACCACCCCACACACCGTGCTTTCCGGGACGGACAGGGTGACCCCGTCCAGGGCGTGCACCACGCCGTTCTTGCCGGGGAAGGTCTTGGTCAGCTTGTCGACAGTGATCATCTTTAGCTCCACGACGCCGGGCCGCGCGAAAGGCGGCACGCTGAGACCGCCCCCATCGGGGGCGGTGAGAAAGGGCGACGAAATTCCGGTGGGTTCTAAGCTCGGGTTGACTCGAGGTAGACCCGACAGCCGGAAGCGGTTCGACGACACTGGTCGACCACACGTCGGCGCGTGAGCATGAAGCGAACTAACACTACGACTCCATCGGTCCTGGCGTTAGCACCTGCCCAACGAGTGGGTGGTTGCTGCGGCGTCATAGAGCCAGGTCTCTCAGCCGCTCAGGATGGTCGGTCTCACTGAGTAAAACCGACGAGCGAGTGTGAACGCAAGTAGATTCAGGCCACATCGGCACAACGGCACCCGTTTCGCCCAACGTGAAAGCGCTTCGGCGCGGGCTCCAGGCACGAGGTCGGGCAGCCAGAGCGTGTCGGAGGACACGCACAGCGAACGCGATCGGTTGGCAGCACGCCGTCGGGTCGGGTCGCCGCCCGGACGCTCGGACCACTCGGGTTCGGCCTGGGCAGCAGGGATTCTCCACCCGCGTTCGTCGTCTTCGAAGCAACGAGCGCGATCCCCTGCCGGGTTCGGGGATTCGCTGCACCGACTCGGGATCAACGCGGTGATCTCGCAGGAGGATGCCCGGTGACCGCCCTTGGGCAAAGTTCGGCGGCCCGACCGGCCGACTCGATGATGGCTCGCCCGAATCGTTCGTATCGCGCCGAACGAGCGCACGGCGACGATCCCGGACATCAGTGACCCAAGTCACTCTTCGGCCGTGTCAGGAATCCCGGTGCCATCTCGTTCTGGGTGCGAACGTAGAGACAGGAGCAGGAGAATGCGCCATCGCATCGTTGTCCTGGGGGCCGGATACGCCGGGGCCTTCGCCGCCGGATACCTCGCCCGTCACCTTCACCCCGACGACTTCGACATCACCGCCGTCAACGCCGAATCCCACTTCGTCGAGCGGATGCGCCTGCACCAGCTCGCCGCAGGCCAGGATGCGCCCCGCCATGAATTGGCGAAGGTGTTCGCAGGCACGAGCCTCCGGCTGCGAGTGGCGCGTGTCACCGCCGTCGATGTCGAGCACCGAATCGTCACCGTCGAAGACCGTGCTGGCACCGAACGACTCGAGTACGACACCCTCCTCTACTCGCTCGGCAGCACCACCGCCGACCACGGCGTCCCCGGCGTGGCCGAACACGCCTTCCATATCGCCGAACGGCAGCCGACACTGCGATTGCGTCGCAGGCTGGGCGAGCTGGCCGAGAATGGAAGGGTGCTGGTGGTGGGCGGCAATCTGACCGCGATCGAGGCCGCTACCGAGATCGTCGAGGCTCACCCCGAACTACAGGTCACCCTCGCAACCAGCGGCGAGCTGGGCGGCTGGCTGAGCCCGAAGGCTCGCCGTCATCTGTTTCGTGCCTTCGACCGATTCGGCATCACAGTGCACGAGCACACCACCATCGGCCGGGTCGAGGCCACGGGGGCCGTCGCCTCCGATGGCACGACCCTCGCTTCCGACGCGACCGTGTGGGCGGCGGGTTTCTCCGTCCATCCCATCGCCGCCGCGAGCGGTCTTGATGTCGAACACGATGGCAGGATCACCGTCGACCGTCTGATGCGCTCGGTCTCGCACCCCGAGGTCTACGCCGCCGGTGACAGCGTCCATGCCGTCGGCGATAACGGCAGTCCGCTGCCGATGTCGTGCGCTTCGGCGGGATTCACCGCCAGGCAGGCAACGGCCGCGATCGTCGGGGACCTGACCGGTCGGAAGATCTCGAAGATCCCGATGGCATACCTCGGAAACTGCCTCAGCCTCGGACAACGGGATGCGATCTTCCAGGCGGTCGATGGCGAGGCGCACTCGAGGTCCTGGTCTCTCCGGGGCCGGCCTGCCGCGCGTCTCAAGGCTGGAGTGCTCAAGAACGTCGTGTGGAGCACCTGCCATCCGACCTACGGGCTGCCGAGCCGCAAACTCCGGCTGACCACCGCGGATCGTTCGGTCGGCCGCGATAGGCACGCAGAGTCGCTCTGATGGACACTGCTCACCTGGGGTATTTCGAGGTCAACCGGGATCGGTTGGCCTCGATTGCCTACCGACTGCTCGGCTCGGCCGCCGATGCCGAGGACGCCGTGCAAGACGCATTCCTGCGCTGGCAGTGCGCAGACCGATCACACATCGAGGTACCCGAGGCGTGGCTGACCAAGGTAGTCACCAATCTGTCTCTCGACCGCCTCCGGTCGGCGCAGCTGCGGCACGAGCGCGCGGTCGGCGACTGGCTGCCCGAACCACTCCTGGACGGTGACCCGATGCTGGGCCCGGCCGACACCGTCGAACAGCGGGAGTCGGTGACGCTGGCGGTGCTGGTGCTCTTGGAGAGCCTGACGCCGATCGAGCGGGCGGTCTATGTTCTCCGCGAGGCCTTCTCCCATAGCCATGCCGAGATCGCCACGATCCTCGACATCACCGAGTCCGCGAGCCAACAGCACACCCACCGGGCTCGACGTCATGTCGCCACCAAGCGGACCCTCGGTGCAGTCGACGGTGCCGCCGCGCGCCGCATCGTCGAGGCCTTCGTCAACGCCGCCGCCTCGGGCGACACCGAACGCCTGGTGGCGTTGTTGACCGACGACGCGACCGCGATCGCCGACGGGGCCAACTGGACCACGAAATTCACCCGTTACTCGGTTCCCGATCGAATCGCCGCAGCCATACGCGCCAACTTCAAGCCGACTCCGGCGAGGCGAAAGCTGCTGGGCGGCGCCCCGGCCATCCACGCCGCCGTGGTCAACGGCTCCCCCGCACTGGTCGTGACACTCGAAGATCGGGTGCGCGGGCTCGCCGTTCTGGAGATGCGCGACGGCAAGGTCTCGGCCGTGCGCAGCATGGGAACCACCGCCCGTTTCGGTCGGCTCATCAAGGAATGGCGCCGACGCGAACACGACGCGCCCCTCATGGAATGGTGATTCTTATGTCCCCTGCCAGCGTGTTTCCGCCGGTCTCAGCGGTAGGCGCGGCGTGGCCGGCGCTCGGAACGGAAGACCAACAGCCCCAGCGGTACTACATCGCACCGGTACCGCAGCGGCGTGGCTGGCACCGATAACGAGCCGATCAGGCAGGCAACGCAGGGCGCGCCGTCGCCGGGAACGAGCCGTTCCAGGCCGTCGCCGAGGCGGAATGTCGTGCCACACAGGGCAACGAGGCGGGTTGCGGTGACGCCATCGGCGGGCACGATATGCACCTGAACTTCCCCGGATCTGCGGACGAACCAGCGGACCGCGTCATCGGAGGCCGGCGGATCGACTTCGCCGAGGTGGATGGCTCGGCAGTCGTGACAGTCCTCGACATGGGTACTGGGGATTCCCGGCTCGACCTCGGCGGGTGGTGGACCGAACAGGACCCCGGCTCCGCAGAGCGCGATTGCCCGGTCGCCGTCAATGGGCAGCAGTTCGCCCGCGTCGACGAAAACCTTGTGTCGTTGCAGGATCAGCCCTGCTTCCGGCGCCGCGACCTGATCGATCAGCAGAGGTTCGCCTGCGGTGTCGGCCGGCAGCTCGCTCATCGGGTCACCGCCGCATGCAGATAGGGACGCACTCGGGCGGCCCGGAGTTGTCGGACCGTGCCGACGACGAAGAACGTGGTGATCGTGGGTTCGGGTTTCATCGGATCACCGCCCGCGCACGACGAATCGGCACGATGACCGTGCCGGTCTCCGCTGGTCTATCGAGGACGGAACATGCGGGGCACGGTTGGTCCTCGTAGTAGCACTCTTCGATCGGCCACCGGTTGAGTGCGACGAAACGAGATCCCCCGCACGCAGGCCACACCACCACCGAGCCGTCCCGCTGTTCGCTTCGACCAAGGTGGGTATCGCCCATCTGTACCGAACGAACGAACCACCAGGGCGCATGGAACGGATCGCTCATCCTCGGCCCCCGTTTCCAGCGGTGGCCACGATGGCGCTGGCTTGAGGAGAACCCGACTCCGGCCCATGTTCCGCAGCGTTTTCGGCACGCAACAACGTGATCGAGTCGGCCAGCGCGAAACCAGCCTGTGGGACGTCGTCGAACAGAATGCGCCAGCAACCGATCGGCTGTGCGGTCCCGAGAATCGCTAGATCGACATGCTGAGCGGTCGGGGTCACGACCAGGTGCCGCCCGACCAATCCGCTGCCCACCGCGGGCAGTTCGATCGGCCGACCTTGCGGGCGCAGCGCGGCAAGTAGCCGGCGAGCATCGGTGACGGTGAGTGCCACCAACACCGGAGTCAACGGCCTGCGAGTCGCCTCGATCAACACGTGGTCCCGCGCTCGATTGCAGCTGACCACCAGCGATTCCCGCTTCTCGACGATGCCCTGCAACCGCGCGGGCACCGACACCGACCAGTCGGCCGGATCACGAAACCTCACGACCGCACCCCCACCGGCACGCCGCCCACCAGCACTGGGCGATAGCCCGACTGCTGCGCTTCCAAGGCGCAGCGCGCCAGAATCGTCATCACCGACACCGAACGCACCCGCTTCGGTGCGACTCGTTTCGGCGGCCGGTAGCCCCACCAGGCCAGCGCAAGCCCGAGGACGACCAGGGCCGAGCCGCAGGCAACCAGCGCGATCATGACGCGCCGCTAACAGACGAAGCCAGAAGCCCGTTCAGTGTGTGCTTGGCGCTCCCGCCTTTGGCTCCTCGCAGGGTGATCGCGTTCCCCGAGCGGAAGCACGTTCGCTGAACGCTCTCGAATGAGCAGTACATGCACATCCTCCACAGATCGACTCCAGAGACTTAGTGACTCCGGAGTCAGTATCCAGTTGCGGAGTCGGTGGATACAATTCCCCAATTGGGGGAGACTCAACGGACTATGGAGCGCCCGTACGCTCGTCCCATGGCCACGCCGAAGTCCCTGGCACTCGCGAATGAGTTGCGTCGTCACCGAGAAGCTGCGGGCGCCAGTGCGCGACAACTGTCGCTCCAAGCTGGGCTATCGCACTCGACGGTCGCGCGATGGGAATCCAACGTTCGAGCGCCCAGCCCGACTGACCTCGCTGCGGTTCTAGCTCTACTCGGCGTGGATGCAACAACCCGCGACGAGTTGATCGCCATGGCGACAGACGTCGATGGCCGCCAGTGGGTCGCAACGGGGTTGCCCGAGCAAGCACGTGCGCTACGCGCGCTGCTCGAAGCGGAACGCGACGCGTGCCGGGTCGTCACCGTCGCGCCGTTGCTAGTCCCCGGAATGTTGCAGACTTCCGACTACGCGAGGGCTATCTTCACCGCGGGCGATGTGCCCGACGAAGAGATTGAGACTCGTGTCCGAACGAGGGTTGGACGGCGCGAAAACTTCACCGGTCGACGCGCCACCGAACTGGTAGCCATCCTCGGCGAGGCCGCGCTGCGGCGACCAATCGGTGGCCCGGAGACACAGATTGATCAGCTCTACGCCCTTATAGACCTCGCGGATCTACCCGCCGTCGATCTTCGTGTCATCGCGCTCTCCTGTCCGTGGAGCCCGGACTTGGAAGGCGCGTTCGATCTGTTCGACTTCCCGGATGACCGGGACTCGGTCGTCTGCGTTGAGCACCGACGGAGTTCGCTGTTCCTGCATGAACGTCGTGATGTTGACGCATACCGAGCCGCAGTCGCTAACGTCATGAATGTGGCGATGAGCCCGGTGGACTCGACCGGTCTCATCGGCGACATCATCAAGGAGATGGAGAAACCATGACGACGCAACCGCACAACCTCCCCATCTGGCGGAAGTCGAGCCGGTCCGAGAACGGCGGCAACTGCGTCGAGATCGGCCACGCGCCCGGCCTCGTCGGCATCCGCGACACCAAGAACAGAGCTGGCGGCACCCTCCACGTCGATCCAGCGACCTTCGGCGCGTTCGTGCTCTCGATCAAGGCCAACCGGCTCGGCTGAGGTCTGCGCGTAGTCGAGGCGGCGCCGCAGCGAGGAGAACCTGCGGCGTCGCCCGGGAGCGCGCGATATACGAGGTACGCAGCGGCGTTCTGAGCATGGCCCAATCTAGATTGAGGCCCCGCCCGACTCCGCCTTACAATCAGAAGACACAATCCCCTGCGGGGATAACACCATGAGCCCGATAATAGACCCGGCCAATTATCGGCGACTCAAGCTTCAGTCGCCCAGCAAGCTTCCGCCCCCTTTCAAGCCAAACCTTCTCCACCTCGGGCGAGGCAAAGCCAGCCGTCGAAAAATCCTCCCGGTCGAAAGCACATTGGTACTCTTGATCCCAACCCTGCAGCTCTCGAACTAGATCAGGGCCGAGTCGGAGAAATTCTATCGTCTCCTCGTCGATATAGTGATTCAAATCGTCATCAGGATCGCCACTGTCGTAGTAGAACGGCCCCTCTTCCAGGCCTACCAAGAGCGATACATCTATCAACGTCCTACCCAGATCCATTTTTTCTCCGAGACTTCATATCATGCACGACCCCTTCGGGATGCAGCCATAGGCTTGATAATCGACCCGCGCAACCACCGGCGACTCTTGCTTGAGGCGCACGGCCAACTCTTTTCCCTTTTGAACCCAATTCTTTTCAGCCTCTTCACTCGGAAAACCGGAAGCGCGGAAATCATCGCGATTGAAAGTCTGCTGGAACTCGTCGTCCCACGCCATCAAATCTGCGACCAGCTCTGGACCAATTTGGAGGAATTGGATGGTATCTTCGTCGATCCAATGGTTCAGCGAATCCTCGGGATCTCCGTTATCGTAGTAGAAGGGACCTTCATCCCAGCCACTCAACATGGACACCACGATAGGTTCGGTCAAATCATGCAACTTCCGTCCGGGATGCAACCGTTGGCCTGATAGTCAACTGCGGAAACGACCGGAGACTCGTTCTTCAACCACAAAGCCAACGCCTTCCCTCGCTCAACCCACTCCGCCTCTTTACTTGAGCTAGGAAATCCGGAAGCTCGAAAATCTTCCCTATTGAAAGTTGCCTGATACTCGTTGTCCCACGCGACAAGCTCACGGACCAGCTCAGGCCCGATCCGCAGGAAAGCTACCGTATCCTCGTCGATCCAATGATTCAACGAATCTTCAGGATCACCGTTGTCATAGTAGAATGGACCCTCATCCCAGCCAGTCAGGATCGTCACAACCACAGCCACCTTCATCCTTCCCCTACCTCAAGATCGATGCAGCCTCGCCCGGACTCTACGGCCCAGCGGCACCGGCATCGCACCAACAATAAATCCGTCGCGCACCGTGATCGCCACGCGTCGAAACCTCCCGCCATAGGCTACTTCATAAACCGGCCGATCCTGCCCTATATAGCCGACCTTAATTCCTTCCTCGAGCGCCACGAAGACCAAATTCACAATTTCGTCTCGCGAAATCCCAGACCGCTCGAAGTCTCTCACCCGAGAACGGCGAAGGATATGTTCCAATCCCCCATCTGAATGGCCCCGTTCCAACCACACCAGCCGCCCATTGCGCAGTCGTATCATGCGCACGACAGCATCGGGCTCCACGTGCATCCCTTTGCCCCGAAGCTCGTCGATCCACTCGGCGTAGTGATCCTTCACGTTATAGCCGGGCTGGCCTGACGGTAAAGCAGTTCCTGCGCCCACTTCAGCTCGTGCAAGCCCATGACCGGCGATCTCCCAACAGTAGGCGTCGATGATCTCTTGCGCGCCACGCAGCGCGGCCTCGCTCAATCGGACTTCGTCCGCCGCCGAATGCGCCAGCCGGTGGATCTGCGCCACCTGTGGCCAAATCGAACCCTTGGTAGCTCCGGCGAACACCTCGTGGCCTTCGATGATCGCCAGGTCCGCCACCGCCGTCGAGCGCAGCGCCTCGGTCAAGAGGTCATAGGCCCGCCGCAACTGCTCCACGATTTCGGTTACCGGCACGACACGCCTCCTCACCATGCGTAGGCACAGTCAGAAGATTGCCAGACGGGCGACCGGTTTCGCCATCGCCGTGGCGCCTCGGTCCGCCTACCGCAGCCGGTAGCGGGCGCCCATCGTGGCGACGGCGTCGTCGACCGCGGAGTCCACCTCGGCCGTGGTGGGGGCCCAACCGACGACGAGCAGTCGCGGCCAGAAGATGTAATTCGAGATCATGCCCATGAACTGGGTGGTGGCCATGACGGGATCCTCGATGCGGGCGGTCCCGGCGTCATGTTCTGCGGCGAGATAGCGCTGGACGGACTCGAAGAACGGCATCTTGCCGAGGTCGAAGTGGGTCGTGGCGAGCGCGGGGAATCGGGGCATCTCGGCGATGACGATTCGGTAGAGGCCGACCATCTCGGGTCGGGACATGAGTGCGGCATAACGGCGGCCGTACTCCCGCAGCCCACGTTCGAGGTCACCGGTCTGCGGTGCGGGACGCTGGTCATCGCCCGTGCTCCAGTGCTCGGTGACCATGGCCTCGAACAGGTTCGCCTTGGTGGGGAACTGCTTGAAGAGAGTGGCCTTGGAGACCTCCGCAGCCTCCGCGATCCCGGCCAGAGATGTGCCCGCGTAGCCGTTGTCGAGGAACAGGCCGGTGGCCGCACTGATGATCGCGGCTCGCTTCTGCTGCGCGAGCTGCTGGTGGTAGGTCCCGGTCCTCGTCGCCATGGGCTCATGATGCCCCAGCGCGCGAGGCGAATCACTTGACTCACCTCCTTGGCCGCGCCTACCTTGAAGGTAAGGCGAGTCACTCGACTCACCTCTACGAAGGAGCGCGCTCGTGCAGCGATTCGAGAACAGGACCGTCATCGTCACTGGTGCAGGCGGCGGGATGGGCAGCAGCCACGTGCGCGCCTTCCATGCTGCGGGGGCCAATGTCGTGGTGGCCGACCGGGAGACGGAACGCGGCGAGCAGCTCGTCGCAGCGCTCGGCCCTCGGGCGATGAACGTACGGCTGGATGTCACCAGCGAGACGCAGTGGACGGCAGCCATCACGGCAGTCCAGGAGCGCTTCGGGCCGGTGTCGGTACTGGTGAACAACGCAGGTATCCAGCAATCGGCAGCACCGATCGAACACACAGATCCAAGCGTGTTCCAGCGCGCCATGGACATCAATGTGACGGGCCAGTTTCTCGGTATCCGCGCGGTGACGCCGTCGATGCGCGCCGGGGGCGGAGGCTCGATCATCAACATCGCGTCGACCATGGGCAACGTGGGCACGGCCTACTACGCGGCCTACACCGCCAGCAAATGGGCCGTGCGTGGCCTGACGAAGACGGCGGCGCTGGAGCTCGGCCGGGACGGGATCCGGATCAACTCGGTGCACCCCGGCGTGGTCTCGACACCGCTGATCAATACCCCGGTAGCCCCGGGCGAGCGCCCGATCTCGGACTTCTATTCACCCGAGCCGTATGCGATCCCGCGCATCGGCCAACCCGAGGACATCTCCCGCCTGCTCCTGTTCCTTGCGTCCGACGAGGCGTCGTACGCGACCGGCTCGGAGTTCGTGGTCGACGGCGGGCTGCTGCTCGGACCTGCTCTGCAGTACGAGGCGGCCTGATGGACTCCGCAGTCCGCGCAGCGATCGAGATCACGCCCGCCGCCACGACGCGGGAGCGGATCATCGACATCACGACCACCGGCCGACGCACCGGTTTGCCCCGCCGCATCGAGATCTTCTTCTACCACGTCGCAGAACGCACCTACCTGTGCAGCGGCACCGTGCCCTCGCCCCGCTGGTACGTGAATCTGGTGGCGAACCCCGCGTTCACCTTCCACCTCAAGCACGGGGTGCGAGCGGACCTACGGGCCACCGCGCGGCCGGTCACCGAGGAGCAGGAGCGTCGTGCCGCGCTCGGCGAGATCGTCGCCGACCTCAACCAGCCGGCCAATCCGGGCACCCTGGCCCAACCCGTGCGGCTGGAGGATTGGGTGCGGCACTGCAAGCTGGTCGAGGTGTCCTTCCTCGACTAGATAGTTCGTCCGCCTAGCCTGCACAAGCACTCAAGCCAGACATCGGCCGCCTCGGACGTGGCTTGCCGCGCACCGGCGCCGGCGCGGAACAGGCCGGTGCAGCAGGCAGCCACAGCCAAGGGGGTTGCCGGTGTCACCCTCGCCAGGCGCAGGCGCAGCGAAGAGGCCACAAACCGGCAACGAGTCCTCCGGTTAAACGGAGAATGCGCCGGATCCGGCACGCCTGATCACACCATTCGGCGGCAACAAATTTGGTTGTGATATTCGCGCGAGTATCCCGACAATTCGGATCCGCGCCGTTCCACCTGCGATTCCCCGGCTAACCGCCACCCAATACGCCAAAGTGCCCCATAGTGTCGGCGGGCTGTCTTACCCTGCCGACCACAGCTTCGCCGAAAGCGAATGCTGCTGGGGACTCGTGGCGATACATCAAGCAACACGAATCGCACATCGCTGGTGGTGGTCGCGTTCCTCTTTCGATGCCGCCGAGCCAGAAAGCGTCCGCCGTGACCGATCCACTCCCCGCCGACGAAGACGTTCTCGTGCTGCCGCCCGAGTGGTTTCCCCACCTCGCCCCTCGGCGTGGCGGGCACCTGCTTCCGGTCGTGCCCATCAAGAAGGCGATCGAGAAGGCGGACAAGCTCGTCGCCGCCGCTCAGGAGACCATCGAACAGCGGCTCCTGGGGAACACAGCGTGGGCGCGCTTCACCGCAGCGGCGCGCGAGCATCAGGCGGGAAATCCTTCGCCGTTGGGCGCGGCCGTGCTTGCCGGGATCGTGGCGAGCACCCTCACCGACGCCAAGCTGCAACGGCTGGAGGTGTTCGCCGACGCCTGGGCCGCCGCGCACGGGGTGGTCTTCGCGGCGGAAGCCGTCGCCGAGTTAGCCGACATGACCGTGACCTCGGCGTACTCCGGTTCGGCGCGATCCTGGCGGGGCAGCAACAAGACCCACCTGTTGGAGGGTCCACGCCTGCGTTCCCGCGACGAGCAGCACGTCGACCGATGGCCTGGCGAACCGATCGCACGCCGGGTTCGCGCCCTGCTGGCCGAGGCGGACGAGGCGCTCTATCGGCGGGCTGTTCACGCCCTCGAACCGAGGCCACACGGCCGTTTCCGCAACGTCGTCACGGCGTTCCTACTGCCGACCGAACAATGGCAGCAGCACGAGGACAGGGGCATCGGCGCCGCTGAAGTCGAGTTGCGACTGCAGACCACCACGTCGTTCACCGAGGTCGCGCTGCTGCTCAGCCACACCGAGGGCGTCCGGCGCGCCTACGAGAACAATCCGCGTGGACTGGTGTTCACCCTGGTGGAAGGGCTCGCAGGGTCGGCCCACCCCGAGAAGCTCGCCGCGTTGCTGCACGGGATGCGTTCACAGTCCAAGGGAATCCGGGCGTGGTCGGCCCTCTCCGAGGCGTTGGCGGTGGTTCCCACGGACGACGCTTTCCTGGCGTTGGTCGGCGTCGGACTCGCCGACCCGCTGGTGAGTGCGGCTCACCGTTTCCCGCGCCGCGCACTGCGATTGCTTGCCAAACCCGTCGAAGACGAGGGCTTCTCGGAGCGAGCCATGCTGTTGCTTCGGCGGCTCGCGAACTCGTACCCCGAACTGGCTGCGGAGATCCTCGCGAAGCCGTCCACTACAGGGCGGGAGCGGCTGGCAACAGCCATCCACGCCACAGCCGCACCGGAAGCCGAACCGGCCACCGTGCCTGCCTTACTGGCCGAACCACCGTGGAGCCGTGCAGGCGCGGTCAGCGCCGATACCACCGTGGTCGAAGGACTCACCCCTGCCGCCGGAACCACCGTTCGTTGGGCGCCGGGTGAACGCGCGGCCTGGCGGTGGCAGAACTTCCAGGTCGCCAGCAGTTCCCGGACCGGATTCGAAACACGGGCAGCCTCGATCACGAAGTCGCTCGATCAAGGAGACCTATCCGGCGGGAATACCGCCTGGCTGTTCGCCAACGGACCGATGGACCTCATCGAACCCCTCATCCGAGACGATCGGACCAAACTCGACAGTTGGGAGCTGATCGGCCACGGTCGACGGCTGGCCGCCCGCCACGGGACGGCGCTGGCCGAGAAGCTACGCCGAGCAGCTGCGGAGGAACCCCGAAATGCCGGGCACACCCTGTTGCCGTTCTGCGACGCCGCCACCGCCACCCTGATGGCCCACTGGCGGGCCCGACGGCCCGTGCTGCGGCACCTCGCCGACACCTGGCTGGCCCGTCATGGGTCGGAGGCGGCGACACTCCTGATCCCGGCGGCCCTCGGCCCCCTCGGCCGGGACCGGCTCCACGCCAGGCAAGCGCTGTGGGTTGCCGCCCAAGGCTGCGAATCCGCCGTCATCGAGGCCGCAGGCGAACACGGCACCGCAGTCCAGCAATCGATCGCCACGCTGCTGGCCACCAATCCGCTGCTCGACGGCGCACCCGCCGAGGAAGCCGTGCCCGAGCCCGCAGCCGCAGTTTGGGTCGACGTCGAGGTGCTCCCGCCGGTCCTGTTGTCCTCCGGGGAACAACGGCTGCCCGACGCCGACGTCCGCACCCTGCTCCACGTGCTGCAACTCCCATGGCTCTCCCGCTCGAGCAAGGCGCTCGTCGAATTCCACGCCCGGTGTGATTCGAGGTCGCTCGCGGAGTTCTGCTGGCAGCTGTTCCTGGCGAAGTTCCGGATCGATCAACAGGAGGGCGAGAACTGGGAGAAGGCACTCGGCTGCCCGGCGACCAGCTGGGTGGCCCGCGCCCTCGGCTGGTTCGGCGACGACCAGACCGCCCGCGACATCGTCGAGTTGCTGCGCCACCACAAGGGCAAGGATCTGACCACCTCGCTGTTCACCGCGCTGGCGGACATCGGGACCGATCGGGCCTGGAGTCACCTCATCCGGTCGGCTCGGCGTGGCCGGGCCGGCCGCGAGCACGCCGAACTGCTGCTGGCCGCCCACACCTACCGGCAAAGCTGCTCCACGGCCCAGCTCGCCGATCAGGTTGTGCCGAGACTGGGCTTCTCTGCCGCAGGCACACTCACGGTCGACTACGGAGTCCGCCAGTTCGCGTGCGGACTTAACGATGGACTCCAAGTGGTCATCACGGATGGTGCAGGCAAAACCCTCAAGACCCTGCCCCGCCCGGTGCAGAAGGACGAACCGACCGCCGCGGCACAGGGCTATCAACGCCTACGCGAGCTGCGCGACGACCTGAGCCGGATCGCCGAAGAACTGGCTCAGCGGCTCGAACGCGAACTGGTCCAGCCCACAGACCGCAACAGCGCCCAGTTCCGTGCCCAGCTCGGACACCCCATTCTCTGCCCGATGTGGCGCGGACTGGTGTGGCTCGCCATCGACGCCGAAGGCACCCAGCGAGCGTTCCGGGTCGCCGAGGATGGAACCTTTGCCGATGTCGAGGATGACGAATTCCATCTCGACGACCACAGCACCGTCACCCTCGCCCATCCCGCCCAGCTGGGCGATGACCTGCGACGCTGGACCGAACTCTTCGGCGAGTACAAGGTCATCCAGCCCATCGTTCAGCTCGGCCGCCCGGTGCACCGGCTCGAACCCGAGGAGCGTGGCGCCGTCGAACTCGCGCGTTACCAGGGCAAGAACATCGGGCACGGTCGATTCAAGGACCTGACCATCCGGGGCTGGGAGTGGGCAGAGGGACGGGTCGGCAAGCCCTTCGCTCGGCGGATGGGCGCCGTAATGGCCGTGCTGGAGTTCGAGCATTGGGATGGCGCATGGTCCGGCGATCTCGTGATCGCCAAGGTGCGGATCACCCGGCCGGCGGGCAGCGAGTTCCGCGACGACCACGGCCTGCCGCTGAGCGAACTCGGCCTGGCCGGGGAATCGGAACTGCTCAACGACCTGCACGACCTGTTCGCCTAGCGCCGCTACGCAGACCCGCAACGGACACCGCCGAGGGCCTCAGCTCTCGGCGGCTCGCGCCGCGGCGATGGCGGCGAACTCGGTGACGGTGAGCTGTTCGCCGCGCTGAGCGGGATCGATGCCCGCAGCGCGCAGCAGTCGTTCGGCCTCCGCAGCCGAACCGGCCCAGCCGGACAACGCGGCGCGCAGGGTCTTCCGGCGTTGGGCGAATGCCGCATCGACCACGGCGAACACCTCGCGCCGGGGCGCGTCGGCGGGCGGCTTCTCCCTGCGCTGGAACGACACCAGGCCCGAGTCCACATTGGGCACCGGCCAGAACACCCCACGCGGCACATTGGAGGTCCGCCGCACATCGGCATACCAGGCGGCCTTCACGCTAGGCACCCCGTACACCCGGCTGCCGGGTTCGGCCGCCAGCCGGTCGGCGACCTCGGCCTGCACCATCACCAGGCCGGAGCGCAACGAGGGCAACTGTTCCAGCAGGTGCAGGACCACCGGCACGGCCACGTTGTAAGGCAGGTTCGCCACCAGGGCGGTCGGCTCGCCGATCTCCTCGGCGCCGACCCGCATCGCATCGGCGGTGACGACCCGAAGCCGATCGGCCAGATCGGGGGCGCGCTGCGCCACGGTCGCCGGCAGTTTGGCCGCCAGCACCGGGTCGATCTCCACCGCGACGACCTCACGGGCATGCGGCAGCAGCGCCAGGGTGAGCGAGCCGAGACCGGGGCCGACCTCCAGAACGACGTCCTCGGCGGAGACACCCGCGATCCAGACGATCCGACGCACCGTGTTGGCGTCGTGCACGAAGTTCTGGCCCAGCTTCTTCGTCGGCCGGACGCCGATCTCCTCGGCCATCCGACGAACATCGGCCGGACCGAGCAGGGCGCTCGATCCGGCCGAAGACTGCGATTCGCTCACGCGCGGAGGTTACGGCATCGGCCGTATTCGCACCGACGACCTCACTGGGGAAGTCCCAGCTGGCTCGCGCAGTGCGGCCACGAGTTGTAGCGACCGCCGTTGGCGTCCCGCAGTTTGATCGCCACCGCGATCTGCTGCTCACGGGTCGCCTCGTTGGGGTAGGTGGCGTATTCGCCGCCGCCGTAGGCGTTCCAGGTCGGAAGGCCGAACTGAAGCCCGCCGTAGTACAGGCCGTTGGAGCTGATGATCTGCCAGTTACCGGTCGACTCGCACTGCGCGAGCCGGTCCCACACCTCTTCGTCGTCGATCTCGGGAACCTCGGGTTCCTTGGTTCCGATTCGAACGATCCTGGGTTCGGACTCGGTAATCGTCTCGACGGAGATCTCTTCGCGCTCGGTCTCCGCCCCGTTCACCGTGACCACGCGGTAGGTGACGAGTTCGACGCCGGGGACGCCTTCCTCCTCGACCTCCTCCTCACCTTCGAGGATCTCGGGATCCTCGATCTCCTCCAGCTCGGGTTCGATCTCGCGTTCCTCGGTCTGTTCCTCGCTTCGGGTCCTGGTGATCTCGACGAGTAGGCCGTTCTCCAACTCGGTGACCAGCGGTGGCTCCACCGAGTCCTGCTGTTCGAGGGCCAAGCCCTCGGATTCGAGTAGTTCCTCGACGGTGGTCGCGTTGGTGGACAGCTCCACCATCTCGCCGCCGCCGTCGATCAGTTGCACGAGCTTGGAGATGTTCAGCTCGACTTCGAGCCCCTCCAACGGGATGGGGGTGCTGTGTGGGAGGGACATCTCCTCGGGCTTGACCCGCATGTCCAGTTCGTCGAGGGCATCAGCGAGAGTCAGTGCCTGCGTCCAGACCTCGCGGGTCTCCTTGTCGATCTGCAGTGTGAGCAGCCTGCCACGCTTGAGCACGATGGCACTGCCGTCGGCGACGGAGGAGTCGGCCGAAGGCGCCACCGCATCGTGCTCGCCCGCTTCGAAACCCGCGCTGCTCAGCGCACCCGCCACGGTCGTGGCGAAGGTGCGGATCGAGTGTTGTTCGCCGTCCACGGTGATCGCGACAGATTTGTCCATCGCGATGGCGGTGCCGGAGCCGCTGATCAGGATGACCAGCACCGCGACCACCATGGCACGCAGCAACGTGCGTTTCTTCACCTGTAGTCCAGCCGTCGTGGTTCCGGGCAGGGGACTCCATTACCGAGTGTCGGGCCGATCGGCGCGATGTGATCAGCGCACTCATCAGTCCACACAAGGGATGTTCACCACGAAAGCGCGTGACCCCGACTTCGCACGCACTCCGCGCGGGACCACCAGGATTCCCCATCCCGGCTGTTGGCGATCACGGCACAATAACGAGCTTCACCGCCCCCCGCCAAGACCCCGCCGGAGGCTGTGTTGCCGATCACACGATTGATCGACCTTTTCGTGACCAACGGTGAACCCTAGCTCACGGATCGCAGACGAAATGCTCGTTCCGCGTTCGCCGTCAGGATTCCGGCCATCGTCGCGTCGGACACGCCTCGGACTTCGGCGAGCGCCCGCACGGTGTAAGCGGCGCAATAGGGTTCATTCGGCCTACCCCGGAACGGATGCGGCGTCAAGAATGGCGCATCGGTCTCGACCAACAACTGTTCCTCGGGCACCAGCGCGGCGGCTTCTCGCAGGTAACCGGCATTGCGAAACGTCATGGTTCCCGCGAAGGACAACAGATATCCGGCGGCCGCACAGCGCTTGGCGAAGTCGACGTCGCCGGAGAAACAATGGAAGACCACCGTCTCGGGAGCGCCCTCTTCGGCCAGTACCCGCAGAATGTCCTCGTGCGCGTCGCGGTCGTGAATCATCAACGGCTTACCGAGGCTCTTCGCCAACTCGATATGCCAGCGGAACGCCTCCTGCTGGGCGACGGGTGGCGAGTAGTCCCAGTAGTAGTCGAGGCCGGTCTCGCCGATGGCCACCACCCTGGGCTGCGCCGCCAGCGCCGCGAGCTCTGATCGCTGCTCATCGGTGAAGTCGGCTGTGCGGGTCGGATGCAGGGCCACGGCGGCGAAGACCCGCTCGTCCCAACCGGCGGCCTGCACCACCCAACGCGCCGACTCGACGTCGTCAGCCACGGTGATCACCCGGCCGATGCCTGCGGCCTCGGCCCGATCCACGATCGCGGCCACGTCGGCGGCGGTGCGAGCGCCACAGGCGTCCAGGTGGGTATGCGAATCCACCGCCTGCACCGGAAGTGGTTCCGGCGCAGGCGGTGGTGTGGTGTCACGCTGCCTGCTCATCCTGGCAGTCTTGCCTGCCGTGGGACGACCATGCTCATCGAGGGGTCACTTCTGGATGGGCGCCCATTCCGGTCCGGTCTCGCCCAGCTCGGCATCCAGCTTGGCGAACAGCGGGCTCGGCTTGGCCAGCGGCCTACCGATCTCGATCGGCACCGACTTCCACTCCGCCTTCTCCTGGGCGTAGTCCCCGGTGATGATCGGGTAGCTGCGGGACGGGTCGTCAAGGTCCTCGACCTCGCGCAGCTCCGGCTGCGCCGCCCACACGCCGGTGCCGCCGAGCAGCTCGTGCACCTTCTGCGCCGAGTGCGGCAGGAACGGCGTCAGCAGGGTGTTGGCGTCCGACACGACCTGCAGAGCGGTGTGCAGGATCGTGTCCCGCCGCTCCGGGTCGTCCTTGCGCTTCCACGGCTCCTCGTCGGAGATGTACTTGTTCGCCGCGCCGACCACCCGCATCGCCTCGGCGGCACCCGCACGGAATCGCGAACGCTTCAGGTGCTCGCCCACGACGTCGAAGGCGGCCTTGGCCGTGGCCTTCAGCTCCTCGTCGGCCGCTTGCGGCGCGCGAGCCTCCGGGACGGCACCGACGTTCTTCGCCGCCATGGACACCGCGCGGTTGACCAGGTTGCCCCACTCGTTGGCCAGCTCGAAGTTCGTGCGGCGCACGAACTCCTCCCAGGTGAAGTCGACGTCCTGGGTCTCGGGGCCTGCGGCGGAGATGAAGTAGCGCAGCGCGTCCGGGCCGAACTCCTTCACGAAGTCACGCAGGTAGATGACGGTGCCGCGCGAGGTGGAGAACTTCGAGCCGCTCATCGTGAGGAACTCGCTGGAGGCGATCTCGGTCGGCAGGTTCAGCTTGCCGTAGGCACCGGCCTCGCCGCCCTTGTCCCCCGCCCCGTTCTGGCCGAGCAGCAACGCGGGCCAGATCTGGGCGTGGAAGGTGATGTTGTCCTTGCCCATGAAGTGGACGATCTGCGCGGCCGGGTCCTGCCACCACTGCTTCCAGGCGTCCGCGTCGCCCGAGCGGCGGGCCCATTCCACGCTGGCGGAGAAGTAGCCGATCACCGCGTCGAACCACACGTAGAACCGCTTGAGCGGCTGATCGCGCCAGGTGTCCAGCGGGATCGGCACACCCCAGTCGAGATCTCGGGTGATCGGCCGGGGACGCATGTCGTCCACCAGGTTGCGGGTGAAGTTCAGGACGTTGGGCCGCCAGTCGGTCTTGGTGCCCAACCAGTCGGCCAGGGAGTGGCTGAACGCGGGAAGGTCGAGGAAGAGGTGCTCGGTCTCGACGAACTTCGGCGTCTCGCCGTTGATCCGCGACACGGGCTTGATCAGGTCGGCGGCGTCGAGCTGGTTGCCGCAGTTGTCACACTGGTCGCCCCTGGCACCGTCGTACGAGCAGATCGGGCAGGTGCCCTCGACGTAGCGGTCCGGCAGCGTGCGGCCCGTCGACGGGCTCACCGCGCCGGTCGTGGTCCTCGGCAGGATGTACCCGTTGCGGTACAACGCGAGGAAGAACTCCTGGACGACCTGGTAGTGGTTGCCCGAGGTCGTGCGGGTGTACATGTCGTAGGTGACGCCGAGATCGCGGAGATCCTCGCCGATGACCCGGTGGTACTTGTCCGCGGTCTGCTGCGGGGTGAGTCCCTCCTTGTCCGCCTGGACCAGGATCGGTGTTCCGTGCTCATCGCTGCCCGAGACCATGAGCACCCGGTTCCCCGCCATTCGCTGGTAGCGCGAGAAGACGTCTGAGGGGACACCGATACCGGAGACGTGACCGATGTGGCGGGGGCCGTTGGCATACGGCCACGCCACCGCGGTCAACACGGAAGAACTCATGCGTCAAAGACTACGAACCGCGCAGGCACCGACGCCATCGGGTTCCGTGAGAACGACGTCCGGGATCGTCGACCGGCATGATGAGGCCGTGTCTGCCACCCGGTTGTTGATGCTCGGATTGGTGCGGTCGTTCGGCAGGACCAATGGCTACCAGGTTCGACGGGAGCTGCTGAGCTGGAACGCCGACCGCTGGGGCAATGTCAATCCCGGCTCGATCTATCACGCGCTCAAACAATTGCGCGGCAACGGCTTGCTGCGCACCGTCGACGAGCCCGCGCGGCAATCGGGACGCCGGTCGGAGGGGATCTATGAGATCACCGAGGACGGCGAGACGGAATTCCTGCGCCTGCTGCGGGCCGCGCTCATCGAGGTGGACGACCCGCACTCCGGCGAGCTGGAGGCGGCGATCTCCTTCCTGCCGAACCTGCCCGCCGAGGAATCGGCGGCGCTACTGCGGCAGCGCCTGACGAAGCTGCAGCAGCGGCGCCGGACGCTGGCCGCCGACGTCGAGCAGCTGCCCGGCTGGGGCAAACCGGCGCAGGTCGGCGAGCTGTATCGGCTGTGGCACGGACAGACCGACGCGGAGATCCGCTGGTTGCGCGAGCTGATCGGCCGGATCGAGACCTCCGCCTCCTGATCGGTTCCCGCCGTCTCGCTCGCCGGGATCGGATGGCGGTCCGGCTCTGCGTGTTAATCAAATTTGACTAAACCGTGCCACGGGTGGACTCTGTGCTCAGGTTGGTCAAATTTGACTAGGAGCACTGATGATCAGAGCCCGAGGGCTCACCCACAGGTTCCGTCAGGGAAAAGACGAGTTCACCGCGGTCGACGGCATCGATCTGGACGTCGCTCCCGGCGAGTTCGTCGGCTTCCTCGGCCCGAACGGCGCGGGCAAGACCACCACGATGCGCATCCTCACCACGCTGCTGAAACCGACAGCGGGCGAGGCGACGATCGCGGGCTGCGACCTGCGCGCCGACTCCGCAGGCGTCCGCCGCCGAATCGGCTACAGCACACAGACCGGCGGCGCGGGCCCGGACTGCCTGGTCGGCGAGGAACTGGCCCACCACGGCAGGCTGCACGCGATTCCCAAGGCCGCCGCCCAACAGCGAGCGAACGAATTACTGGACAGACTCGACCTGCACGGCCTGGGCGGCCGCCGCGTCGACACGCTTTCCGGCGGACAACGCCGCAGGTTGGACATCGCGATGGGGTGATCCACGAACCGGAGCTGATCTTCCTCGACGAGCCGACCGCCGCCCTCGACCCACAGAGTCGACGCAACCTGTGGGACCACATCGCGGCCCTGCACGCCGAGACGGGCAAGACCGTCTGCCTCACCACGCACTACCTCGAAGAAGCGGATGCGCTGTGCGAACGCGTGCTGGTGATCGACGGCGGGCGCATCGTGGCCGAGGGCAACCCCGCACACCTGAAGAGCCAGGTTGCGGGCGACGCCATTCTGCTGGGCACCGACCGACCCGAGGCGGCGGCCGAGGTGCTCGGCACCATCCCCGCCGTGGCCGAACTGGCCACCGAGGCCCACGGGCTACGACTGCGCATCCCCGAGGGCAGATCGGTCCTGCCGGAGCTGCTTCGCGCACTCGACCACGCCTCGATCGTCCCGACCTCGGTGGAGATCCGGCAGCCCAGCCTCGACGACGTCTTCTTCCAGCTCACCGGCCGATCCCTGCGCGACGTGGGCAACTGATCGCACCGCATCGCTTCGCCCATCGCGCTACCAAGATGACAAGGAACCGACATGGCCCTCGCACACGACACCTGGCTGATCTTCATCCGAGCCCTGCGGCAAGCCGCCCGAAACCCCACCTGGGTGGTGGTCGGGTTGTCCCAACCGCTGGTCTACCTCGTTCTGTTCCGCCCGATGCTGGAACCGATGGCGGCCACCCCCGGCTTCCCTCCCGGCGATTCCTGGCAGGTCATGCTGGCCCTGCTCGCGCTGGCAGGCACCGGGTACGCGGGTTTCTCCCTGATCGCCGATCTGCGCAGCGGGGTCCAAGAACGACTTCGCGGCGCGCCGATCAGCCCGACCGCCCTGTTGTTCGGCCAAGTAGGCAAAGACCTGGTCGTCATCCTCGGCCAGGCCGCCCTACTGCTCTCGCTCGCGCTGGCCATGGGCCTGCGGGCCGCACCGCTGGGCGTGGTCGTCGGGGTGGCACTGACCATTCCCCTGGCCGTCACCATCGCGGTCACCTCGTACGTGCTGGCGCTGGGGCTGCGCAACGAGGACGCACTGTCGGGCGTGCTGTCCTCGATCATGATCCCGTTGATGCTGCTGTCCGGAATCCTGTTGCCGATCAGCCTCGCGCCGGACTGGTTGCACGCGATCTCCCGGGCCAATCCCCTCGCCTACATCGTCGAAGCGCAGCGGGCCGCGTTCCTCGGCGACCTCGGTCCCGAGGTCCTGATCGGTGGCCTGGTCGCGGTGGGCCTGCTCCTGCTCGCCGGCTGGTGGGGCACCCGAGCATTCCGCCGCGAGGCCGGGTGAGAACGAGTCCAGGATCGAGGCGGTAGCGAGGACGCTGGTCGGCACGATGACGGACCGACCCACCACGGCAAGGGGCGCGCGCCCTGGTCTGGGGACGTGCGCTGACTCTCATTCGGTGCTGAGCGCTATCGGATTCCGGTTCCAACCCGATAATCAATGGCCAAGTCCGGGTGTGTTCGTGCCGTTCACCGCTGGAGCCGTCCCGTCGGGCATAGACCGGTTGACCGAGGCCCTGTGGTCGGCAGCGGCGGTGGCGGGCCTGGCGACCAGGGAAGCACCTGCGGTGTCCGTCCATCCGCCCCAAGCTCCCCTCGCCGCAACGGCTGGAGCGATCAAAGGACTGGCGTCTTCGGCGGTGAACGAAAACCGGTCGAGCGAGGTCGCGCTGCGCGGCGCGTAGTCAACAGCCGAGCGCAGCGGCCCCAGTGCTCGACCTCACCTCGACGGCGTGCCGGGCAGGGGGTTGCACAGATCCACATCGCGTCGGGTTGGATCGGACGAATGCGCACGTATGTCCGGCGATTAGCCAAGCCCGACGTGGCACCCGAGCAGCTGCTCCGCAGGTTGGCCCAGCGAGCCAGGACGCTGCGTATCGCCGAACCCGCCGCGCTGATCGGCAGCTGGTTCGGCTCGACCGCCGTCCTGGTGCCGTCGGTGGCCCTGGATCGGCAGCGAACCGACAGCACACCGGCGTCGGACATCGCGCCGGCAGGCCCCGATCCGGCGGGCACGATCGGCGGCGGATTACTCGGCAGCCTCGACCATCCCGACCGCCCCGGTCACGACTGCCGAGGCTCCTGGGGCTGGACGAACCAGGTCCTCCGCCGGGACGCCGCCGGTGACTGGTGGTTCGAGGCCCTGATCGGCGAGCCGCCGCACGGGATGGACCCGGACGCCGCAGTCGCCGCCGCCACCGAGTTCGCCGAACTGCTGACGGCAGCCGATCCCCCGATCGCAGCGCGCCGGGTCGGCGACCTGCGCACTCCCGATGCCGCTCGACATCGCAAGGCCGTGGCGGCCTGCGTGGAGGCGATCGCGGCGGGCGAGATCTTCCAAGCCAACATCTGCAGCCGCTTCGAGGTCGACTTCGACGGCGATCCCATCGACCTGTTCACCTCGGGCACCACGGCGATGCGCCCCACCCGAGCGGCCTTCCTCTCCCATGGCGACAACGGGTCCGTCGTCTCGTTCTCGCCGGAGTTGTTCCTGGCCCGACACGGTGACCGGGTGCGGTCCTCCCCCATCAAGGGCACGCTGCCCCGCCGAGGCCCGAGCGACGATGTCAACGCCGCGCGGCTCCGCGAGTCGGTGAAGGACGTCGCCGAGAACGTCATGATCGTCGACCTGGTCCGCAACGATCTCGGCCGCGTCGCCCGACCCGGCAGCGTGACCGTCCCCGAACTACTCGACGTCCAACCGCATCCCGGGGTCTGGCACCTGGTCTCCACCGTCGAAGCGTCGCTGCGGCCCGGAGTGAGCCACGCCGAACTGCTGGCCGCGACGTTCCCGCCCGGTTCGGTGACCGGGACACCCAAGGTGCGCGCCTTGGAGATCATCGACGAACTGGAGGCCGAGTCTCGACGGCTGCACTGCGGCGCGGTCGGGATGATCTCCCCGGTGGCGGGCCTGGAGTTGAACGTCGCCATCCGCACCTTCGAGCATCGGCACGGCCGACATGGCGGCGTGCTCGCCCTCGGGGTCGGGGGCGGCATCACCTCGGATTCGGATCCGGCCGCCGAATGGGCGGAATGCCTGACCAAGGCCGCGCCGCTGCTAGCCCTTCTCGGACATCGCCCGCCGAGCTAGGGCGCGGCTATCGTTTGGTCGAGCGAACCCGCAGCACCGTGTCGTACAGCTCCTTGCGCCCGACACCGCCCGCCGCCGCGACGGCCGTGACCGCCTCCTTGAGTCGCTCACCCTCGGCGACGCGGCTCTCCACCTCGGCCACCAGCGCCTCCGGATCGGCCGCGACCGCCTCGGCGCCCGCCAACACCACGGTGATCTCACCGCGCACGCCCTCGGCCGCCCAAGTGCTCAGCTCGCCGAGCGTGCCCCGGCGGACCTCCTCGTAGGTCTTGGTCAGCTCCCGGCAGACCGCCGCGCGCCGATCTGCGCCGAGCACCTCGACGGCGGCCGCGAGGGTGGCCGCCAACCGGTGCGGCGCCTCGAAGAACACCACCGTGCGCCGTTCGTTCGCCAACTCGGCGAACCAGCGAAGCCGCTCACCGGACTTGCGGGGCGGGAACCCGTCGAAGGTGAAGCGGTCCGAGGGCAGGCCGGAGACCGCCAAGGCCGTGGTCACCGCCGAGGGCCCCGGTAGACAGCTCACCGGCAGGTCGGCGGCCACGCATTCGGCGACCAGCCGGAAACCCGGGTCGGACACGCTGGGCATCCCGGCGTCGGTGACGAGCAAGACCGTCTGACCCTCCCGGATGGCCGCCAACAGCGCGGGCGCCCGGGCCGCCTCCACCGCGTCGTAGCAGCTCACCACCCGTCCTTCGACGGTGACCTCCAACGAGGCGGCGAGCTGTCGTAGGCGTCGGGTGTCCTCGGCCGCGATCACCTCGGACTCGGCCAGAGCAGCACGCAGCCGAGGCGAAGCGTCGCCCAGGTTGCCCAGCGGCGTCGCGGCGAGCAGCAGCCTGCCCGATCCAGATGTCTCACCCATTCGGACAAGCCTACGATCAGCGCCGTGAGCGCCTTGATGCCGGACACCGACATCGACCGCCCGACCTCGACGGATGGGGACAGAAATCCCCCCATCGAGCACCCGGGCGGCGAGCACTCCGAACAGGAGCGATCCGGTGAGAGACGTTCGGCCGACCCGCTCGAACGGCTACGCGGTCGGCTTCCCACCGACCGGGTACGCGGCTGGGTCGTCGCGCTGAGCCTCGCCGTGATCGGCGGGGTCATCCGCTTCTGGAATCTCGGGCATCCGACCGATCAGGGCACCCCGGTCTTCGACGAGAAGCACTACGTCCCGCATGCCTGGCAGATCCTGCGCAACGGCGGCTACGAGGACAACGCCGGTTACCGGCTGATCGTGCATCCGCCGTTGGGCAAGCAGTTCATCGCCATCGGCGAGTGGCTCTTCGGCTACAACGGCTGGGGCTGGCGATTCTCGGCCGCCGTCGCGGGCACCATCGCTGTGCTGCTCATCGTGCGGATTGCCAGGCGGCTGACCGGTTCCACGATGCTCGGGGCCGTCGCGGGCATCCTGTTGATCTGCGACGGCGTCAGCCATGTGCAGTCCAGGATGGGGATGCTCGACATCTTCCAGGCGGTGCTGGTCCTCGCGGCTTTCGGCGCGTTGCTGGTGGACCGGGATCAGATGCGGGACCGACTGCGGACCGTCGTCCTCGAAGGCCGCATCGCCGACAGCCGCTTCGGTCCGCGACTGGGATTCCGTTGGTGGCGGGTCGGGGCGGCCGTGCTGCTCGGGCTGTCCTGCGGGGTCAAGTGGTCCGGCGCCTACTACCTGGTCGCCTTCGCCGTGATCTCCGTGCTCTGGGATTACTCGGCGCGGCGCGCGGCGGGGATCCCCGGCCCGTTCAAGGCCACCGCGCTGCGTGACCTGCCCTCCGCGCTGTGGACCTTCGTCGTGCTGCCCATCGGCGCGTACCTGGCCACCTGGTGGGCCTGGTTCACCAGCGAGACCGGGCTGGATCGACACGCCGTCGGCCAAGACATCGGCACCGAATCGGCGTTCTGGTTCGTGCCCGATGCGTTGCGGGCGCTGTGGTTCTACAGCGCAAGTGTTCTGGACTTCCACAACGAGCTGATCACCGACGCGTCCGATCCACACCCCTGGGAATCCAAGCCGTGGACATGGCCGATGGGCCTGCGGCCGATGCTCTACTACTACGAATCGGGCGAGGGTGCGCCGGGCTGCGGTCAGTCCGATTGCGTTGGCGCGGTGATGCTCATCGGCACCCCGGCCATCTACTGGCTGGCGCTACCGATCCTCGGTTGGGCGTTGTGGCGGGCCTTGGGCAGGCTCGACTGGCGATACACCGCGGTGCTCGTCGGCTATCTGGCCGGTTGGCTGCCCTGGTTCATGAACCTCGACCGGCAGATGTACTTCTTCTACGTGACGCCGATGGCGCCGTTCCTGGTGTTGGGTCTGACCCTGATCCTCGGCGAGATCCTCGGCAAGGCTGGCGTGGGAGCGGAGCGACGCGGCACCGGGCTTCTGGTGGTGGCGCTTTATATCGGTCTGGTGGTGGCGAACTTCCTGTGGCTGTGGCCGATCCTCAATGGGGACTCGATCACGCCGTGGCGATGGAACGCCGAGCTCTGGCTACCGTCCTGGCGGTGAGCCCGCGTCAGTCCGCGTCGTCCACGTCGGTGAGCCAGCCCCGCCGATAGGCCGCGCCGACCGCAGCCGCGCGATCGGCGACGCCGAGCTTGGCGTAAAGCCGGGTGAGGTGCGTCTTGACGGTGGCCACCGAGATGCGCAGCGCACGGCTGATCTGCTGGTTCCCTCGCCCGTCGGCGATGAGAGCCAGGATCTCCCGCTCGCGTGGGCTCGGCGCCGATTCGCTGCCCTGGTTCTGGCGGAAGGCATTCACCAGCAGTGCGGCGACCGGCGGCGCGAGCACGGACTCCCCTCGGCCGGTGGTCCGGATGGCGGCGAAGAGCTCCTGACGTGTCGAGTCCTTCAGCAGGTAGCTGGTCGCGCCCTTGGCCATCGCGGCGGTGACGTCGGCAGCGGCACCGAAGGTGCTCAACACCATGATCGGCAGCGTCGGGTCGTGTTCGTACAACAGCTCGATCAGCTCGATGCCGTCGCCGCCCGGCATCCGCAGATCGGTGATTACCAGGTCAGGCCGTTTTCTCCGCACCTGCGCGAGCGCCTCCTGACCGTTGGCTGCCTCGCCGACGAGTTCGAGGTCCGGTTGGGTGTCGATCAAACCGCCGAGCCCGTCACGGACGATCGGGTGGTCATCGACGAGCAGCACCTTGGTGATCGGCTCGGTCATCTTTCGCCCCGTTTCTGCTGTTTCCTGCGACGCCGGGTCGCAACGGGATCATCGCGTTGATCATCGTGCCCTCCCCGGTAGCGGACTCGATGGCGAGTGTGCCGCCTGCGGCCTCGACTCGGTCCCGCATGGCATGTAGGCCGTAACCACCTGACGCAGAAGGCTCGGCAAGTTCGTCGAAGACGAAGCCGACTCCGTTGTCGACGATGTCCACCGCGATCAGGTCACCGAGGTAGGACACCGTCACGGTGACCTCGGTGGCTTTGGCGTGTCGTTCGATGTTGGTCAGAGCCTCCTGGGCGGTTCGTAGCAGAGCCTGCTCAGTCGCGGGAGCTGCGGACGTTTGATCGCCGGTGATCTCGAGCCGAGCCGAACACTGGGTCCGAGACCGCCACTGATCGAGCACCGTCCGGATGGCACCGACGAACGAGTGCTGTTCCAACGGTCCCGGCCGCAGTTCATTCACCGACCGCCGCGCCTCGATAAGGCTGGAGCGTGCCAGGCTCAGTGCCAAGCCGATCCGTCGTCGAGCGGGATGTCCTTCCTCGAGAAGTTCCTCGGCGATCTCCAGTTGGGTGCTCACCCCCGCGAGCCCCTGCGCAAGGGTGTCGTGCAGTTCACCCGCCATCCGGGCGCGTTCCGCCGTCACTGCGGCTTCCCGTTCGCGTTCGACCATCTGCCGCCGCAGCCGGTGCTGCTCCAGTGACGAGGCTTCCAGCTGATCTAGGACCCGCTGAGTTCTCTCGGTGGCACGCCGCCGCAGCTCAGCCTCGGTCTCCAAGCGGCGGAAGGCCCAGCCGAGCCCGGCGGCGATCACCGTGGAGCCCGCCATTTGCCACGCCGTCTGAGAATCGGGTGGCAGCCCGCCGAGTATCCCGGCCAGTAATACCCCGGTAGCCATCAAGCCGAGATACGCCCAGTTCCCAGGCAATGCGATGAACGTGACGAACAGACCGGAGGCCGCAACCAGCAGAAAGGCGGGATGCACCATGGTCAGCGACCAGGCCAGCACCAGCAGGCCTGCGAAGTAGCAGGCCATCGGTACGAGCTGGTTCTCCGGCCACTGCGGGTGCAGGGTGACGAACCACAGTTGCCAACCCAGCGTGCCGAGGACGAGCGCGAACAGCACTGCCGGATGCCCGGCCAACCGATCGAGATCGAGCAACGCCCGCACTATGGCCACCACGACGACCACGTAGAGCACGAGTCCCCAACCGAAGTTCCATCGGCGTTGGAATCGCGATGCGGCCGTCGTGGACAGCGTGTCCTCAAATTGGGCCACGGCGGCAGTCTCTCACTTCGGCCCGTAGGACAACCTGCGCAATAGCGTCTCCGCAGGACCGGACTTGCCCAGCACGTCGAGCCACTTCGCCAGCGCGATCGACGCCAGCCAGGTGACCACGGCCAACGCGAATACCGCAGCGGAGCCGAATTCCGCACCGAGTGCGAAGGTAACGGGCGAGAGGACCACCATGAACACGATCGAGGACAACAGGTAGAAGCTCATCGACCGTCGTCCCAGTGCAACCAAGGCGCCGGAGATCCCTGCGGCGCTACTCGATAACCGCAAACTCAGCAGCGCGATCAACGCGAGGTATCCGACGGCAGCCGCCACTCCACTGATCGAGTGCAAGAACGAGGTCGCGAACAACAGTCCAGCCGAGTCGACCACGATGAAGTGCCCGACGAGCAGACCGATAGGCAATCCACCCAGCAAGCCGATGGGTACTAAGACGTACGCCAGTCGGCGAAGCAGCGCGAGGTGGCGGCGGGGCTCTTCGAGGATGCGGTGCCGGGCGGCGATGACCCCGATGACCGAGGTGGCCAATACCGGGAGCAGCCCGAAGGGCGTCGACAGCCATTCGCCGAAGCGCATCGGCAACAGTTCGTTCAATGAGTCGCTTTCGAAGGACTGGAAGAAGCTGCGTCCCTCACCTCCGCCATCCCAGGCATACACGGCACCCTGGACCAGACAGGCGAAGACGACCCAGATCGAAGCCAACCACAGCAGGGCACGGTCTCCCCAGTTGAGCAACACGAGAAGCCCGAAGCCCAGCACGCCGTAAAGCCCGAGGATGTCGCCTGGGAAGAACAGCACGGCATGGAGTAGGCCGAAGAAGATCAATGCGGTGCTTCTTCGCCGCAGGATGGATTTCGTCCGCCGCTCGGTGGTACCGCGTGCGGTGTTTCGGCGGAACATCTGCACCATGCCGTAGCCGAAGAGCAACGCGAATAGCGGATACGCCCTGGCATCGACGGCGGTCACGACGAAGGTGCCGACCACACGGTCGAGCAGCCCCTCCTCGACGATGTGCTGTCGTGGGCCGTACGGCCGGTCGTAGAGGAAGATCGCCGAGTTCGCGATCCCGATGAACAGCAGCATGATCCCGCGCGCGAGATCGGGGGCGAGGATGCGCTGGGTCAAGCCGACCGGCGCGGCTCTGGCGATATCGATACCTGGTGGCTTGCTCACAAGTGGCTCGGACATGATCCAAACGCTAGAAATCCCGATGGATACTGCCCAGTCGTCCGATACGCCGACGCATCGGTTCGCCAAGGGGCCAGAGGATGTCGTCCGATCGGATGTCAACCACAGTCACCGAGGTCCGTAATACGTCCTGATTGTCAGCATCGCCACCGACTCGACGCCGTAGCGTGCAAGGTCCAATCGCCACCTCGAATCACCGCCGTGACCGACCACGACCTTCGGAGAACCATGACGATCCGCTACGCCAGCCCCGGAATCTCCTGCATCGACCACACCATCGAGGTGCCGCTCGATCACGATCAGCCGAACGGCGAGAAGATCTCGATCTTCGCCCGCGAGGTCGTCGCGGCGGGCAGCGAGCAGGCCGATCTGCCCTGGCTGCTATTCCTGCAGGGCGGTCCGGGCGGCAAGGCGACCCGACCCGCGCCGATGACCGGTTGGCTACGGCGGGCGCTGCGGGAGTTCCGAGTGCTGCTGCTCGATCAACGGGGCACCGGCCGGAGCACCCCGGCGAATCGGCAGAGCCTGGCGCGTTTCGATTCCGGCGAACAGGCGGCCGACTACCTCCGGCACTTCCGCAGCGACTCGATCGTGCGGGATGCGGAGGCATTCCGTCGTCAGCTGATCGGCGATCGGCCGTGGAGCGTGTTGGGGCAGAGCTTCGGCGGCTTCTGCACGCTGACCTACCTGTCGCTGGCCCCGGCGAGCTTGACCGCCGCCTTCGTCACCGGTGGGCTCTCCGGTCTGGATGCTGGCCCGGACGAGGTCTATCGGGCGCTCTATCCCAGGGTGCTGCGCAAGAACGCGGAGTACTTCGCGCGGTATCCGGGAGACGAGTCGATCGTCCGAGACATCGTCGCCCATCTCGACGAGCACGAGGTGACGCTGCCGACCGGCGAGCGCCTCACCCCACGCCGCTTGCAGACCCTGGGCATCGAATTCGGCAAGACCAGCACCTTCGACCGGCTGCACTACCTGCTGGAGGAGGCGTTCATCGACACAGCCCTGGGGCGCGACATCTCCGACACCTTCCGCCATGGGGTCGGCGCCTCGGTCTCCTTCGCCACCGACCCGCTGTACGCGGTGCTGCACGAGTCGATCTACTGCCAGGGCACGGCCTCGGCCTGGTCGGCACACCGCGTTCGGGACGAGTTCGACGCGTTCGCGCTCGACGGCGCCTCGCCGGTGCGCTTCACCGGCGAGATGATCTATCCCTGGATGTTCGACGAGGATCCGGCGCTGCGTCCGCTACAGGACGCTGCGGAGGCGCTGGCGGCCAAGACCGACTGGCCCGCGCTGTATGACCATGCCGTCCTCAATCGCAACACCGTGCCGGTCGCCGCCGCCGTCTACCACGACGACATGTACGTGGATCGCGAGTTGTCCCTGCGCACGGCGGACGAGGTTCGCGGCGCCCGTGTCTGGGTCACCAACCAGTACGAGCACGACGGATTGCGGATGGACCCCGACGTGCTGGATCGGCTGATCGCGATGACCCGCAACGAGATCTGACCGGCTCGGCGGTATCGCGAAAGCGTCGGATACGGGCTCGGCAGATCGCTGGGCCGAGCCCGTATCGGACAGCCATCAGTCCTCGGTCAACGCCCGCAACACCTTGGCCTGTTCGACGTCCGTGCCCGCCGCTCGCAGCTCGACCGCCTCGGCCGCGCTGAAACCGGCGACCCGCCAGGCCGCGACCTCGTCGATCGGGATGCCCGCCCGCCACCAGGTGGTCAGCAGCTCGATCGAGTCCTCACCCTCGGCCGAGATCCGCGCCGCCTCCCCCGCTTCGAAGCCCAACGCGGCGAAAACGCGAGCGGCACCCGGTTCGACGCCACGGCGGGCCCAGGGCAGCGCCGCCCGCCCCACCCAACCGGCGTCGAGGAAACCCCGCGCCGTCTCGGCGGGAATGCCGTGCCGTAGTAGTTCCCGCAACGTCGAAGCCTGTTCCGAATCGAGGTCGGCTCCGCCCGCAGGCCGTCGACGGTGCGTCAGGCGGTACAACAACCCTCGCGGCCGAGGAGTCTCGCCCGCACGATGCCGATCCGCAGCCTCCTGGGCGGAATAGCCCAGCTCGGACCACTGAACGGCCTCCCGAGGGGTCAATCCGGCGCGCAGCCACTCCTGCACTGTGTACGGGGACGCGCCGACGGTTCGCCATTCCCGCGCGGCCGTCGGGGTGTAGACGCCTGCGTGCTGCCAGCGTCGGGCTTCGTCGATCACGAAGCTCTCGGCAATCCACCCTCTGGCCTCGGCGATGGAGAAGCCCTGGTCCTGCCATTGCGGCAGCGGTTCCGGGGTCGGCGGCCCCTCGCGGTGCCCGCGGTTTCCCTCGGGTTCCGGCTCCGGCTCCGGCTCCGGTTCTGGGCCGTCGAAGAATCCGATGGTCATGCCGGTCCTTCCGCTGGGATTCGGGCGGTGGCCGCCCAGTCCGGCGCCCGGCCGTCCGACCCGATCAGACACACCACGACGGGTGGACGGGGGCGACGCTGCGGCCAGTCGGTCACGCCGTCGGTGAGCACGACCACGAGGTCGGGGCGCGGCCGCAGAGCCACCGCCGCCTCGATTCCGGCGCTCATGTCGGTGCCGCCACCACCGAGAAGCTCGATCTCCGCTGCGGAGCGCACCGATTGCACCGGATGCGCCCGAACGTCGCAACACAGCACCCGCAGCCTGCGGTGCGGACCGGTGACGCCGTTGATGATGGCGTCGATCTCGGCGAGTAGCCGCTGTAAGACGGGGGTGGTCACCGAGCCGGAGGTGTCGACGACCACCACGGTGTCGGGCACCGGGGCGATCATCGCGGGCGGCACCACCTCGGGATAGGCAGCGGCTCGGCGAGATGCCTTGCGATAGCTGAAATCCACCTTGCCCGTGCTGGTGGCCAGGCCACGGCGAAGCAACGCCCGCAGCCGGGTCCGCCAATTCACCGCAGCGGACACGCGTTGTTCGGCCCACCGTTGCCAACCTCCGGGCACCGCGCTGCGCGCGCTGACTCGATCCCGGATTCCCGCGACGATCATCCGTTGCAGTAGATCGCGGTCCAATTCGGTGGGTCCATCGCCAGAACCGGAGTCCTCATAGTCGCGAGGCCTACCGTCGGCGGCGCTGCCGCAGTCGACAGCCTCGGCCAACGTCCGGCCGCCTCGGCCCATCGCCTCGGCGAGCACGTCCAACATGGGCAGGTATTCCTCGGCCATGCGGTTACTCGGCAGACCCAGCTCGACCGGTGAGATCACGCCCGCAGGCCCGGTCAGGCCCTCGGCGATCAGGTCGTCGTTGATCTCGGCGTCGGCGGCCTGGTTCCAGCGTTGCGCTTCGGGCGTCCCGGTTTCGCCTGCGGCATGGGTGTTCCCGGAGTCGGTGTCGCGCACTGGCGAGCGCATCGCGTGCGATCGAACTAGGTGTCCCACGTGGTGCAGCAGCCACCAGCCGATCTCCGCGATCGGAGTGGCCAGCGTGGTGCCGGCCTCCAGATGCACATTCCACCGGCTGTCGGCCGGGAAGGCCCGGAATTCCGGATCGGGTACCGGCACACCACCCGAATCGGCGATGGCCGAGGCGATGGGCACGGGCCGGAGGGCGAAGAGCGCCGAGGCCAGGTACGGCGCGCGATGCGCCGCCCACAGTCGGGCCGCGCCGAAGCGGACCATGATCTGTTCGGTGTGTTCCACGTCCGGCGTCATGTGAGTAGCCCGGCGGCCCGCAGGATCGGGGCGAGTTCCAGCATGGTCTTGGGGAGCTGCGCGCCTGCGGGTCGTTGTGCGGCCAGGGCGCGAGCAGCGCTCGCGGCCACATCCGGTGCCTTGCGGGCGACTCTGGCGATCACGGCCCAGGCCCCTTCCCACACCGCCACATCGCCCTCCGTGTTGACATGGGCGACCAATGCACCGAGTAGTGCGTGTAATCGATCGACGCGGTCGGGCAGTGGTGCAGCCGGATCAGCCAGCAGCTCCCGAGGATCGGGCAGGTCCAGGTTGCGCAGCCAGGACAGCAGCTCGAAGCCCGCCGAGTCTCCGACCGCGCCCAGTACCAACTCGGCCCGTACCTCCTCGGCTGCCCCGCTCTGGGAACTGGCGGCGATGGCGCGGGCCGCCAGCTCCCAGCTTCGCGGGCTCGGCCAGCTGCGGCCTGCGGTGTCCGGGTTGTCCGGCACCGCGAGCACCAGTTCGGGGCGTACCCGTAGGAACGCTCCGACCAGCGATCGGGCCCGGGCGATCGCGGCTGCGGTGGGCGGCTGGGCGGTCACGAGTTCGGGAACCCGGAACCCGCTGGTGAAGCCCTCGGCGATCACAGCGGCGTCGACCGTCCAGTCGAGGTGGATCAACCGGTTCGCCAATGGCGCGGACAGATCCCAGCCGTCTGCTGCGTGTTCCGGCGGGTTGGCCGCCGCCACGATGCGGACCTGTGGCGGCAGTTCGAGGTCGCCGACGGTGCGTTCGAGGATGATCCGCAGCATCGCGGCCTGCACGGCGGGCGGCGCCGTGGTCAGCTCGTCGAGGAAGAGCAGTCCGGTGCCCGACTCGGCGAGCCGTTGGGCCCAACGCGGTGGGGCGAAGTAGGTGTTGCCCTCGCGGAGCACCGGGAGTCCCAGGAAGTCGCTGGGCTCCCGCAGCGAGCCGACGACGACCTCGACCGGCAGGCCGAGGTCTCGGCCCAGCGCGATAACCGACGAGGTCTTGCCGGTACCGGGTGCGCCCCAGATGATCACGGGCAGATTGGCGGCGACCGCTAGGGCGATCGCCTGTTGAGTGCTTCGTTGCTCGGCCATCGATCCTCTCCCGGATCAATCGATGAAGGCGCCTGTGGCGCGAATTCGGGCAGCACGAATCAAGGCATCCCCCAGGTCGGATGCCTTCGAAGTAGAAGGGAGTTCCTAGTCCTGCTCGCGGAACAGGCTGCGGCCGCCGTACTTCTTGTGCACGGCCTGCTTGCTGATGCCCAATACGGTGGCGATCGACGCCCAGGTGTGCCCCTGCACGCGGGCCCGCCGGACGAGCACCGCCTCCAGGCGTTCCATCTCGCGACGCACCTCGGCCGCCGCGCCGAGCCCGACGATCGGGTCATCGCCGTTGGCTGCCTTGGTCAACGACACGATCTGATCGATCTCCATGTTGTCATCCTAGGTTGACACACCTCAAGGCGTCAACCAAAGGTGACAAGTCGGCCGCGACCTGCCCGTCCCGACACCGCTATCGACGACGCGAGCGGCCGATACTCAATCGGACTCGGACACCACGAGACCATCCCGCATCCCAGCGATCACGCTGCTCAACGTGGTGAGTTGGAAGGGCACACCGGCTCCGGTGATCTCCCCGCGCAGGGCAAAAATGCCGAGCGCGACAGCCACCCCCGCTGTAGCGCCGTAATCGGAGACGGCGGAAAGGCGCACGAGACGCTGCACCGGCCGCCCCTCGGACACACCTCGCGCCCGCACCCACAGCTCGACGTCCTCCGCCTTCGCCGGATCATGCTTGGCCAGACCCGCGATCTGCGGCGCGAACCGAGGTAGCACCCGGAGTGCTATCAGCCCCGCGACCAGCGAGTTGAAGGCACGGCTGTTCCAGGCCGTCCGGTATTCGACGTCGGCGAGTCCAAGGCCGGCGGCCACGACCCCGCGTTCGGGATGCTCGATCAGCCGCATGCCCTGCTCTGCGCGCGAACCACGGTCCGGGGCCCGTTCGCGCCGTACCGGAGTTGAGACGATCTCCAGCATGTCGATGGTCCCCGCCCGGCCGACCCGAGCGTTGGTGTTCTGTCTGAAGAAGACATCGACGCCATCGATCGCGTCGCAACCGTCGACCGCCTCCCGAACCGCGAGGCCGGAGAGTCCGGGGAAGAGCCCGGCCATGGCGACAACGGCGAGTCCGGCGTCGGTGGCCGGTCGATCCAGCTCCCGCACCCGCGCCGCGAATTCCGGCTGGACCCCGACGTCCACGCTGTGCACACCGGATTCGAGGCAGATCCGCTGGACGAGCGGCGCGCTCTGAGCAACCGCGACTATCACCAGATCCGCGCCCGCGACCGCATCCCGAATGGACACCGAGTCACGTACATCCAGTGACACCATGCGTGCCTGCGGGCCGAGATCACCCGCGAGGCCGTCCGAGGCGCCGCTCCTACGCGTGCCGATCAGCAGTTCCGCATCGGGGACCACGGCCCTGACCTCGGAGCAGATTGCCCGACCGAGGATTCCGGTGCCACCGGCCACGACGATCCTCATCCGGGCCTCTCCTTCTGCGTCATCGCATATCCCCCACCGCTCGCAAGACCGCCCCAGATCGCCGGGTACGACGGCCAACCGAACTACGCCTTCTGCGGGAACCCCGGCATCGGCGTGGCCGATTCCCCTCGCCCGCCACATCGAGAGGAGTCCACACGGAGTCGATCGCCCCATTCGATCGATCAACACAAGGTACCCATCGGCCGACGCCGATCACAGCCACCGAGTGCCTGGGGTCAGGATGTGACCGTGGTAGTCGTGGGCATGACCTCGTTGGTCGACGAACGCTCGCCGCCGACCAACTCCAACAGCCGGGATGCCGAAGCCTCGGCCTGATTCGAGGTGATCGCCGAGACGATCCACTGTGGTGAGGTCGCGGCGGGCAACCGGATGGTGACCAGACCGGCGGCCTGCGGTTTGGCCGCGACATGCTGCGGCACCAGGGCGATGCCCAGCCCGCGATGGATCAGATCGAGCAGGGTGTGGATGTCGTCGACGGTGCAGCGGACCCGACGCCCGACACCATGCGCGGCACAGGCCGCCTCGTTGAGCGAGCGCACTCCCCAGGACGTCCGGAAGTCGATGAACTCGCGATCGCGCAGCTCGGCCCACTCGACATCCGACCGGCCTGCCAACGGGTGTTCGGCAGGCACCAGCAGCACGATCGCTCGCCTGCCGAGTTCGACCGGGTTGACCGTCGCCAGATGCTCGGTGGTCGCGACGAACGCGACATCGAGTTCACCGGCGCGCACCTGACCTGCGAGATCGTGCGATCCGGACTGGGTGAAGTGGATATCCACCAACGGATAACGGCGATGGAACCGTTCGAGCAACGGCGGCACGTCGACCACCCCGAGACACTGCTCGGCCCCGACCCGCAGCCGGCCCGCCAGCGCATGGGTCGCCCGGATGACCGCGTCCCGCCCTGCGGCGACCTGGGCGAGCATCGTGCGGGCGAAGGGCAGCAGTGCGAGGCCGGCGTCCGTCGGCTCCACCCGACGGGTGGTGCGGGTGAACAGCGGCGTGCCGAGTTCGCCTTCGAGATTGCGAATGCCCGCGGAGAGTCCCGATTGCGAGACGCGGCAGACCGCCGCCGCCCGGGTGAACTGCTGCTCGTCGGCGAGTGCGACGAGGTATTCCATCTGACGCAGATCCATTGATCGATACCGCTTCTCAATCGCAGCAAAACTAGTTGTTGGACTTCTACCTGGAGAGTACCTACCGTCGATATCGACGATCACTCGAACGAGAGAGGCGCACCCTTGCTGCAACGCACCCTGGGAAACCGCACCGTCGGCGCGATCGGGCTCGGCGGGATGCCGATGTCGATCGAGGACCGGCCCGAGGAGTCTCGGTCGATCGCGACCGTCCACGCCGCCATCGACGCCGGTGTCACCCTGATCGACACCGCCGACGCCTATCACCAGCACGCGGACGAGGTCGGCCACAACGAGGAACTCATCGCCCGCGCCCTGCGCTCCTACAGCGGCGACATCGATGACGTACTCGTCGCGACCAAGGGCGGTCATCTGCGCCCCGGCGACGGAACCTGGACCCGCAACGGGCGTCCGGAGTACCTCAAGGCGGCGGCGAAGGCCTCGGCCAAGCGGCTCGGCGTCGAGGCGATCGGCCTCTACCAGTTCCACCGGCCGGACCCGGACGTGCCCTACGCCGAGTCGATCGGCGCGGTGCGGGATCTCCTCGACGAGGGCGTGATCGTCATGGCCGGCATCTCCAACGCGACCATCGCCCAGATCGACGAGGCCAACGAGGTACTCGGCGGCCGGCTGGTCTCGGTACAGAACCAGTTCTCGCCCGCGTTCCGCTCCAGCCTGGACGAACTCCGACACTGCGCCGACCTCGGCATCGCCTTCCTCCCCTGGTCGCCGCTCGGTGGCATCAAGCGCGCGAGCGAGGTCGGCGGGCTGCACGCGCCGTTCCAACGCGTCGCCGACGCGCACGGTGTGAGCCCGCAGCAGGTCACCCTGGCCTGGCAGCTGTCCCTGGCCCCGGTCGTGCTCCCCATCCCCGGCGCCTCCCGGCCCGAGAGCATCACCGACTCGACCCGCGCGACCGAACTCGAACTCACCTCGGAGGAACTCGCCGAGCTGTCGAAGGACAGCTGAGCTAGACCGGAACCGCCGCCCCCGGTCATCCCCTTCGAACGGTTCGCGAGAGGACCACTGTGCAGACCTTCACCCTCCCGGGCACCGACATCGTGGCGCCGAACATCGTGCTCGGCCTGATGCGAATCGCCGACAAGTCCGACGACGAGGTGCGCGAGCTCGTGCGCACCGCCCGCGATGCGGGCATCGACTTCATCGACCACGCCGACGTCTACGGCCACGAGAAGCACGGTTGCGAACGCCGCTTCGCCGAGGCGATGGCTCTCACTCCCGCCGAACGCGACGCCATCACCATCCAGACCAAGGCGGGCATCGTCCGACAGGGCCCGTACTTCGACTTCTCCTACGAGCACCTCATCGAGTCGGTCGAGGGCTCGCTGGCGGCGTTGCGGACCGACCGCATCGACATCCTGCTGCTGCACCGCCCAGACGCACTCGTCGAGCCGGAGGAGGTCGCCCGCGCCTTCGACGAGCTGCACTCCTCGGGCAAGGTCCGCGCCTTCGGCGTCTCCAACCACACCCCGAACCAGACCGAGTTGCTGCGCAAGTACGTGCGGCAGCCGATCGTGGCCAACCAACTCCAGCTGTCGATCACGCACGCGCCGCTGGTGGCGCACGGCGTCGCGGCGAACATGCTCGACCGGCAGCAGTCGGTCACCCTCGACGGCGGCGGGCTCGTCGACTACTGCCGGTTGAACGACATCACCATCCAGGCCTGGTCGCCGTTCCAGGCCGGTTTCTTCACCGGGGTCTTCCTCGGCTCGCCGGAGTACCCGGAGCTCAACGCCGTCATCGACCGGCTGGCCGCGCAGTACGACGTGCCGCCGATCGCGATCGCCACGGCCTGGATCACCCGACACCCGGCCAAGATGCAGGTCGTCCTCGGCACGACGAACCCCGAGCGGGTCGCAGGCGCCGCCCGGGGTTCGGATGTGCCGCTCACCCGCGCCGAGTGGTACGAGCTCTTCCGGGCGGCCGGGCACATCGTGCCGTAGCCGCCGACGAGCTTCAGCGGTCTTCGACGCCCTCGCCGAACTCAGCCGAGGAAATCGGTGAGGGCGTCGACGACCGCCTCGGGTTGCTCGTCGGGCAGGTAGTGACCGCAGTCGGCGATCTCGACCAGTCGCACATCGGTGCCCTTGCTCGGCATCACGGCGGCGAGCATGGGGTAATTGGCCTGCGCGCCACCCAGGGCCAGGATGGGCAACGACAGCTTCGGGTACGACTGTTCGTCGACGATGTCGGTCGGGAATGCCTGATACCAGCTATTACCCGCCCGGACCGCGTCAGCGGTGGAGTAGGCGTGGGCATAGATCTGCCGGGAACGCTCGTCGAGCGAGGCGGGGTCCTTGGCCAGGCGGTCGAAGAGCCAATCGGCCAGGATTCGGGAGCGGCCCGCCAACAGCTGTTCCGGTAGTCCGCGGACCTGGTTGAAGGCAAACCACCACAGGTAGTAGCGGCCGGGGGTCGGTGTGCCGTCGACCTCCTGGTCGAGCTCGGGCAGCAGCCGCATGTCCGCCCAGGTCTCATCCGGATGCGGCACATCCAGGATGACGAGCTTCGTGGTCGCCTCGGGATAGATCGCCGCGTGTGCGGTCGCGACCATGGCCCCGATGTCGTGGCCCGCGAGCGTGGCGGTCGTCAATCCCAGATGCTTGATCAACTCGTGGATGTCGTGCGCCATCGTCTTCTTGTCGTAGCCCGCCTCGGGCTTGGTGGAGCCGCCCATCCCGCGCAGGTCCACGGCGATCACGCGATACCGCCGAGCCAACGCGGGCATCACCTTGTGCCACTGCCACCAGGTCTGCGGCCAGCCGCCCAACAGCAGCAGCGGTTCGCCGGTGCCCCCTTCGACGTAGTGCAGCCGGACGCCGTTGACCTCGGCGTGGTTGCTGGAGAAGTCGCCGTCGAGGGCGCGCGCCAGTTCGGCATCGGTCGGTGAATCTGTCTGCGGCACCGTCATTGCGTCGTCCTTCACGAGTACGGAATCGAAAACGGTACGAAGATCTCGTACCGTTGATGGTACGAGATCTTCGTACCGTCGAACTAGGCGTGTCAACCCTCGGCACGAGCTTCGGTACGCAATCCACGTACAGTTGTCGCCATGGTCGTGCTGCACCACCCCGACCCAGCGGAGATCGAACTCGTCGACGTTCTCGCCGCCTTGGGACACCCGGTCCGCCTGGACATCGCCCGCGCACTGGCCGACGGCGAAGAGCGGTACTGCGGCGAGGTCCTGCCCGATGTCCCCAAGTCCAGCAAGACCCACCATTGGCGAGCGCTCCGCGAGAGCGGCGTGCTCTTCCAGCGCCACGAGGGCCGCAGGTTCTATCTGTCCCTGCGCCGTGCCGATCTCGACGCCCGCTTCCCCGGACTGCTGGATCTCGTGCTGACCGAGCCCCGCTGATCGGCTACCGATTCGACGCCCGGCTCATCGCCAGAACAAGGCGACGATGACATTGGCCATCGCGATCATCCCCGCGCCGAGCAGCAGTGGCTTGAGGCCACTGTCATCGGCATCGGCCCTTCCAAGTCGGCGCGATCGCAGTAATCCGATCATCGATAGCGCGCCGACGACCAGCGCCAGGCCGAGCTTGACGATCATCTTCAGCTGATCGACTCCCAGGCCACCCACCTCGCGCGTCGCGATCAGACCACAACCCGTGATGATCGCGACGATGGCCCCGATGACCAGCGGAAGGAAGTCGAAGTTCCGCTTCCATGGCATTTGAAGGATGTACGAACCAATGATCGCCGACAGCCCGACGATGTGCGCGAACAAGAGCGAGTAACGGACGATGTCGAGGGTCGACACGGTCATCTCCAAGGGGTGAGTGATCACTTACTCACCCATCATCGGAGGGTGGGCGTCGTACTGTCAAGGCACAACGGATGCGGGGCAAGATGGCAATGAGCACACGGGATCGGATCGTCAAGTCGGCCGCCGAGGTGATGCGCGCCAAAGGAGTGACGTCGGCGACAACCCGCGAGATCGCGCGCGAGGCAGGTTGCTCGGAAGCATTGCTCTACAAGCACTTCGCGAGCAAACAGGAACTGTTCGTCGCGGTCCTGCGCGAGCGGCTCCCGCGCCTGCCGGATCTGGACGATCTCGTCGGCACACGTACCGTCGTAGAGAATCTTGTGGAGCTCGTCGAGGCCCTTCTCGAGTTCTATGTCGAGAGTTTCCCCATGGCAGCGACAATCTTCGGCAGCCCGGCACTGCGGGAGGCGCACCGAGCGAGCGTCTCGCAACTGGGGGCAGGCCCCGAGGGACCTGCCCTGCTCGTGCAGGCCTACCTTGAGGCCGAGGTCCGTGCCGGGCGACTGCCCCAAGATCTCCCAGCGCGAACCCTGGCCCGCGCACTGACCGGCGCAGCACTCTTCGAGGCGTTCCAGGCGGCTTACGCCGGCCAGGTCGCGATTGCGGAAGCCGGAATGCTCGCGCGCCGAATCGTCGAGTCCTTCGAAACTGGTCTCGGATGTCGCTGAGGAGCGGTCTTTCGTCCACGGTCGGGGCCTCTCGCGTCCCCGTCGGGACAGCGCAGACCCGTCGGTGTGTCATGGCACGATCGCAGGGTGAGGAGCAATTCTGCCGCGCAGCAGCATCGCCTGCAGGACCTCGCGTTGCTGCGCCGTGTCCGCGACCGCATCGACCGGGAGTACGCCCAGCCGCTGGATGTGGCCGCGCTGGCCCGTGGCGTCGGCATGTCGGCCGGACACCTCAGTAGGCTCTTCCGACAGGCCTACGACGAGACGCCGTACTCCTACCTGATGACCCGGCGCATCGAGCGCGCGATGGCACTCCTGCGGCGTGGTGATCTGAGCGTCACCGAGGTCTGCTTCGAGGTGGGCTGCTCATCGCTGGGCACCTTCAGCAGCCGCTTCAGCGAACTGGTCGGCATCCCGCCCAGCCTCTACCGGGCCAAGGCGTCGAGCGCGACCAAGGGCATGCCGGCCTGCGTGGCGAAACGAGTGACCAGACCGGTCAGGAATCGAGAAGCGCCCTCGCTCGTCCAGAACTAGCGTCACCAGCATGGACATCACGATTCATGCGAGTTTCCTCCCGCACGACGACCCGGAGGCCTCCCTGGCCTTCTACCGCGACGCCCTTGGTTTCGAGGTCCGCAACGACGTCGGATACGAGGGAATGCGCTGGATCACCGTCGGCCCCAAGGATCAACCCGGCACGTCCATCGTCCTGCAACCCCCTGCTGCAGATCCCGGTATCACCGAGAACGAACGCACGACCATCGCCGAGATGATGGCCAAGGGCACCTACGCCGGGTTGCTGCTGGCCACCGCCGATCTCGACAGCACCTTCGAGAGATTGCAGCACACCGCCGAGGTCGTCCAAGAACCCACCGAGCACCCGTACGGCGTCCGTGACTGCGCCGTCCGCGACCCTGCGGGCAACCTGATCCGCATCCAGCAGACGCGCTGAGCAGCAGCCACGCCCAGCCAGTAGTCCGGATCGACCCCGCGCCCACACCGCATCGCGCTCGGTGGGCTCAAGGAGCTGAACAATGACGCTGTCGCTCGATGCAGTCACGCTCGGAACCCAACAACCGGCGGCCGCACAGGCGTTCTATCAGGCCGCGTTCTCCGCCACCACCGACGACCACGGCAAGCACGTCGAACTCGACCTCCACGGCGCCGGCCGACTCACTCTGCACGACGCCGCATCGCCCGCCGATGGCGCACCGGCCTCGGCGCCGGGCGACTACCTGCTCAACGTCATCGTCGACCAGCCCAGCGAGGTCGAAACCCTGTTCGCGGCCGCGCTCGGCAACGGGGCAACACTGTCCAAGGCCCCGAAGAAGGGTCTGTTCGGAGGCTTCTCCGGCGTCTACCAGGCGCCCGATGGCGCGAGCTGGAAAGTGGCCGCGCCGACGAAGAAGGACACCGGGCCCGCAGCGAATCCGCCTCGGCCGACCGAGGTCGTCATCATCCTCGGCGTCGCCGACCCCGAGGTCTCCAAGGTCTTCTACGAGGCACTCGGCCTGACCGTGGACCACGACTACGGATCGAAATTCGTCGACTTCAGCCTGGCCGCCGGGAAACCCCGGCTCGGGCTGATGCCGCACAAGGCCCTCGCCAAGGATGCGGGACACGACCAGACCGACCGCGAACGCCGCCCTGCCATGGTCCTCAACCATCGGGCCGTCTGCCGCGCGAAGGTCGATTCCCTGCTGGCGGCGATGCCCACCAACGGCGAGGTCACCGCCCCGGCGAGCGTGACCGATGCCGGTGAGTACGCCGGTTACTTCGTCGATCCCGACGGCCATCGGTGGCGAGTGGCCGCCGCCTGACACGGCGGGTGGGGCGAGCCCGCCGAGCCGCGGGCCTGGATCGGCTGGGGTAGCCGCGACACGCGTCGGAGAGTCACTGCCACAACCGGGGGTCCTCGCTGGGATCCGCGTACATCGGCGGGCAGCCCTGCGTCGCCGCTTCGGGGCGCAACTCGAAGTGCCACGATTCGTTGCCGTAGATCTGGCACAGCCCATAGGAGTCGCCGTGCCGGACCAACCAGTCGATGGCGTCATACGGGCCGATATCCACCGCATCCCCCGATACGTGCGCCGAGGTCTCCGGCGTCGCCACCCACCGCGCCGCCTCCTCCGCAGAGCCGTACTCGTCGATGGCGTCCTTCAGCAGTTGCTCCTGATACTCCGGGGAACGCCAACCACTGGTGACCTGGAACGTGATCCCGTTATCGGCGGCGGCGTCCGTCGCGGCCTGGCGTACGGCGGCGAGGAGATCCGGATCGAGCTTCGTCACCGCAGGCGCCTGCTCGTCGAAGACGGAGAGCTGTTCGCCCTCCTCGACCACGCCGCCCATCGAAGTGCTCGCGGCGAGAGACGAGGAGAGGACCGGACGAAACCACTGCGCGGCGATCAGCCCGAGGACGGCGATCGCAAGCGCGATGCCGATGGCGAGGTGTCGACGGCGGCGAGGTACCACGGTGCTGGCAGGGGTGCGGTAATTCATGGCACTCAGCGAAGGTCGTCGCCGGTTCCCACGGCGTATCCAGTTTTGGATATGCCGGCGATATGCCCAGGTCCGTAGGCTTCCCGAATGCGCGTGTTGGTTGTCGAGGATGAGCCCTACCTGGCCGAGGCAGTTCGGGACGGCCTGCGGTTGGAGGCGATCGCAGCCGACATCGCGGGCGACGGCGACACGGCCTTGGAACTGCTCGGCGTCAACTCCTACGACCTCGCGGTCCTCGACCGCGACATCCCCGGCCCCTCCGGCGACGAGGTCGCCCGGTGGATCGTCGCCTCCGGCAGCGGCATCCCGATCCTGATGCTCACCGCGGCCGACCGGCTCGACGACAAGGCATCCGGTTTCGAGCTCGGCGCGGATGACTACCTCACCAAACCCTTCGAGCTCCGCGAGCTGGTGATGCGGCTGCGGGCGCTGGATCGTCGGCGCGTGCACGCCCGTCCCCCCGTGCGGGAGATCGCCGGGCTCCGGCTGGATCCGTTCCGGCGGGAGGTCTTCCGCGACGGTCGATACGTCGCGCTCACCCGCAAGCAGTTCGCCGTGCTGGAAGTGCTCGTCGGCGCCGAGGGCGGGGTGATCAGCGCGGAAGAGCTGTTGGAACGGGCCTGGGATGAGAACGCCGACCCGTTCACCAACGCCGTCCGGATCACGGTCTCCTCGCTGCGCAAACGCCTGGGTGAACCGTGGCTGATCGCCACCGTCCCCGGGGTCGGCTATCGGATCGATACCGACATCGACGGCTCGACGACCACGGACGGTCGGCGTGTATAGACCGCCCGGCATGAGCGTCCGGCTGAAACTCACCCTCAGCTACGCCGGTTTCCTGCTCCTGACCGGCGCCATGCTGCTGGCCGCCGTCTGGCTGTTCCTACTCCGCTATGTCCCGGATGAGGCAATCCACCTCACCGACGGTTTCGTGCCCAACCAAACGGATCTGCTGCGTGCCTTCACACCGGCCGCGACCCTGGTGCTGCTGTTCCTGCTCGTGGTCGGGGTGGTGGGAGGCTGGTTCTTGGCCGGGCGGATGCTCGCGCCGCTGAATCGCATCGGAGTCGCCGCCAGGCTGGCCGCGAGCGGATCGCTGTCCCACCGGATCGCGATGCCCGGCTCCAGGGACGAGTTCAGCGAACTCGCCGACGTCTTCGACATCATGCTCGGCAGACTCGAATCCCACGTCGCCGAGCAACAGCGGTTCGCCGCGAATGCCTCCCACGAGCTGCGCACACCGCTGGCCATCTCGCACACCCTGCTGGAGGTGGCGCGTAACGACCCGGATCGCGACGTGGACGCACTGATCGCGCGGCTGGGCACCGTCAACACCCGAGCGATCGAGCTGACCGAGGCGCTACTGCTGCTCAGTCGGTCCGACCGACGATCCTTCGCCCGTGAGGTCGTCGATCTGTCGCTGATGGCGGACGAGGCCGTGGAGACGCTGCTCCCGCTCGCCGAACAACGCGGCATCACCCTCGACGTCACCGGCGAACCGGCCAGGACCATCGGCTCGGCGGGGCTGTTGCTGCGGGTGGCGACGAACCTCGTGCAGAACGCCATCGTCCACAACCTGCCCGCCGACGGCATGATCTCGGTGCACACCGATGTCCGGCAGGGTGCGGCGGTGCTGCGCGTCGAGAACACCGGCAACATGCTCTCCCCTGCGCTGCTCTCGACGCTGCTGGAGCCCTTCCAACGCGGCAGTGAACGGGTGCACGACAACGATCACGCAGGCGTCGGCCTCGGCCTGGCGATCGTGCAGAGCATCACCAGGGCACACGACGGAACGGTGCACATCGAGGCCCGACCCGCAGGTGGGCTCATCGTCACCGTGTGGCTGCCGGTCGCGCCGCCGGAAACGCCGCAACACTGAGCCGGCCCGAGCTCTTCGAGGCATGCCGCTTCACCGGGGTCAACCGCTTCACCAGTGTCAACCGCTTCACCGGTGTCAGCGCCGAACGCCCAGCCGGGCCGACGTCGAGACGAGCACCGTGATGCCCAGCATCAGATAGGTCGTCTGGCGCAGGATGTCGAAGAACAACGGGCCGGGTGGGTCAAAGGCGAAGGTCGACTGGTAGAGGTGACCACCCCAGGTATTGCCCGCAGCGTGAGGGCTACCAGCAAAACGCTGCCGCCCGTTCGGTTGAACAGCCAGGTGTAGATCACCGAGTCGCCCAGTATCCCGAGGAAGAACGCCAGCAGAATCGGCAACCAGAGGTCATTTCCGGTGACGATCAGCGGAACATGCCAGCCGAACCACAGCACACCGGTCAGCCCGCTGGCGACCACCGGGCCGTGCCGCTGTTGTAACCGCGGCAGCACAAAGCCGCGCCAACCGAACTCCTCGCCCAGACCGCGAGCACGAAGATCAGCACGAGATTGATCGGGACCGACACCAGCACCGACATCGGTGGTAGGACCACTTCTGTTGGGAAGAACACTGCGGTGACCAGGTAGGCCGCCCCGAGCACACAGCCGCCCACTCCGAACGCGACGAGGTACCACCGGCCGGCCGCCTTCCAGATCAGCAGTCGACGCGACAACGCCTACTCGCCCGTCGACGGCCAGTGTCAGGAGGAAGGCGCAGGCACTCGGCCCGACCAGCACGATCGCCACCATGGCATGCGGTCCGCCGATGATCTGCAGCGGCCAACTGACCACCAGCAGCAGTACGTAGAACCCCAGCACCGGGTAGCGCCGAAGCAACGCGAACCGTCGGGGCTGTCTGGGTCGGTCACGCGCATCTCCGAGACCTTGCTTTCCCTGCCCGCCTGGAGGCTCCCCGGTTCACCGGCGACGACACGACCGTTGCATCCATACCCGTCGGCCGAGTAGCCCGCCACCGAGATCGACGCACGAGGGCGATGAACTGGAATTCACGGAAGCGAAGGAAGTCGAATGGCAGGAAATCGCCCTCCCTGCCACTTTCAATTTATAGCGCACCCCGGGTCTTGCGGCAAGGCCCGGGTCATGCCGCACAATCCTTCGGCCACCACCGGAAACCTCAGGGGGAAGTAGCAGAATGCTTGATTCGCAACACAATCCAACGAGTTCTTCACCGTCCGCTGACTATGTGCTGGACCTTGCGGAGATCAACCCTTCGCAGGTCGCGCTGGTCGGCGGTAAGGCAGCTCACCTAGGATCACTTTCCCGAATGGCGGACATCAGCGTTCCCGCAGGCTATTGCGTGACGACGAATGCCTTCCGGCGAATCATGGCGGAAGCCCCGGGAATCGAGAATCTCCTCGATCGACTTGCAGGCATGAAATCCGACGATCGGGGCATGATTCGCACCCTCAGTGCCGAAATCCGCAATAGCATCGAGCAGACCCCCATCCCGGCCGATCTCGCGGCGGCGATCACTGGGCCGCTCGATCGATTCGGTGCGGCGGCCGCCTACGCCGTCCGATCCAGCGCGACGGCCGAGGATCTACCCACAGCCTCGTTCGCGGGCCAGCAGGACACCTACCTCAACGTCATGGGTGCGAGTTCGATCCTCGACCATGTCCGCCGCTGCTGGGCTTCGCTGTTCACCGAGCGGGCCGTGACCTATCGGCTGCGCAACGGCTTCGACCACCGCGAGGTTCGCCTGGCCGTGGTGGTGCAACGACTGGTCGTCTCCGACGTCGCAGGAATCCTGTTCACCGCCGACCCCGTCACGTCCAACCGCAGGGTCGCCACCGTGGAAGCCGGCTTCGGTCTAGGGGAGGCCCTGGTATCCGGAGTGGTGAACGCGGATGTCTACCGGGTGCGCGACGGGGTGGTCCTCGATAAGACGATCGCCGCCAAACGATTGACGGTGCGGGCGATACCGGCAGGCGGCACGCGGGAAGAAGCGCTAGCCGTCGATCGGCAACGGGAACCGACGCTCACCGACGTGCAGGCGGTCAGACTCGTTGAGTTGGGCAGGCGGATCGAGACGCACTTCGGCCGCCCGCAGGACATCGAGTGGTGTCTGACCGACGGCGAGTTCCAAATCGTGCAGAGCCGTCCGATCACCACGCTGTTCCCCATCCCGGAGAGCGGGGACGAATCCAACCACGTCTATGTCTCGGTCGGCCATCAGCAGATGATGACCGACCCGATCAAACCGCTGGGTCTGTCCTTCTGGCAGCTGACGACGCCACGGCGGATGGCCGAGGCGGCGGGCAGGTTGTTCGTCGATGTCACCACAGCCTTGGGTTCGCCCGCGAGTCGCGACGGACTCCTCGATGCGCTCGGAAAGTCGGATCCACTGATCACGGATGCCCTGCAAACGGTCCTCGATCGGGGCGACTTCATCCCGCCGAATGAGGGCGGCGCGCCCGTCGGTCCGGGTACCAACCAGCCCACCGATCCGCTCGAAACGGATCCGGCCATCGTCACCGGGTTGATCCAGCGCGGCCGGGAATCCACGGCTGCCGCAGGCCGCGACATCCAGACGCGGTCGGGACCGGAGCTGTTCGACTTCATCCGCGCCGATCTCGGCGAGTTGCAGCGTGTCGTGTTCGACCCGCTCGGCCATCGGGTGATCCTGGCGGTGGTGGAGGCGACCTGGTGGCTGAATGACAATCTCCAGGCATGGCTGGGCGAGGACAACGCCGCCGACACGCTCATCCAGTCCGCGCCGAACAACATCACCTCGGAGATGGGCCTGGCATTGCTGGACGTCGCAGATGCGATCCGGCCGTATCCGGCGGTGGTGGCCTTCCTCCGGACCGTCGAGCACGACGACTTCGCCGCGGAGCTGGCGGGGCTGGTCGGTGGACCCGAGTCGTTGACCGCCATCCGGGGTTATCTGGACGCCTATGGGATGCGCTGTGTCGGCGAGATCGACATCACCCGGCCGCGTTGGAGCGAACAACCCAGCGCCCTGGTGCCGCTGATCCTCGGCAACATCGACAACTTCGAGCGGGGCGCCCGAGGACAGCGCTTCGAGCAGGGCCTGCAGCAGGCGAAACAGAAGGAACAAAACCTTCTGGAACGCCTGCGCGCCTTGCCGGACGACGAGAACAAAGCCGAGGAGACCCAGCGGATGATCGACCGACTCCGCACCTTCGTGGGCTACCGGGAGTACCCGAAGTACGGCATGGTCAGCCGCTACTTCATCTACAAACGCGCTCTCCTGGCCGAGGCCGACCGGCTGGTGCGAGCAGGCGTGCTTCACGAACAGGCGGACGCCTATTTCCTGAGGTTCGAGGAGTTGCAGGAGGTCGTGCGCACCGGCGAGGTGGATCAGGCGCTCATTCACAGCCGTAGGGAGGCGTTCGAGTCGTATCGAGCGCTGACGCCACCACGGGTCCTCACCTCGGATGGCGAGGCTCTGGCGGGCACCTATCGCCGCGACAACCTGCCCGCAGGCGCGTTGATCGGTCTACCGGTCTCCACCGGAGCCGTCGAAGGACGGGCCCGCGTGGTCTTGGAGATGACGGAGGCCGATCTAGAACCGGACGACATCCTCGTCACCGCATTCACCGACCCGAGTTGGTCGCCGCTCTTCATCGGGATCAAGGGCCTGGTGACCGAGGTAGGCGGCCGGATGACCCACGGCGCAGTGATCGCCCGTGAGTACGGCCTGCCCGCCGTGGTGGGGGTCGAGCACGCCACTCGGCTGATCCGCGACGGTCAGCGAATCCGGGTGAACGGGACACAGGGCTACGTCGAGCTCCTCGATTAGTTTCGGGCGGGGCTGATGCACGACACTGTCCGGCCTCATCGAGAGGCCTGCGTCGTTCATGTTTCGGCATCGTCCCGCTCGTCCCGGCCCATCGACTGAAGCCTCGGGCTGCCCCGCCTGCGACTCGAGCGCTAGAGAAGTCTCGTGAACGTACCTTCGGTCAGCTCGGGGCCGAGTTCTTCGAAGTCCCACTGCCCTTGATCGCTGATCGCCTGCGTGCTGATCCAGAACACCATGGCCCGGCCGTCGGGTGTGCGCGCGATCTCACCGTATGCGTTGGCGTTCGCTCCGTTGTGCCATGCGGCCGTCTGACCGTCCAACTCGGTGATGACCCAGCCATAGCCGTAGTGCGTATCCTCGGGTTCCTCGCGGACATGCGGCTCGAACAGCTGCGACTTCGCATCCTGATTTAGGACATCGTCTTCGAGCAGTGCGACGTGCCATCGGAACATGTCACGCGCGGTGGAGAGTAAACCGCCGTTGCCCCGCAGATTCCAGTACGGCCCGTCCTCAGCCCAAGGGCGCCCCGTCGGCCTGCCTTGGGCGGCATCGTCTGCGTCGTACTCGATGGCGATGTCAGCCTGATTCCAGTCGGGGAGCACATAGCCGGTCGAGGTCATGCCCGCCGGGGTGAATAGGTGTTCGACTAGAAACGCCTCATAGCCGCTGGCGGAAGCCATTTCGACGATGGCGGCAAGCAGGCTGTAGCCGAGATTCGAATACGCATAGACGGTCCCCGGTGCCGACTGCAACGTCGAGTCCATGGCTCGATCGATCAGTTCGTCCCGCATGACGGGCTCGTAATCGTCGCCGAGGCCTCCGGCCAGCCCAGAGGTATGGGTCAGCAGGTGCTCCACGGTGATCGCACGTTTGTCCACCGGCACGTGATCGAAATAGTCGCTGATCGGATCGTCGACGCTCAGTTCGCCGCGCATCTGGAGCTTGAGCACGGCGGCGGCGGTGAACTGCTTGGTCATCGACATCACGTCTACGACTGTGTCGCATCCGAATGGGACCTGGTCTTCCTCGTTGGCGAAGCCCCAACCCTGACACACGGTGAGTTCATCACTCTGCGCCGCGATCAGGATCCCACGGGACTGCTCGGGCACCGTCTCCGCAACGAACTCCTCGATGGAATCCGGACCTGCCCAACCGCAACCGGCAACCACAAGCGCCATCGCAATGAGGATCCCGCCCGCTCTATTTCGCCTCACGGTGTGCCACCCCGGCTGATCCCCGCGCTCCGACGACTCCTGGTGTGGTCGCCCCTGGACACGGCGAAGGCGCCGCGCAGGAGAAGCGTTGCACGGGATGGCGTCTCTTGTACCCCCATTGTCGACATCGCTGCTTCTTTCGCAGCGCGCTCAACACCGCCCTGGGAAAGGCGGATTCGGCATCGCGCCGCAGGGACATGTTGGTGGCAGCACACAGCACGCCGCCGAGCCCACTGTCACGATCGTCTCGAAGACCGCCAATCGATGGTGTCGCCGATGACATATTGGTCAAGCGCGCATGTCTCGTCCCCGCCTCTGAGATGAAGGGAACCGCGCATGTCCGTGGTGACCGTGATCGCCGTGCTGGGTCTGGCGGCACTGGACATGCTCAGCCCTGCGGTCATCGGCGTCACGATCTACCTGATGCTCGCCCGGCCGCACAGATCCGTTCTTCTGCTGAGCACCTATCTGGGCACGGTCGCGGTCTCGTACTTCGCGCTCGGTGTGCTGCTCATGCTCGGCCTAGGCACGATCGTCCATACCATCGATCCCACCGTGTCGGCATGGGTGCAGGCAGGCATCGGCGTCGCGTTGTTCGCTGGAAGCTGGTTCATTCCCGATCGAAACCCCGATCGCACTTCCATGCGGGAGCGGACGGTCACCGTCCGGTCGATGATGCTGCTCGGGTTGGGGACATGGTTATTCGAGTTCTATACGGCGGTGCCGTACTTCGGCGCAATCGGCATCATGACCTCCGCCGAACTGGAAGCAGTCGCATGGCTTTCCCTGCTGGGCGCCTATGTGGTGATCATGATCCTGCCCGGCATCGCGCTCTATCTCGCCGGGGTGATCATGCGCGAACAGCTACGCGAGCGCCTCGAACGTTGGCAACGCCGTCTGGATTCCGGCTCTCGCGACATGCTGCGCTGGATCGTAGGCATCGCAGGCATCCTCATCCTTCTCAACGCTTTGCCCGCTGAAATCGCGATCACGATCGCTCAAGCCGGTTCCCGATAAAGCGTGGGTATCGCCGACATGCGCTCACCGCCCGGAGAACCTGTGCCGTGTATCGACAAACCGTGTCCGCGATGACGGGGCGCCGTCGCACGTGAGCTCCAGCGCCTCGGAGCGCGGTGGACGGCGGTGATCACAATTGTGAGGATCCCGCCGCGGGCCAGCTCGGCGGCTGCCCTGCCAGCACGCCCCCGGCCACGCTGACGAATAAGGAAACGCCTGGCCGAGCTCAATCGAGGCCGCCTAGCCGTTGCCCCCACCGACCCCAAGCCGCCACGGCCACCCCCGGGGGGGCGGAACCAACTCGGCCGAGGACCCCAAGGGCGAAACCAACCAGGGCCTGACGGCCCGAGGGCAAAGCCGAGCCGCAAGCCCGAGGGCGAAGCCGAGCCGAGCCGCAGGCCCAAGGGCAAAGCCGAGCCGAGCCGCAGGCCCAAGGGCAAAGCCGAGCCGAGCCGCAGGCCCAAGGGCAAAGCCGAGCCGAGCCGCAGGCCCAAGGGCAAAGCCGAGCCGAGCCGCAGGCCCAAGGGCAAAGCCGAGCCGAGCCGCAGGCCCAAGGGCAAAGCCGAGCCGAGCCGCAGGCCCAAGGGCAAAGCCGAGCCGAGCCGCAGGCCCAAGGGCAAAGCCGAGCCGAGCCGCAGGCCCAAGGGCAAAGCCGAGCCGAGCCGCAGGCCCAAGGGCAAAGCCGAGCCGAGCCGCAGGCCCAAGGGCAAAGCCGAGCCGAGCCGCAGGCCCAAGGGCAAAGCCGAGCCGAGCCGCAGGCCCAAGGGCAAAGCCGAGCCGAGCCGCAGGCCCAAGGGCAAAGCCGAGCCGAGCCGCAGGCCCAAGGGCAAAGCCGAGCCGAGCCGCAGGCCCAAGGGCAAAGCCGAGCCGAGCCGCAGGCCCAAGGGCAAAGCCGAGCCGAGCCGCAGGCCCAAGGGCAAAGCCGAGCCGAGCCGCAGGCCCAAGGGCAAAGCCGAGCCGAGCCGCAGGCCCAAGGGCAAAGCCGAGCCGAGCCGCAGGCCCAAGGGCAAAGCCGAGCCGAGCCGCAGGCCCAAGGGCAAAGCCGAGCCGAGCCGCAGGCCCAAGGGCAAAGCCGAGCCGAGCCGGGGGTCCGGGGGCGAAGCCACCCGGGTGGGGCTTGGGGGTTACACCCCCAAACAAAAAAACGAGGTGAGCCGGTCAATGCAAAGCATTGACACAACTCACCCCGAATCGAGTGGAGCTGCGGGGAATCGAACCCCGGACCTTCTCGATGCGAACTACTGGCGCCACGGTCGTTCATGGTCATTGCGGTCGATCGAGGGTCGTTAACGGGCAGCGAAGGTCATCCGCGTTCGGTGGCGTTGCTGTACTTCGCTGCTGTACAGCAGAGGGAGCCGCTGTCCTCATCCCGCCGACCTGGCGTCAGCCCGATCAGTCGTGTCAAGGGGGCACCGGGAGACCTTGGTGAGGGTTCTGCGGTCTGCCCCCTTGACGCGGCTGATAGCCCTTGGGGAGGTCGGTGGGATGAGGACTTCGGGACCACCTTCCCATCCGGCACCGGCTTGCCCCTTCCCTCATCCTGTTGATCTGCCTGCCCGGCGAGGGCATCTCTTCTGCACGCGAACCCGCTCCCGAGCAGCGGGCAGTTTCACGCGGTCCAGCCCGACGACCGGTGACGACCGCGGCACGGGACCGATCTCTCAGTGGCAACCTGTGGTCAACTCGATTCGCGCAGCGAGTCGCGTTGTCCATAGGGCGGCAGCCGGAGCGCCTGGACCAGCTCTGCCACGGCGACCACCCTCGCGCTCCGTGGGACTGCTCCACCCACCGAGCAGCACAACTGGTCCACGTCGGCCAGCACGTCACGCCCTCTGCCCGTGTTCTTCGGGCGTCCCTCTGCTCAATCCCTGAGTCCTGGCCGCCCGGCCGCGCCGGACCGGCCGCCAGGCCGCATGCCGGGGTGGTCGGAGCGGCCAGCGGCCCCCGGCGTGAGCCGGGGGCCGCGCTTGATGAAGTAAAGAAACTCTGAACACACCAGCGGTGCGGGGCCTGAGGCGTAGATCTCCTTGGCTGAGAGGACAGACAACCAGGTGATATGTTCGTGGTGGCCTACGCCAGAAGCCACCAACGTTCCGGGCGGCCGAGAGAGAGGAAGAGAAGTGTCACCAGTAATTGACCGACCAGTGCCGCCCTATCTACAGGTGCTGGAACACATCCGAAATCAGATCATCGATGGCACGCTCGCGCCCGGGGCTTCTGTCCCGTCTGAGCGTCAGATTGTGGTGGACTGGGAGGTCTCCAGATCTACCGCCACCAAGGTTCTCGCGGCGCTACGGGCTGATGGTCTCGTTGAGTCCATTCAGGGTGTCGGGACCATCGTTCGCGCTGCGGCACTACGTCCAGAGTCGCCACAGGATCGTTTCGCGCGCGCACGGCGCACCGGGAAGATCTACGGGCCCGACGAGTACGCCAAGATCACCGAAGCTTCCCTCGCTGCCGCATCCGCTTACCTTGCGGACGTATTCGGCATCGATGAGGGTCGAGACCTGATCCGTCGCGTGCGCGTGACGTATAGAGGCGATAGTCCGATCTCGCTCTCGACTTCGTGGTTCGACGCCTCCCATGCGGAGACCGCACCGGCATTGCTCACGACGGAACGAATCAAGGGCGGAACTGCTGCGTATCTCGAGCAAACCGCAAACCTGGTCATCGCACGCGGACGCGATGACAAGTCGGCACGAACGGCGACGACGGAGGACAGCGAGGCGCTGGGTGTTCCCATCGGCTCACCCGTCCTGGCTGGACGAAACACCGTGTGGACTGAGGACGGCGTGGTGATCGAGTACGGCGAATCGGTCCGCCCAGCGAACCACTGGGCCTCGACGTCCTGGCTCCTCGACTAGCAATCCAGCCAGATGGTGAATCCCCAGGAAGCTAACAGTCCTGGGGATTCACTCTTTTGGAGCAGCAAACCGGCTTGACGGTGGCCTAGGCCACCTGCCATAGTGGACACACAACACAAGATGTCTCAATCAAGAGAAAAGCGGGTGGCCTAGGCCACCGCCTACTCACCGACCAGGAGCAAGCATGAAGAACATCCCCGTGAACCTGACCGGATACAAGCTGATGATCACCGAAGCGCCCCAGATGAAGATGCGTACGGATGACGTGACGGGCGTGGAGTCGGTAGCGACCGGCTTCGACGGCGCACCCCAGTTCGTGGTGAAGCTCTTCATGAAGAAGCGCCCCGTTGAGGGTGAGCGGGTGCCGAAGGGTGAGGAGTACGCGGTGACTCTTCGAGCGGACCCGGGTGACGGATTCGATGAGGGTTCCTACGTCGAGCTGATCGACGCAACGGTAAGCCCGTGGCAGAACCAGCGTGGAAGTCGGTTCTCTTCGGGTATCTCGTTTTCCGCGCTGGGCCTGAAGCCGACCGGCCGATAGACGCTCGCGCATTCAGCTCGATTTCTTTCTTTGTTCGTGAAGGCGATCTCAACCTGCCTGTTTGTTCTTTGAAAACTTCACAGTGGATAAGTGCGCCCAAAAACAAGATTGTTTGCGGCATTGTGCCCGCTTGTTCTTTTCTAACTGAATATACGGGTTGACTCGCGATGTCGGCCCATCCCGCGTGACGTGGTTCTCAACTCTCTCGGGATGGGCCTGGTGGCGCGTCAAACCACAGGAATACGGCGCGAATGAATACAGGGAGGCGAAATGGTTCAGGGTTACACGGGTGGCGCGTGTATCGGAAAGGCGGATGAGGATGGCTGACTGGACATGTGGTGTTCGGGTTCTTCCGCCCAAGCCGTGGATCTGTGATCGGTGCGGATGGGTCGGGCTGGCCTGCACCTGCAAGTAACAAGACCCGACCGGCGCTGTCCCCGCCCATTCGAGCTGGGCGGGGACAGCGTTCGCATTCTACAGGGAAGTAGGTACAGACGTTGGTGTGTGAGTTGTGTGGTGCCCGTTCAGTGGTGGCGGTGGTGTGGGGCTGGAACTCCTGTGCTCGCTGCGCACGGCCGGTCCGCTCGGAGGGCGTCCAGTACGGGGTGGTGTCGCCATGACCGGATCCGAGGTGAGGCAGAAGGGTCTGGCCGCATTGAAACGGATCGAGCGCGAAATCCGGATCGCTCAATCCGTGGCATGGAAGTCGTCGGACCCAGGTGAGAAGGCGCGGGCGTATACCCGTATTTCACGGTTGTACGACCTGCAAGCGAGCTGGTGGTTCTGGATGTTCTGGACGGTTCCCGATATCGAAATGGACGAGCTGAGGCAGCGGGCTTACGTAGGCGCGAAGTGCAGCAACGACGAACGGTCCCGTTTCTACGCCGATGTCGCGGAGAAGTATTACGGTCTCACCGGAGGTGACCCTGGAATGGGCCACGAAGGGTGGCCGGGATGACAAGTGATCTCATTCTGTGTCTTCAGGGTAAGCACGTTTTCCAGACATCGGGGTGGTGCCTCTCCTGCGGTATGCCTGACCCCATCAATACCCCGATAAGCACTGAAGATTGATCAACTAGAGACTGAGAATATCGCGTTGGTCTGACCGTGCCTTTCATTCACCGGCTTGTGTCGGTGAATGGGAGGGGCGCATCAGCCTGAACAAGACAAGAAAGGGGAGCACCTCGGTGCAGATCGAAGCAATCAACAAGGCGTCACAGGAGAAATACCAGTCGATGGTGACGGCGCTGAACGCGGTTTTGTTGGCGTTGGAGGAGTCGGACAAGCTCATCAAGAAGATGGGCGAGAAGCCCAACGTGGCGTTCTCCGGCTGGCAGAACTCGGTAGATAAGGAGGATGTGAAGAAAGCCCGAGAGAAGGCGGGGCGCTCGTTGGAAGATTTCAGGGCTGACTTGAAGACGTATGAGGCAGAGTTGCTGTCTCGCCAGTGGAGGGTGTGACCGAATATGGCGGCAAAGTTCACAGTGTTCCGCTCTGCGGAAGACATCGATAAGGCGATGATGCAGGTGCGGAAGTCGATGGAAGGGATTCCCTTCCGCTTCTCCTCGTTCAAGAAGAAGCATGATGAGTTGGCGCGAGATATTGCCGCGTACTCAGTGGCGCTCACCGATGCGGAGAGCATCATTCGGGACTAGTCGCGAATTGGGCGGATCGGGCCGTTGAATTCTTGGCGGAACCACGGCCCGATCCCCTTCCTTCTGTCGATCACTGAAAGGAGTGACCGGTGGGTAAGTCTAGTCGGAGACAGGGTCGGGAATGGCGTGCAGCGCTGTGGTGCGCACGTCATCCGCTGGTGACGAGCCTGCCGGTCTCGGTTGGTGCGTCCGCCGCGACGTTCGGGCCGGTGACTACGAGCGCGGTCGCGGCAGGGCTCGGTGTTGGCCTGCTCAGCTGGTACCGGGGACATCCGGATTCGTTCGACCATCTTCTGTTGCCGCGCCTGCGGGCTGCCCGCCGGCGGTGGTGGTCATATGCGGGCCACCGGTGGTCACGGGCATTGCGCGATTGCGACCTGACCAGGGAACACCGTCAGACCCAGGTGGAACGGGTACCCCGCATCCTCCGGGTTCGATCGGTGACGCCATCGATCGACATGGTGGACGTGCTAATGGTGGGCGGTCAGACGCTCCGGATGTGGCAGGACCAGGCCGAACCGCTAGCGGACGCGCTCCGGGCACACCACCTGGTAGTTCTCAAGATCCGCCCCCAGACTGTGCGGTTGGTGATCGAGCGTACCGACCCATTCGGGGATGCGGCGCCGATCGACGCGATGCCAATCGCGGAAGACTCTGCGGATGTCGACCTCACGGCGGTGCCCTTGGGTGAGACCGAATTCGGCGAGGAGTGGACGGAGCAGCTGATCGGTCGACACTGGCTCAATGCAGGTGTCACTGGCAGCGGCAAGGGGTCGCTAATGTGGTCGACCCTGCGTGGTGTGGGACCGATGATCCGTGACGGCCTGGTGAGGGTTCGGATGGTCGACCCGAAAGGCGGCATGGAGACCGGTGCAGCTGCACCGTTGTTCTTCGAGCATTCGTCGTGCACTACTGCGGACGGCACCTCTGATCTGTCCTCGGGTGTCGACGTCATCGAATCGTGGCGCGATGACATGAAGAAACGACAAAAAGACTTGCGGGACGCCGGACTTCGAAAATTCACTGTTTCACGTGAAACGCCTCTGGATGTCCTGATGGTGGACGAACTCGCGATGCTGAGCGCCTACGGCGATTCACAGTCAGTGAAACGGGCATTGCGCTTGATTGCAGAGGGAATGACCCAGGGTCGCGCACCAGGTTTCTCCTTTGTGGCCTACGTCCAGGAACCAACAAAGGAGGTCGTCCCGATTCGTGATCTCTTCACGACTCGAATTTGCCTGGCCCTGACGAGTGCGAATCACGTCAACGCGGTGTTGGGAGATGGAATGCTGGAAGCCGGTGCACTGGCTCATGAGATTCCCCTGGGAACTCATGCGGGTGTGGGCTTCGTCAAGCATGAGAAATCCCGCCACCCCCGTCGAGTTCGAGCGGCGAACCAGACAGATGAGGACATCGCCGAACTGGTACGGACGTGCTCTCCGGAACAGCCGCCGGACAACGTTGTCCCCCTGCGGGATGAGGCGGTCGCGTGATGACACAACTCGACATCTTCGGCCAGGAACACCAGCAGGCATCACGCAAGACGAAAGACCCGCGACCATTCGGACTTTCGCACGAACAGATTCGGACCGCACTAGAAGGCGCGGCGGGCAATCACCTCGCGGTGATGGGTGCTCTCGCCACCACCGTGATTCGAGTGGATGAGGACCTGGACCACCACACCAAACTCCCTGCGGCCGATGAGGCGGCGGTCCTGCACCTCATGGAGTGCGGTCTGCTCGCAGAGGGCGAGACGGTCAGTCTCCGCCAAGGAGCGGTACGACGGTCGGTCGACTTGCTCTGTCTGACCCGCAAGGGCAAGAACCTCTACCAACGCTGGGCGCCACTCGCGAAGGGAAGAAACTGATGGTGCTGCTGCAACTCCCGATCACCGCCCGAGGAATCGCGATCCTGACCGCCAACGTGATCGGCCTAGCTCTGGTCGTGTGGGCGATCTGGTTGACGCTCGGACCCGGTATTGCCGTGCTACTGGCGGTGTTGCTTGTTGCCCAGGTGACCGCACTCGCTGCGGCGTTCCGCCGCACCAAGGACGAGTGAAACGGATGCGATGGCGACGCAAGAGCGCGGCGCCAGTCGATGTCGAGGGCGGTGTCACCAAGACGGTGATCCGCCTTCGGCATCGGCGGGCAGAGTCCAAGAACCTGCGCGAGCTGGTCGACGATCCGGATGTGGCTGCGGCTCGGTTGGATCGGACCCGGCGGCGCATCACTACGGGAATGTGGTGGTTCCTCGCGGCGGGTCTGGTGTTCACCACAGCGGGGGTTCACGAGTTCATCGCGGGTGATCTCGAACCGACCGATCCGCTGTGGTGGGCGGCCTGGTTCGTCGAACCGATGGTTGCCGGAATTCTGATTCTGTTGCTCAATTGGGAATCGGAGATCTTGTCACGAGGGATCGAACCGGACAGTGACGAGACCACCAACCTGAAACGTTTCCTGCTGTTCTGCACGTTCTTCATGAACGTCTACCCGCCGTTGTTCGGTGGCAATGAAATCGACATCGGGATGCTGTTCATCAAGGGCATGGTCCCGGTGATCGTGTTCCTGCTGGCCGAAGCGATGCCGATCGTCCAACGGCGGATGCGGCAGGCGATCACCGAGTGCTACGACTCGGCACGTCAAGCCGAACCGGTCCCCGAACCGACTCCCGTGGCGACTCCTGACCCGGTGCCGGTTCCCGAGGTCGTCCCGGTTCCCGAGGTGGTCTCGGTGCTGCGGTCCACTGCGGTGGCCCCAGTGGCGGTGGATGTGGTGTCGGTGGCTCGGCGGTTGCGGCTGCCGGACTCGATGACATCCGCGTTGCGGACGGTGGCCGATGAGGCTGCGGCGGCGGGTCGCCCGGTCACGGTCGACGACATCCGCACTGCGGTCCGCGTCCCGGCCGAGCTGGCCGATCGGATCGTCTCGGCCCTGCACCCGAACAACGGGCACCAGGTACGGGCCTAGCCCGGATCCGCATCACCCCGTGTCAAGCGAGGCGGGCTATGACCACCACCGGTCGTAGCCCGCCTCGTCTCGTCTCTCCCCCTTTTCTCGACCTGTAGGAGGCTTCTCGTGTCCCCACTGTCCACAGTGGAGCAACGGATCCAGCAGAGGGTCCAAGCCATCGACTACCGACATTGGCGAGCAAAGGTGACTGCGGTCGGCGGCTGCTCGGCCCCGGTCCGCCTCGGCGGCGCCTTCCAGCTCCAGAACCTCCAGGGCGCCGTGCTCGAGCATCGGGGCGGAGAACTCTTCAGCCCATGCGGCAACCGTCGCGAATCGGTCTGCCCGTCCTGCTCCGACCGGTACTCGGCTGATGCGTTCCATCTGATGCGTGCGGGCCTCTCCGGCGGTGCCAAGGATGTCCCGATCGACGTTCGGGAACGACCGCGATTGTTTGTCACGCTGACTGCGCCCAGTTTCGGGCCGGTGCACTCCCGGCGGACCTCGGCACGCGGACGAACCATGCCCTGCCGCTGCGGCGACTACCACCACCCCGATGACCCCCGCATAGGTGCTCCCCTCGACCCGGACTCCTACGACTACCGGGGCGCGGTGCTCTGGCAGGGCAACGCCTCGACCTTGTGGGCGCGCACGATGACCCGTCTTCGACGGCTCGTCGCCCATGCTGCGGGTCTGACTGTCCGGGACTTCCCGGACCATGCTCGGCTGTCCTACGCCAAGGTTGCGGAGTATCAACGCCGTGGCCTGGTGCACTTCCATGCGGTACTCCGCCTGGACGGACCCGAGGGTGCCGCCGACCGGTCCCCCGACTGGGCCACCACCGATCTCCTTACCCGCGCGGTCCAGAAGGCTGCCCACACCGCCGAGTACAGGGACAAGTTCACCGGCTTGACCTTCTCCTGGGGCGATCAGGTGGACGTCCGTCCGATCCGCGCCGATCAGGCCTCCGAGGTCGAAGACGCTCGCGGCGGGATCTCTGAAGGCGGTCTTGCGGCCTACGTCGCCAAGTACGCGACCAAGGGCACCGGCAAGTCAGAAGCCGCTGACCGGCCGATCCGGTCTCAAGCTCACCTCGACGCGCTCGACGTCTCCCCTCACCACCGCCGGATGATGCAAACGGCCTGGGACCTCGGTGGGATTCCGGCGCTCGGCCATCTCCGGCACTGGGCTCACATGCTCGGATTCCGCGGGCACTTCCTCTCCAAGAGCAAGAAATACTCGACGACCTTCAAGCGCCTCCGGGAAGACCGGCGGGAGTACCGATTGAACGAATTGCTGAACACCCTAGGCGTGGAGCGCGATTCCGTCGTCGTTGTCAACTCCTGGGAATTCCTCGGCACAGGCTACCGCTCCGACGCTGAACGAGAGATCGCTGAGGGGATCTACGAGGGACAACGAGCACAACGCCAGCAGAAATACCAGCAGGAAGGAAACCAACAATGACTGTGCACATTGCGGCGAAGTGGCACACGGTAAGCGAAGTAGCCGCCATGCTCGGCTACGGCCTATCGAAGACGAAGATGCTCATCGCATCCGAGCAGATCCGTTCGGTGAAAGACGGTCGACACCGACGGGTACTTCCGGGGTGGGTGGATGAGTACATCCAACGGCGCATTGACGAGGCGGCCTGAAATGGCTGGTCGAACACGCGCCAATGGGGAAGGATCGATATTCCCTTACCGAAACGGCTTCGGCGCCTACGTGTGGGTGCGTACTCCTACCGGAGACAAGAAGAGGAAATACGTTTACGGAAAGACCAGGGATGAGGTTCACGATAAGTGGGTGAAGCTTCATCAAGCAGCGAAGGCCGGTCCCGTAGCTACGGCAGTTCCTCGTCTTGATGAGTTCTTGCAATACTGGCTAACCGAGGTGATCAAGCCAAATCGCGCGCCATTGACTTTCGTGAATTACGAACTGTTCGTCCGGTTGTACATCATCCCAGGATTGGGTGATCGGCGTCTGGACAGAATGCAGGTTCGCGACGTGCAGTCTTGGGTCAACAAGATTCCATCGATCTGCCAGTGCTGCGCCCAAGGCAAGGACGAGCGGCGCGCGTCCAAGGACCGGCGATGCTGCGCGCGCGGTGCCTGCTGTGGCGAGTCGCCGTCGTCGCGCACGGTCAGCGACATCCGGGCCTGCCTGAGGTCCGCTCTCTCACACGCGATCCGGGAGGAGCTGATCACGAAGAATGCCGCTGCTCTCGTCACGCTGCCGACCGTCCGCAAGCGCAAACACCGTGCGTGGTCCAGCGATGAAGTTCGGCGCTTCTTGGAGTCGGCACGCGATGGTGCTGATCCGATGTACGCGGGTTACGTCCTGGCGGTCGTGCTGGGTCTGCGGAAGGGTGAGGTCCTCGGGCTCACTTGGGACGCGGTGGACTTCGAAGCCAGAGAGCTGAGGATCAGCCATCAACTCCAGCGAGCGAGTGGGGCGTTGCTGCATCGCGAGACGAAGACGGCGGCGTCCGACGACACGTTGCCGCTACCGGAGATCGTGGTGGCAGCACTGGTACGGCGGAGGCAGCAACAAGACGCCGACCGGCGGGCGCTCGGTAGCGGATGGCCTCCGGGGGGCCTGGTCTTCACAACGAAGTTCGGTGCTCCGGTTGATCCTCGGAACTTCAACCGCTCGTGGGACCGTCGGCTCTCGAAGAGCGAGGTCCGCAAGATCACCGTGCATGACGCTCGACGCTCCTGCGCGACCCTGCTCGCAGACCTCGGCGTGCACCCTCGCGTGATCATGCGGATCCTCCGCCATGCCCAAGTGGGCGTGACGATGGAGATCTACACTCAGGCATCGTCGAAGGCGACGCAGGCAGCCTTGATACGACTGGGGGAAAGCCTCGACGGGTAAGGCTGCTGTACTTCGCTGCTGTACTCATGAAAGCGGCCCGGCTCCCTCACGGGAAACCGGGCCGCTGACCTGGGGTGGAGCTGCGGGGAATCGAACCCCGGACCTTCTCGATGCGAACGAGACGCGCTACCAACTGCGCTACAGCCCCTGGTGCTTGGTGCCTGGGAAGCATAGCAGGGCGCGATCGGCGTCCCACGCACCCCCCGGCACCGCGATGGTCATTCCCCGGCTGCCCGGCGGAAGGTCATCGGTAGTGGCGAATCGAGGTCGTCGAAGGCCGGGTCGTCGTCGTCCAGTTCGAGGGCGTAGGTGCCTTCGAGCGAGGGGCGACGAGACAGTTCGGATTCGCCTTGCGCGACGGTCACGCCGGTCCGCGTCGGCAGGCCGTCATCGTCGACCTCGCCGACCTCGCCGACGGTCCGCACCTGACCACCGTGCAGGAGGTGATCGCGGCGCTGGGCCTCGGCGACCCTGGCGGTTCGCCTGCGGCGCACTGCTTCTTCGATGCGCACCTGCCTGCGCAGGTAGACGAGGTATCCGATGAAGGTGAGGTCGATGGCGCCGTGTGCCCACCAGATCAACGGGGACAGCAGGCCCGCCAGTACGCCGGTGGTGACGGCGGCGAGCAGCAACAGGACCACGATGCGCTGGCGCAGTGCGTACTTGGCACGTGCCAGGTCGGCCGCCGCCTCGGGGTCGAAGCCGCCTCGGCCGGGACGGTAGCGTCGGCCCGCTCGGCTGTCGTCGGCGTGCAGGGTCCGCCATTCCTCTGCGTCACCCTGGTCGTCGTACTCGTCGAGCTCGTCGTAGCCGTCCTCGGATTCCGACATGTCGCGGTCTCCCTCCAAGTTGGCCACGACCTTCGAGCGCTCCTGTTGGTCTCGGTGATTCGTCGACGGTGTGTTCTTCCCTCGACGAAGAACCCTTGCTTCCAGGGCGGAGTCGGCGGTCCGCGCGACCTCCTGCCGTCGCCGGGCGATCATCGGCACGAGCACGACAAGCCAGGCCAGCGCCAAGGCCGCGAAAATCAACGAACTCGGCATGATCCGCTCACCTCCCCCACCCACAGAAACATGCGTATTCCCTCGTCACGCTAACCACAGCAGTAACACCTACGTCGGAGGCGCGCCGAGCTGACAGGCCCCGCAGACTGTGTTAAAGATCGCCCATTCGGGTTACTGGCACGACCGTCCAGCATTACCTTTCTGGCTGTTCGGACAGCGGGAGACGGGCCGACTCGAGCCCGCCCACCGGCAGTACCGGAGGCGCCGATCTTCGCAGATGAATGAGATGAAGGACACAGCTTATCGCTCGTCGTCGGGCCTGCCTCGAGAACTGTCGAAGGACTCGGTCGACCGACGGGTAGCCATCGTGGACGAATCGTTGGCAGCAGAACCACGATCAGGCTCGATCAAGCCCACTCGGCGGAGCCCGCACGCACCAGGGCAGCCGACGCGCTCTCTCGGACGTCCTCCGCAGTGATCGCGAGACACAGGTGGTCCCGCCACATCTCGGCGACGTAGAGATAGCGCTCGAACAGGCCTTCGCGGCGGAACCCGACCTTCTCCAGAATTCGCAGGCTCGCAGCGTTGTCCGGTCGCACCGTGGCTTCGAGGCGGTGCAGCTCGGCTGCGCCGAAACAGTGGTCGACCACCATCGCCAGCGCAGCGGTGCCGACGCCGCCACCGGTCATCGTCCTGCTCACCCAGTAGCCGACCCAGCCCGAGCACAATGCACCGCGCACGATGTTGCCGACGGTGATCTGCCCGACGAACCGGCCATCCACCAGGATCGCGAACGGCAGGGTCGAGCCATGTCTGGCCAGCCGCCGCATCGCGCCCCACTGCCCCGGCCAGGACAACAACGTGTTGCGCTGCTCCCAACCCTCCGGCGCCGAGGGTTCCCACGTCTCGAGGTGGTCTCGCTCGGCCAGCCGGATCTGGCTCCACTCCGGACCGTCCCACAACCGGGGAGTCCGTAAGGTCACCGTCCCGGCCGGGACCACCAGGCCGCTCAGCCTGGCAGGCCAGCCAGGATGTCCGTCGCCCTGCACAGGCACAGTATGTCGATCGTTCTCACTTCTCCGTTGCGAGCAGGCGGAGAACATCGGAGCATTCACCCGAACGTCGGTGTCGGGCGAATGCTCAGGCTCGTTGGGCGAGGAAACTGACCTGCACCTCGTCACCTGCCGTGAGCTCGGTCACTTCCTCATCGACGACGATGAGGCAGTTCGCCTCGGCCAGTGACGCCAACAGGTGCGAGCCGCCTGCCCCGACCGGTTGCACCAGGTACTGCTCGCTGCCTCGGTCCCGAAGGAGCTGGCCCCGGAGGTAGCCGCGCCGGTCCGCTGTGGAGCTGACCGGCGAGAGCAGCTCTGCTGTGATCACCCGACGGTAGGGGTTGCTCTTGCCCAACGCGGCCCTGATCAGCGGTCGGACCAGCACCTCGAAGACCACCAGCGCGCTCACCGGGTTGCCCGGCAGCAGGAAGGTCGGAACCCGATCCGGCCCCAACCTGCCGAAACCCTGGGTGGAGCCGGGATGAATCGCGACCCGGGACATGTCGATGTCACCCAGTTCCGCCAGCGTCGCGCGGACGTCCTTGCCGACCGTGCCGCCGACGCCGCCGACGATGACGACGACCTCGGAGAGCAGCAGCCGTCCCTCGACGACCTCGTGCAGCCGCCGTGTCTCCGCGCTGACGATGCCCACCCTGGTCACCTCGGCCCCGGCATCCCGGGCAGCTGCGGCGAGCGCATAGGTATTGACGTCGTAGACCTGGCCGCCGCCGGGTGTGCGGTCGATATCGACCAGCTCCTCACCCACCGAGATGATCGACACCCTCGGGCGGGGATGGACCAGCACCTTGTTCCGGCCGACCGCCGCGAGGAGGCCGACCTGGGCCGCGCCGATCACCGCGCCGCGCCGCACTGCCACGTCGCCGGTCTGGACGTCCTCCCCCTCACGCCGTACGAACGCGGCGGAGGGGACGGACTGGTTCACGGTGACCTTGGCCGGATGCTCGTCGGTGTAGTCCAACGGCACCACGGCATCGGCGAGCGTCGGCAGCGGCGCTCCGGTGTTGACCCGGACCAGTTGGCCCGGCTGGAGTCTTCGCGGCTGCCGCGAACCGGCGACGATCTCGCCGACCACCGGAAGGGTGATCGGCTGTTCCGCCGCCTGCTGTACGTCGACGCTGCGCACCGCGTAGCCGTCCACGGCAGCCTGGTCGAAACCAGGCAGGGCGCGTTCGGCCACCACATCCTCGGCACAGAGCAGGCCCTGTGCCTCCGAGATGGCCACGCGGACCGGGGAGGGCCGCACGGCAGCGGCGAGCACCCTGGCCAACTGCTCGTCTACCGACCTCATCGTTATCGGACCTCACCGTTGTGCATGAGGGCGCTGCCCTCGGTTTCGAGAGCCTGTTCGGCGAACCCGCGAACCGACTGTGCGTTACTCAGACGGTTTCTCGCGGGGCTGGTGCCAAGCGACGTATCCACCTGGATCTCCGCTCAATCGGAGTGGGTTCACGAAACACGCTTTGGGGAGTCCCGTCACCCCGCGGCTTTCACCGCGCGACGTCGGACAACCTTTGACTCAACCATTCCCGCAGCTCGGGGCCATACTCGGGGTTCTCGAGTGCGAAGTCCACTGCGGCACGCAGAAAACCACCCGGGTTACCCAGGTCGTGGCGTCCGCCCCGGTGCACGACGACGTGTACGGGGTGACCTTCCTCGATCAGCAGCGCCACCGCGTCGGTGAGCTGCAATTCGCCGCCCGCGCCCGGTTCGATTCGCTCCAGGGCATCGAAAACGGCCCGGTCCAATAGGTAACGACCGGCAGCGGCGAAAGTGGACGGTGCCGCCTCGGGGGCAGGCTTCTCCACCATGCCCTTGACCCGGAGTACGTCCTCGGTACCGGTGGGCTCGACGTCGAAGACGCCATAGGCAGAGATCTGTTCGCGCGGGATGTCGAAAGCGCAGAGCACACTGCCGCCGAACTGCTTGCGCACCTCGGCCATCTCGGTCAGGGCGCCGGTCGGCAACACCAGGTCGTCCGGCAGCAACACGGCGACCGCGTCGTCTTCCTCGGTCAGGTTCGGCAGGGCGCAGGCCACCGCGTGACCGAGTCCCAATGCCTTCTCCTGGATGGCCACCTCGGCCTGCACCAGGGCGGGGGCGCGGCGCACCTTCGCCAGCAGGGCGTCCTTGCCCCGATCGGCGAGGGTCTGCTCCAAGTCCGGACGGCTTTGGAAGTGCTTGGCGACCGAGGACTTCTCAGGTGAGGTCACGATGACCAACCGCTCGGCGCCCGCCTCTGCGGCCTCGGCGGCCACGAGTTCGATGGCGGGTGTGTCGACCACGGGGAGAAGTTCCTTCGGCACCGACTTCGTAGTGGGGAGGAAGCGAGTCCCCAATCCTGCGGCGGGCACGATGGCTGTGCGGAAGGCACGCGTCGGGCTCATGGCTGTGGAGCCTATCGTCAGGGCCGATTCGCGACGACGCAATCATGATCGTCGATACACGGTGCGCGACCATCGGCGGGCCGATTGCGAAGTATCGTCGAGGTCATGACCGCCGATCGGCGTCCCACGCCCGCTGCCGAGACCACCAAGGGGCAGTGGCGGACCCGACTGAAGGCGGCCCGGCGCGCGATCCCCGCCACATCACGGGCAGCCGAGGCTTCGGCGCTGGTCACGGCTCTGTTGGCCAAAGGACCTGAGCTCACGGGCACGACCGTCTGCGCCTACCTACCGGTAGGATCGGAACCTGGCTCGCCCGAGATGGTCGAGTCGCTGCATCAGAGTGGCATCCGTGTCCTGCTCCCCGTGGTCGGCGCGCAAGGCCCGCTGGACTGGGCGGTCTACACCGGCCGGGACGGCCTGCGACCCGGCCCGTTCGGACTACAGGAGCCAGCAGGCCCGAGGCTGGGGTGCGCTGCGATTCGCACGGCAGGGTTGTTGCTGGTCCCCGCGCTGGCCGTGGACCGAAGCGGAGTACGGCTGGGCAGGGGCGGCGGGTACTACGATCGATCGTTGCCCGCTGTCGATCCGAGGGCAACGCTGGCGGGAGTAGTGCGCGATGAGGAGTTTCTCGACGATCGGCTCCCGGCCGAACCGCACGATGTCCTGATGACCTCGGTGTTGACTCCACACGGCGGTCTGCGTTCGCTGGTGAGCGGCTAGCGGCGCGAACCAAGGTTTGCGTAGTCGTTGAGAATAGGCGCATTATTCATCTGGCACTCCCACTCGATGAGTGCCAGCAGATGTCCCGGAGGAAACGCTGTGCCCACTTACCAGTACGCGTGCACCGCTTGCGACCACCGCTTCGAGGCGGTGCAGAGCTTCAGCGAGTCGTCGCTCACCGAGTGCCCGGAGTGCCAGGGCAGGCTGCGCAAGCTCTTCTCCTCGGTGGGCATCGTGTTCAAGGGCAGCGGCTTCTACCGCACCGACAGCCGCAGCGGCAATGGCGACGGCGCGACCTCGACGGTGAAGTCGGAGTCCAGCTCGTCCACTGAGAAGAAGTCCGACTCCGGTACCTCGAAGTCGACGGAGAGCAGCTCCTCCACGTCGAGCACGTCGAGCACCTCGGGTTCCTCCGGTTCGTCGAGTAGTTCGTCCGGCTCGGGCAGCTCCAGCAGTGGCGCGAAGGCTGCGGCGACGTCCTCCTCCTGATCCGATACCCCGCCCGTCGACATACGGGCGCGCGGACGCCCAGGCCAGGGCTGTGACGGTGCGGTAGCCGACCGACGCATCGTCACGGCCGCCTGGCCACATCGCACGCTCCCCCGCCGAGTCGCCACCGGCGCCGCAGCTGCGCTGCCACTCGTCTACGTCTCTCGCTTATACCGCCGAAGCGCCCATCGGCTCTTCGCCTGCGGCACTGACTCCGCGTAGTTGTCCACAACCGCCGAGTTGTCCACAGATCTGCTCTCACGACGTCCCCACCCTCAGCCGGGCGCCTAGCGTCGGCAAGGTCGATTGATCGGACCCGGTGGGGAGGCAGAGATGGCATCCGGACGACTGAGCCCCGCGCTGCGCGACCGGCTGCGCAGTCTCATTCCAGGCAGCCGGTGGGTACGCGTGGTGCTATTGCGCCGCTTCCTCGCCGTCACGCTGGTGACGCTGGCCTGCGCCCTGGCCCTGCTGGAGAGTCGCCCCGACGAGCAGGCCACGGTGCCCGCGTTGTTCGCCACCCGTGACTTGGCCCCCGGCGCCGTGCTCCGTGACGCCGATGTCCGCCCGGGGCGACTACCCGAGGGCGCGGCGCCGAACGGCCTGCTCGCCGAGCCCACCGACATCGTGGGCAAGGTGCTCGCGGGCGGCGCACGCCGGGGCGAGGCGCTCACCGACGTCCGAATCGTCGGCAGACAACTGACCACGCTCACGGTGGGTACCCACAGCGCGTCCGCCGTGGGGATCCGGCTGGCCGATGGCGAGCTGGCCGAGCTGCTGCACCCCGGCAAACGGGTGGATGTGGTGTCGATCGATCCCGATCTCGGCGAGGGCGCGGTGCTGGCCGAGGATGCGGTCGTCGTCTCGGTCCGACCGCACGAACCCGGGGATAACAGCAGGTTGATCGTGGTCGCCTTACCCGGCGATATCGCCCCCGAGGTGGCATCGGCCTCGCTGGTCAACGACATGACGATCACGCTGGGTTGACTATCGGTCGCTGACCGGAATGACACCGGCGCCATCGATTGACTACCGTTCCCGGCGGATACCAACGCGGAGTAGGTCACCGTGAGCGATGACAGCTCTGTCGTTCCCCTGCCTGAAGAGAGAGACGGATGTTCAAGGGTTTCAAAGACTTCCTGATGCGCGGCAATGTGATCGACCTGGCGGTCGCGGTCGTGATCGGCGCCGCCTTCACCTCGATCGTCACCGCGTTCACCACCAATCTGATCCAGCCGATCGTGGACGCCATCGGCCCTGCGGAGACCGGCAATCTCGGAATCAGGATCGGTACCCGGCCCGATGGCACGGCGATCAGCATCGACTTCGGTGCGGTGCTCACCGCCACGGTCAACTTCCTCATCGTGGCGGCCGTCGTCTACTTCATCTTCGTGCTGCCGATGAACAAGCTCCAGCAGCGTCGCAAGCGCGGCGAGGAGGACGGCCCGGCCGAGCCGACCGACGTGGAGCTGTTGACCGAGATCCGCGACCTGCTGCGGACCCAGCACGGGGCGCAGTCGGAGCAGGCCGACCGGGTGGCGCGATCGGAACGGGTCGAACGGGTCGACAACTAGGGACTACGCGGACTGCTGGACTCAGCCGTGGTGTGGCGGGCGGTTCTCCCGGTACCAGTCGTCACCACGGCCGGAGTCGTCCCTGGCGTTCTCGTCTCGCTCGTCACTGGTGGTGGCGGGCAGCACGTCGCCGAACACCTCCTGCAGGCGGCTCGCGGAGACAGCGGCTCGCGCGGGGCGCCCGCCGTCGGGCCGTTCGTCCTTGCCGGAGTCCATCTCTCGATTATGCCGCGCCGACTCGCCCGCTCCGCCCGTGTCCCCGGGGCATCCGTACCGCCTGTTCCACAGACATCGACTTGGGCGCCCTCGTGGACGGCGACACGCATCGATAATGGCCACAAGAACGGCGACAACATGGGAGAGGAACCGCCATGAGCAACTTCCTGGACAAGGCCAAGGAGCTCGCCGCGCAGGCGCGAGAGCGGGGCGGCAGCGTCGCGGAGAAGGTCGGCGACGCAGCGGCCAAGGGCGTCGGTGTCATCGCGGACAAGGCCGACGAGATGACCGGTGGCAAGTACACCGAGAAGATCGAAGACGTCAGCGAGAAGATCGAGGGCGTCCTAGACCCGAACGGCAACACCAAGAAGGACGACGACAAGTGACGTCGAATAGTTGAAGCACGTCTGGAGCCGACCCGAGGTGTCGGGCGGCTCCAGACGGTGAGTGGTCGAGGCTGTCAGGGCGTCTCGAGGCTGGAGAGCTCCTCGATGACGTGGGTGACCAACGGGCTCAGAGTGGCCATTCCGTCTCGTACCGCAGAACGCGACCCCGCGATGTTCACCACCAGGGTGCTACCGGAGACACCGACCAGGCCACGTGAGATTCCCGCGTCCACCGCACCCGCGGCCAACCCGGAGGCGCGCAAGGCCTCGGCGATTCCGGGAATCGGCCGGTCCAGCACGCCTGCTGTCGCGTCGGGCGTGACGTCCCTCGGCGACACCCCGGTCCCGCCGACGGTGATCACCAGATCGACGCCGCCGATCACCGCCGTGTTCAACGCATTGCGAATGTCGACCAACTCGCCCGGCACCACAACGCTGCCATCGACGATGAATCCGGTCTCCTCCAGAAGTTCAGTGACCAACGGGCCGGTGACGTCTTCGTACTCCCCCTGCGTGACCCGATCGTCCACGATCACGACGAGGGCACGGCCTAGACGCTGCGCACTGCGTTCCATACCGATCACCGTAGTAGGCACACGGGACAGCAGATCGGACATCCGCCGAAGGCCCCCCTGAATGTCGCCTGCGGCGACTAACGACTGTCCGCTGACTGTGACGGTCATCCCGCCCGCGTTGGCTTCGGTTCCCACATCACTGGTCTTCATGATTCTCACCCACCGGCCGTCTGACTACCCAATGTGACATCTACTGTTCGTTCCGAGCCACCACCGTCGAGCACGGTGAGTGTCACCTCTTGTCCCGGTTCCTGGGAGCGCACGGCCGCGACCAACGCGTCCCGTCCCTGGATAAGTCGATCGTCGAGCTTCGTGATCAGTTCGCCTTGCTGCAGGCCTGCCCCGCTGGCCGGGCCGTCGGCGACGACCTCCATGATCTCGGCGCCGCTACCAGCCCTCGGGTCGCCGACGCTCACCCCGAGCACCGCCTGCGTCGCCTGGCCGGTGTCGATGATCTCCTCGGCGATACGTCGTGCGTGGTCGATCGGGATGGCGAAGCCAAGACCGACCGAACCTGCCTCCTGCTGCTGGCCGCCGCGCGGGCTGTAGATCGCCGAGTTGACGCCGATGACCCGGCCCTGCATGTCGACGAGCGGGCCACCGGAGTTGCCCGGGTTGATGGCGGCGTCGGTCTGCACCGCGTCCAGAACCGTCGCCACGTCGGATTCCGATTCGCCGCCTGCGGCCACCGGCCGGTCGAGGGAGGAGATGATGCCGGAGGTGACCGTGCCCGCCAGGCCGAACGGCGATCCGATCGCCACGGTCTCCGCCCCGACAGCCAGGTCGTCGGACCTGCCCAGTTCGGCCGGGGTCAGGCCGGACACTCCCTCGGCGCGCACCACCGCCAGGTCGGACGTCGGATCGCGGCCCTCGATCTGTGCTCTAGCGGTGGAGCCGTCATCGAAGGCGACCGTGATCTCGCCGCCCTCGGCTGCCGGTGCGACCACGTGGTTGTTGGTCAGGATCAGGCCGTCGTCGCTGAGGATGATGCCTGATCCGCCGCCCGCGCTCTGCTGACTGACGACTTCGAGCTGTACGACGCTGGGCAGGACCTTGTCCGCCACCTGTTGCACGGAGCCGTCCGGCGCGTCGGAGGCGTTTCTGGCCGCCGGACGTTCCTGATCGAGCGAGTTCACCGTGTTGCCGTCGTCGCCGAGCTGGTATCCGACGAGTCCGCCGACACCGCCGGAGACTCCCCCGACCAGCAGCGACAGGGCGACGATTCCGGCGATCATCCCGCCGCGCCTGCTGGGCCGTCCGCCTGCAGGCTGGTCCCGATAGGAGTGCGCGAAGTGCTGCCCGTAACCGGGCGTGCCCGGGTTGGTGCCTGCTGTTCCCTCCGGCCCGCCGACACCGGGCTGGGTGACGGTCTGCCCGGTGTAGGGCCCGGCGCCTGCCTGCTGCTGCGCGGGCTGACCGCCATAGGGTCCTGCGGGGAAGGTCTGACCGGTGGGCTGATGTGTCCCCTGCGGCCCCGTGCCCGACTGGGCGTCCGCGCCGGTCACCCGGGCCCCGTAGGGCGCCGCTCCCAGGCCGCTGCTGGGCGGGAAGCCGCCGCCGGTCTGCTGTCCTTGCGGTCGCTCCGGGAAGGTCTGTCCGGTGGGCTTCGCCTGCTCGATCGGGTTGTCCGGTCCTGGCTCGGACTGCGCCGCACCCGAGGGGGTCGGCTGCTCGCCCGGTGTGTCGCGGTCGGCGTCGTGCAAAGGGATTCCGTGCCGAGGTGTGTCGGCACCGGCGGCATTCGACCCGAGATGGTCCTGGCCCCCGGCGGTCGGCTCAGGCTCGTCACTCGGACCATTCGAGGTGTGCTCGCTCATGCCCCCACTGTGCACCGCGAGGCTGAGAACGGCCTGAGATCAAGCTGGGGGTTCCCAGCGGTTGTGGCAGGCGGTCAGGCCACGCCTGCCCGCCCGGATGAAGCAGGCGGCAGGCCGCTGCCGCGCTCGAACGCACACCTACCTGCGCGCGAGCGCTCCGCGCAGCCGGTCACCCGTTCGCAGAACGGTCCCCGCGCGATCCTGATCTTCGTGGCATTCGTCACGAGCATGCGCGGGTGCGATCGGCGGTGCACGGCCGGACGTGAAATCGAACGACGGCGGTTACCCGCCCCCGACTCAGCCCAAGGCGCGCAGCCGCTCGGCGGTCTGCTCGGGTGTCGCGTCGCCGATCCACACGCCCATCCCGGATTCCGAGCCGGCGAGGTATTTCAGCCGGTCCGGTCCTCGAAGCACCGAGAACACCTCCATCCGCAGCCAGCACAGTTCGCGCTCGGTTCGGATGGGTGCCTGGTGCCATCCCGCGATGTAGGGCAGCGGTCGGTCGTAGAGCCGGTCCAGCCTGCCCAACACGTCGAGGTAGATCTCGGCGAACTCGTCGCGCTCGGCGTCGGACAACGCAGGCAGGTCGGGCACCGGCCGATGCGGCACGAGTTGGATCTCGACCGGCCAGCGCGCCGCGGGCGGTACGAACGCCGTCCAGTGCTCGCCGGAGCGGATCACTCGGGTCCCTGCGGCACGTTCGGCAGCCAGGATGTCGCCGACCAGGTGCCTGCCGTGCTCGACGAGATACGGGCCGGCCATCTCCAGATGGCGCGCGGTGCGGGGCGTGACGAAGGGGTATCCGTAGATCTGGCCGTGCGGGTGGTGCAGCGTCACCCCGATCTCCTCGCCTCGGTTCTCGAAGCAGAAGACCTGTTCGACGCCGGGCATCTCGCTCAGGGCCGCCGTGCGGTCGGCCCAGGCATCGACCACGGTCCGCACGCGGCTGGCCGGGAGTTGCCCGAAGGAGGTCGTGTGGTCGGAGGTGAAGCACACCACCTCGCAGCGCCCGGTGGCCGGGAAGGCCGTGACCAGCGGGATCCCGTCGTTCTCCAACACCACCGCAGCGGTCTCCGGCAGATCCTGCGCGAAGGACGGGAACCGGTTCTCGAAGACCACGACGTCGTAGTCCGACTCGGGGATCTCCGACGGACGCTCCGGCGTGGTGGGGCAGAGCGGGCAGGCGTCGGCGGGCGGCTTGTAGGTCCTGGACTGCCGGTGTGCGGCAATCCCGACCCATTCCCCGGTGAACGGGTCGCACCGCATCTCCGGACGTGGATCCCGCGCCGGGAGATCCCGGGTATCGACAGCGGTCCGCGTCGGTGCGGCGTCATCCTCGTCGAAGTAGATGATCTCGCGACCGTCTGCCATGCGGGCACTGGTCCGGCGCACCTGGCCACCTCCGTGAAAGCGCTACTGACGCGTTGCGGTTCGTAACGAGGCCGGCGATTCAGGCCCGGTCAACCGGCGCGTCCGGGCAACCGCAACATGAACAGCGCGCCCCCTTGCGGAGCACGTCCTACTGACACACTGCCGCCGTGCCGCTCGGCCGCCTGCTTGACGATCGCCAGCCCGAGGCCGGAACCAGGCAGGGTTCGAGCTTCCGACGAACGATAGAACCTCTCGAAGACATGAGGCATGTCGGCCTCTGCGATCCCCGGTCCCGAATCGGCAACCTCGAACGCGACGCTCCCGTGGGAGTCCTGAGCCAGGTTGACCTGCACAGCACCGTCGGATGGGCTCCATTTCGCGGCGTTGTCGAGCAGGTTCAACACGGCTCGTTCCAGGGCGTTTGCATCACCGAGCAACCACCAGGGCGTCAGCGAGACCTCGAAATCGATATCGGGGGCCCGCCGTCGCGCCCGGTCGACCGCCCTTTCGATCACCTCGACGAGGTCGACCGGCTCGTGCACGACCTGGGGCGCGTCCTCCCTCGCCAGCTCGACCAGGTCTCCGACCAGCGTGGACAGCTCGTTGATCTGGGCTCGGACATCGTCGTAGATCTCGGCGCGATCCTGCTCTGCGAGCTCGGGAGCGTCCGGTCTGCTGGATGCCAGCAGCAATTCGATGTTGGTCCGCAACGAGGTCAGCGGGGTGCGCAACTCGTGGCCCGCATCGGCCACCAGTCTTCGCTGTCGTTCCTGGGATTCGGCGAGTACGCCGAGCATGACGTTGAAGCTGGTGGTCAGTCTGGCCAGTTCGTCGTCTCCGGAAACCTCGATCGGTCGCAGGTCCCCGGTGCGGGAGATGCGCTCGGTCGCGGCGGTCAACTCGCTCACCGGCCGTAGCGCGGTCCGAGCCACCGCGGTGCCCGCTGCGGCCGCCACGCCGACGCCGAGGCCGCCTGCCACCGCCACCACGACGGCCATCCTGCCGAGGGTGGCCTTGATGTCGTCCAGTGGTTGGGCCACCACGAGGCTGGAGCCGGGCTGGATGGGCAGGGTGATGACTCGGGAGTCGGAGGCGACGTCGGTCCGCAGTGAGTACGACAGTTCGCCCTTGGCCACCGCCAGTTCCTTGGGTCCGACCGGGGGCTGTTTCGCGCCGCCGAAGACGACCGCGCCGCTCTCGTAGACCTCCGCGATCTGCACGTCGGCCGCGGCGAACAGCGCGGCGGGAGCCGAGTCCAACCGGGCGTTGGACACCCGAGGTCCCTCGGCGGCCTGGGCGGCGCGTTCGAAGAGGCTGTCGTCAAGTTGGTCGTAGAGGCTGTTGTAGACCGTCACGAAGGCACCCAGCGAGGTCAGCGCCACCGCTGTGCCGACACAGAGTGCGGCCAACAAGGCGACCCGGGTGCGCAACGCCACCCGTTGGCGCCAGCTCTCCAACCGGCCCGGCGCTCGCTCCCGATCCGCCTCGGCCTCCGTCGAGCCCATCGTCACGGCGCCGTCTCCCTCAGGACGTATCCGACGCCTCGGACGGTATGGATCAGCCGGGGTTCGCCCGCGCCCTCGGTCTTGCGCCGGAGGTAGCCGATGTAGACCTCCAGGGCATTGCCGGAGGTGGGAAAGTCGTAGCCCCAGACCTCCTCCAGGATGCGGCTGCGGGTCAGCACCTGACGCGGATGAGCCAGCAACAGCTCCAGCAGGGAGAACTCGGTGCGGGTGAGGCTGATCGGACGCTGCGCGCGCCGGACCTCCCTCGTGGCGGTGTCCAAGGAGAGATCGGCGAAGCACAACGGCGGCGGCAGGTCGTCGTGTCCGCTGTCGGGTTCCGACGTCGTCCGCCGCAACAACGCCCGCAATCGGGCGAGCAGCTCTTCGAGGGCGAACGGCTTGGGTAGATAGTCGTCGGCGCCCGCGTCGAGGCCCGACACCCGATCCGACACGGCGTCGCGGGCGGTGAGAACCAGGATAGGCAGGTCGTCTCCGGTACCGCGCAGGCGTCTGCACACCTCGAGTCCGTCCAGGCGCGGCATCATCACGTCGAGGACCATCGCGTCGGGGCGCTGGGCGGTGACGGCGTCCAGGGCTTGGAGCCCGTCGGCGGCGAGCTCGACCTGGTAACCGTTGAACTGCAGTGACCGTCGCAGCGACTCGCGTACGGCACGGTCGTCGTCGACCACGAGGATGCGCATGGGGCCAGTGTCACCTCTCGCCCTGAGAGCGACCTGAGAACAGCGGGTCGGGCGAAATCAGTCGATAGCGATCGGCAGGATCAGGACCCTGAATCACGGGGTAGCGGCGCGTTCCACCGTCGCCACAGCGCCAGCACCCGGAGGCCGACGACCAGGGTCGATCCGATGAGGGCGACGGGACCGGCGCTCCAACCGGCGAGGTCCCCGATGCCGACGACCACGGTGCCGGTCAGCGCCGCGACCGCATAGATCTCGCGGCGCAGTACCAACGGCACCTCCCGTAGCAGCAGGTCACGCAGCATTCCGCCGCCGATTCCGGTGATCACTCCGATCAGGCAGGCCGTGTAGACCGGGGCTCCCAACGCGAGTGCGGTGGCGGTGCCGGAGGTGACGAATAACCCGAGTCCGACCGCGTCGGCGAGCAGGACGGCGCGCCGCAGCCGGGCCAGCTGCGGGTGGAACTGGAAGGCGAGCAGGCCTGCGCTTCCGGAGACCAGGAGATAGCGCCAGTCCTGAAGCGTGGTCGGTGGGTGCACGCCGAGCATCAGGTCCCGGACGACCCCGCCACCCAGGGCCGTCACCATGCCGAGCACGACGATCCCGAACAGATCCAGCCTGGCCCGGACGGCGGCCAGCGCGCCCGATACGGCGAAAGCCGCCACCCCGAGGAACTCCAACACGAGCAGCACGGAGTCCGAGCGTACGGATCCGGGCCGCCATCAGCAGCTCTCGTCCGCGAAATGGGAGTGGAGACCTCGGCCACCCGGGGTCCGGTTCGCTGTCAGTCGGGCAGCCGCCGGGGTGGCAGGTCAGTGTCGGGGCGGCGGCTCACCGATCGGCGTCGGGCGCCGAGTAGTCGAGGATCTCCGCAGCGAACATCGCCACCAGTTCGATGCCGCCGATCTCGGCCAGGTTCTCCCCGGCGGCTTTCCACTCCGGCGTGCGCAGGGCCGCCCGCATCGACTCGTGGGACTCGAAGTACATCTCGGCGATCAGATGGGGCTCGGCGTCCCCGAGGAAGCCGGGAAGGTAGGTCCGGGTGACCCGGCCGAGTTCGGTTCGCACCAGGCCGGGTGTCTTGGCGACCAAGGGCAGGTGCGAGGCGAGGTACCTCGCGTCGAAGTCGGGGTCGCTCGGTCTCCGGTACAGCGCGATGTACTTGATCATCTTCTGCTCCCACCATCGGCGTTTCGTCCCCGAAGTGTCCGGTTCGGCGGGCGAATGCAACAGCGCCAGCCGGGTCGAACCTCGGTGCTCGCGCCGCACCGGTCTCCCCCGATCTCGGGATGGGCAATCATCTCGAATTGATCAAGTTGAAAGTTTCCAACGTCTAAGCGTAAGCAATACCGGGATCATGCCCACACCTACGGAGTATCTATTCACCCTAATAGCGGTATGCGAATCTCACGTAGTGCGACTAGACGCGATTGCAAATCTGGCCGAGATCGCGGAGTTCCACCTCGGGGCTTCATCGTCGAGGTTAGCGAGGAGTCGACGTGACGTCGCGAGGACGAAACCACCGTCAAAGCGAACACCGCTGGTAGCAAGCGCACACACCGAAGGCCCCGAAGAAAAGTCGCGATCTATGCCACAAAGCGCCGCCCAAGCGGAACCCCGAAGTGGACCCGGCAGTCGAAATGGACGGCACTGCAAACAGTGGGTCGCCCATCCGGGTAGCCTGTCTCAAACCGCAGCAAGCATGGGCCATGCCGATCAGGCAGGCTGGCAGGAGATGTCAAGTCCGTGGTTGATCGCAACGATTCACCCCTGGCGGAACACCTTCCGCAGCAGGACCGCGAGGTGCGACTGCTGCTGGAATCCGGACGAGTGCTGGAAGCCAACGCACTGTTCGACGAGGTCGTATCCGGATTGCCGACCGGCGAGGACGACCGCTGGCGTCGAGCCACCGTGCTGGTACACCGCGCAGTGGTCGCTTTCCGGCTGAACCGAATCCCATTGGCGCTCGAACTCGCCGCCGAGGCATGGGTGGAGTTGGACGCGGATCGCCCGGAGGGCTCGGCTGCCGCGCAGACCATCGGAATGCTCGGATATCTCGTGGAGAGCATCGGCCATCGACGTGCCGCGTTGGACATGATGCGGGTGTCGGTCGAGCTGGCCCGCCGCGCCGGGCATCCCGAGACGCTGGCGCACTGCATGCAGCGGCTGGGCGGCACCTTGAACATGCGGGCGACCGAGGCTTCCGCCGACGATGCCAAACGGATCTTCGCCGAAGCCAGGGGCATGCTCTCCGAGGCGCTGGACCTGGTCGACTCCGGCTTCCTACATCGAGCCCTACTGGCCGCGTACAGCCGTTCGCTGGCAGGTCTGGGGGAGCTCGCCGAGGCCGAGGAACTCGCACAACGCGCGTTGCGGCTCAACGAGGCCGCCGAGGACCGGTGGGGGCTCGCCGTCGCCAACTGGGTGCTCGCCGGGGTACGACGCACCCAGGGCGCGATGCCTGCGGCGCGAACCCTCGCGAGCCGGGCCGTCGCCGAATCGGATCGGGTCGGCGACGCGATCCTGCTGCGCCGGGTCTCCCAGGACCTCGCCGATATCTGTGCCGATCTCGGTGACCACGTCGGCGAGGCTGAAGCGCTGCGCCGGGGCATGGCGGCGGGCAGCAAGATGCTGGACACACTCCAAGAGGCATTAGGACAGGCGCTCGAACAGCGCAGGCTCGCTGTTCAGGCACAGCGGGTGGCGGTGGCCGCGCAGGAGGCGGCGGCCCGCGATCCGTTGACCGGCCTGGTGAACCGGCTCGGTTTGGAACGCACCGCGCCGCATCTGATCAAGCGGACGGCCTCGCGTGGCCGCGTCCCCTGGCTGGTCCTGCTGGACGTCGACTGGTTCAAGGACGTCAACGACGATGCCGGCCACGCGGCGGGCGACGCGGCGCTGCGCGAGATCGCCCAGCTACTGCGCCGCGAGTGCCGGGCCGACGATCTGGTGGCCCGGTGGGCGGGCGACGAGTTCGTCATCGTGCTCGGCGACGTGAGCGAGGAACGCACCGAGGGCTCCGATGCCGGCCCCACGGTGGCCGAACGAATCCGCGCCGCCGTCCACAATCACGACTGGCGGCTGGTGCTCGGCAAGACAACCCGACCGCCGACCGTCAGCATCGGTGTGGCCGCAGGCCCCGCTCAGCTCGATCAGCTCTTCACCGCCGCCGACAACGCGCTGTACCGGGCGAAACGCCAGGGCCGCAATCGCGTCGAGGTGCAGCCCTCCACCGAGGACGAGTTGGACAGCAGGCAGGCGGGCACACTGGCGCCACGCTGACCACGCCGTCGGGCAGTGGCGCCTACCGTGGGCTCGGCCGTCGTCGGCGCTCGACGGCGGGATGACCCGGACCGCGATCGCAGCCGACGCCGACCTGTGTTGACTCGATCGAGGCGCCTGCGGCCGCACCGGGTTCCTCAGCCGGGTCGTGGCCCGCTACGATGTCTGCGGACGTGACACGGGTTCAGCCACCATCGCAACCCCAGGCGCGACCCGGCCTCGTAGCTCAGGGGATAGAGCACCGCTCTCCTAAAGCGGGTGTCGCTGGTTCGATTCCAGCCGGGGCCACCCTCGATATCAACGGCGAGGCATCGACTCGATGCCTCGCCGTTGTTCGTATCCGGGTTCGACGGCCACCGCCGATTCACGCACCTCGATCACGGCCGGGAATAGAACGTCATCGTCATGGGTTGCAATCCGCATGCCTTTGACTGGTGAATATGCACCGAGTACTTCTGGATGGGCCCGCGATCAGGCCGAACTGATCGAACGCTCCGGCGGCACCGAGGGAACGGAACTCAACGGCCTTCCGGTGATCGTGCTCACCACGGTGGGTGCCAAGACGGGGAAGCTCCGCAAGACGGCGCTCATGCGCGTCGAGCACGAGGGTTCCTACGCCGCGGTCGCCTCACTGGGCGGCGCTCCGAAGCATCCGGTGTGGTACTTCAACCTCCAGGCCAACCCGCGGGTGGAGCTGCAGGACAAGACCGTCAAGAAGGACTACATCGCCCGCGAGGTGACCGGCGCGGAGAAGGCCGAATGGTGGGAGCGTTCCGTCGCTGCCTTCCCGCCCTACGCCGAGTATCAGCAGAAGACCTCCCGTGAGATCCCCGTCTTCGTGCTGGATCCCGTCGAGGACTGATCGCCGAGGGCACCCGCTCGGCCAATGGCCCGTCGCACCACGTTCCCGGACAGCTCGACCCTCCGGGATGACGTTCGGTGCGGCGGGCCATCGGTCTGCCAGAAGCCGGTTCCTCCCAGTAATACCGACACCCACCATGTCTATGACTGAATCTCATGCTTCCGATGAAAATTATGTCTTTGATTCATGAATAACAGGCGGGCAGGCTCGGAACCGCCCGTCGAGCGGCCGAGGTGGGGCAATGGCCTCGCGATCGGCCAGCCCCGCCTAGGACGAGGCGGGCATCGGCTCGACGGCGAATTCGGAGAGGAACCATGAATACACCGCATGACAAGGTCGCGTTAGTGGTCGGCGCCCAGGGTGTCATCGGGCGCAATCTGGTCGAACACCTGGTCGAGCTCGGCGACTGGGAGGTCATCGGCCTGTCCCGACGCGGCGGCGAGTCCTCGGCTCGGGTACGGCATCTCGCGGTCGACCTGCTCGACGCCGAGAACAGCCGCGCCAAGCTCGCAGGCGAAACCGCGATCACGCACGTCTTCTACACCGCTTACCAGGATCGGCCGACCTGGGCGGAACTCGTGCCGCCGAACGTCGCCATGCTGACCAACCTCGTCAACGCCGTCGAACCAGTGGCATCGAAACTGACCCATGTCAGTCTCATGCAGGGCTACAAGGTCTACGGCGCGCACCTCGGTCCGTTCAAGACCCCGGCCCGAGAGTCCGACGCCGGGCATATGCCACCGGAATTCAACGTCGACCAGCAGGACTTCCTCGAACTGCGGGCGCGGCAGGGAACCTGGACCTGGTCGGCGATCCGTCCCTCGGTGGTCTCCGGCTTCGCACTGGGCAATCCGATGAACCTATCGATGGCCATCGCGGTCTACGCCTCGATGTGCGTCGAGCTGGGTCTGCCGTTGCGCTTCCCAGGCAGCCCCGGCGCCTACAACAGCCTCTTGGAGATGACAGACGCCGGTTTGCTGGCCAAGGCGACGGTGTGGGCGGCCACCACACCGGGCAGCACGAACCAGGCGTTCAACATCGGCAACGGTGATCTCTTCCGTTGGAGCGAGCTATGGCCCAAGATCGCCCACTTCTTCGAACTGGCTGTCGCACCGCCGCTTCCGATGTCCTTGGCCACCGTGATGGCCGACAAGGAACCACTGTGGAACTCGATGGTCGACCGGCATGGCTTGGAACCGAACGCCTATGCGGCTGTCTCATCCTGGCCGTTCGCCGATGCCGTGTTCTCCTGGGACTACGACATGTTCGGGGACGGCTCCAAGGCCCGTCGACACGGATTTCATGAATACGTCGAGACAGAACAGATGTTCCTCGGTCTGTTCGCCGATCTGCGCGCCCGCCGCATCATCCCGTGATCGGAGTTGTGAAGCCACACCACCCACCGCACAGTGCGCCTCAGTCGGCCATCGGACCGAAGAGATCCACCAAGGCGGACGGCACTGGCCGTGCCGTCTCGCGGAGCGTCTGGAGGAACGCCTCGCTGATCGGGTCGGGATTCGGACGGGTATAGGCGGTCAAGGCCCGACGGACCGGCGGATCCGGGCGCAGCACCAGTCCGTCGAATCCGGCCGGGATGATGTTCGCGGGCGCCAAGGTGGGTCCGAGACCGGCGGCAGCCAGGATGGGAGCCGCAGCGGTCTGTTCCGTACGTATTGCCGCGCGGGGCACGAAACCCGCCTCGGCGCATGCCTGGTGGAGCACGTCCGCCAATCCGTTGCCCGCCGCGTAGTCGACCCAGTTGCGCTCTGCGAGCGCGCGTAGATCCACCCGCAACACACCTTCCGCGCCGAGGGGGTCGTCGCCGGGCAGCACCACGACGAACTCCTCCAAGCCCAGTTGCCAGGTCGGCCCCGACCAGGCCCGGGGTGCTGGACCGACAGCCAGGTCGGCGGCGCCCTCGGTCATCGCGGCCAGCAGTTCGTCACCGTGTCGATGCTCGGACATCCCGATCTGGATCTCGCGGTGTTCCTGCCGCCACCGACGCAGCACCGGCGGCAGGACACCCAATCCCACGGAATACACGGTGGCGAGGCGCAATTCGCCCTGTTCCAGGCCTGACGCCTGGCGAGCCACGCACCTGGCTCGGTGCGCGTCTGCCAAGGTGGCACGGGCATAGGGCAACATCGCCCGTCCTGCCGGGGTAAGCCGGACGGATCGCGGTAGTCGTTCCAACAGCGGGCCGCCGACCGAGCGCTCCAGAATCCGCACCTGATGTGACAGGGCAGGTTGAGTGACGTGCAGCGACTCGGCGGCCCGCGTGAACGAACCCTGCTCGGCAATCGTGACCAGATACTCGAGTTGACGCAGACTTACCATGATCGAATTTTATCGACGATTCACCAAGAGCGAGATCCGTTTATCACTAACGGGAGCACACCACGCACGAGGACAACTCGGCTTGATCACGGATCTTCCGTAGCATCGGAAGTGCTTCGATAGCCGTCGCCCTCGGCAACAAAGGCGGCAGCCAAACTGACATTCACGCCCTCCTGCCGTCCTCCTCCTGGTGAAGGGACCCGATATGGAGCCGGTCACGGTTGCCGCTGCGGCGGGAAACACCATCGTCGATGCCGTGGGAACGGATTCGTGGCGACAGGCCGTCACGGAGATCACCGGTTGGTGGCAGCGGTTTCGACCCGCCGAGGTCGCGACGATCGAGGCGGAGTTGGTCGAGGTCCGGGACGAGATGCTGGCCGCCGCGCAGGAGTCCGGCACCGCGACGGCGGCGGAACTCTCGGTGGAATGGAAACGCAAATTCCAACGACTGCTGCGGTCCGAACCCGAGGCGGAGCCCGAACTCCGGCGCTTGTTGGAGGAGCGGTTGCAGCCGCTGATCCCGCCGGAACGACGTCAGCAGATCGGGCAAGTCACGATGACCGCCACAGCGCACGACAGCAGCCGGATCTATCAATCCGCAGGAGATATGACCATCAACGAGAGCTGATCGACCATCCGTCCAACCCGACGTTCTCTCGGCTGCTCAGCCTTGTCGGGCCGCGAATTCTCATCGCCCAGACCACTCGGATTGACTAGAACGCCCCTGCGATAGAGAGACGGCCTGTCACCTAGTGGGATTGGCGAGTAACACCGACGGGCTAATGAGAAACGCATCGGGTTCGCCATGTGTCGACATCTCCACCGAACGTCACGCACCTGCCGATCCGGTGGGTGTCCATCGATCGCCCGCTACCGAGGACGACGGCAGAAGTCACATGTCCTCTATCGGAACTTCGGCCTGATTTCACCTGAAGAACAGGAATTGGCGGTGCGGGCGCAGCGCATTGGACGACGTCGACTTGCAGTTCTACCAGCGACTACCGAACACTGATGAGAGACGAACCGCTTCTGTGCCCTTCGCAGCCGGGACTACCTTAGCCCGGACTCCAATCGGACGAACGCAGGGCATCGCCGGTTACCAGAAGTTCTCGGAAGTGGGGCACCGACGCCTACTCCCATCGCCCGATCGCCACCTTCACCCGATCGTGCTTCGCTAGTACGAACAAACTCGTTGCCTACGCACCGGAAAACCGACGACTGCCGTGACCTGCGCGTTTTCGCACCGCTCACCTGTAGCGATGCGTCCAACTGGAGATCGTCCCACGTTGGTAGATCGATACCGAGACGCGATCGTGTCTACGAACGGATGACTGCTTCTGGTTAAGCAGCCACGAACTTGGAACAATCTAGGTTGCCGGGTCGTTCGAATATTGACGAGCCAGACCGATGGGTTACTCCATCAGGGTAAGCAGCCGAGAGGTCCAGGGACCGGAGGTGGTCGCGCTGAAAACATCCTCTGCGGTCGTCGATTATCCGCGCACGCCCATGATCTGTTGTTCAATCAACCTAGTCTGCGGCTTTGATCCCATCGAGTTCGCCGCAGAACCGTCGAACGCGTGGCATGTCGGCGAGCCGTGGATTAGCACCGCTGGGATTCGCCGAATCCACCACGACGCACGGAGGTTCTTCAAAATGTGCATCATCACGCCTGCCGCCACGGGAACCTCTCCCGCATCGCGACCCTCCGTCGAACCGGGCCTGCTCAGCACTCGCCTATCGAGGCGGCCCGCCGGGTACGCGCCCCGCCAAGTCGTCGGTGACCTGACCGTCACCGACGGTTGACCGGCCACTCGAGCGTCGGACCCGGTGAGGGGCCTCCCGTGACGTCGAACCACCCGCCGGATCGCGGAGATCACGGCGGCGCAACGTACTCCGCAGAGGGGCACGATTTCGCCCGCGTCTACCAGGCGCAGCGCGACATCGTCATCGGCGGAGGAACTGTCGAGTCGCCACCGATCGCCACGGTGCGCCGGTTACCCGGTCTGTCCGATGGCAAAGCGGATCTCTTCGTGGGCCGAGAAGCCGAGATCGACCTGCTGCGCACCGCGCTCGGTCCCGATCCGCATCGCCAGCTGGCCACGACGGTGGTGTCCGCAGTCGCGGGAATGGGCGGGATCGGCAAGACGGCGCTGGCCTGTCACGTCGCTCGGATGGCCGTCGACCAGGAGTGGTTCCCCGCCGGTGCCTTCCTCGCCGATCTGCATGGCTACGACACACAGGTCTCTCGCCGCGTGCTGGCACACCACCTGGTCGGCCCACTGCTCCGCGCAATCGGGGTGGTCACACTCGATCCGACCCCCGCAGGCCAGTTCGCTCAGTTCCACCGCCAGCTCGGGCGGCTTGCGGTGCACAACCGAGCGGTGCTGTTGGTGCTGGACAACGTCTCCGATCAAGAGCAGATCGAAGCCCTGCTGCCGGTGGAACGGCTACATCGGGTGTTGATCACCACCCGCGAACCGCTCAACGCGGTCGTCGCCGAGCAGAATCTGCGCCTCGGGTTGCTCGACGAACAGACGTCCGTGCAGCTGGTTTCCGCGACCATGGCCAAGGCATGGCGAGCTGATCCGCGAATCCATGCCGAACCGACCGCGTTGCGGGAACTGGTCCGGCTGTGCGACATGCTTCCGCTCGCACTCAGGATCGTCGCGGGCATCCTGGTCGCCGAGCGAGACCTCACCGTCGCCGACATGGTCGACGAACTGCGGGATGGCGCCACCCGCCTGGATGTCCTCACCGACGGGGTCCGAGCGGTCCGCACGGCGTTCGATCTCTCCTGGGATCGGCTACCCCTCGAACAGGCCCGATTGCTCGCCCTGGTGGCGCTCAATCCCGGCCCCGACTTCGCTCTCGACACCGCCATCGCGCTGGCAGACCGGCCGAGGCAGCAGACTCAATCCGCACTACGGGCTCTGGTCGGCGCGCACCTGTTGGAGCGCACGGGCAATCGTCGCTGGCGAGTGCACGATCTGATCCGGCTGCACTCGGCCGAGAAGCTACGCGATCACGAGGACGGCATCGGCGACGAACGACAGCGGGCGCTCGCTATCACCCGGATGCTCCAGCATTACCTCTCCCAGGCCGACGCGGCGGCAGCGGCCTTCGATGGCTCGGCCGCCGCCTCGGCGCGTTTCCCGGATCGGGAGGTCGCCGGGCGGTGGCTCGACGAGGAACGAGGCAACCTGTTGGCCTCGGTGATCCTCGCACTGCCGACTCACCCGGAGGTGGCGCTGCATCTTCCGTTGCGCCTGGCCAGGTATCTCCATCGGCAGCGGCACTTCGACGACATGATCACCGTGCACCAGACCGCCGTCCTGGCGGCACGCCGCCTTGGCGATCGCAGGTCGGAGGGCACGGCGCTGAACAACCTCGGCACCGGACTCCAGGAGGCTCGGCGCTTTGAGGAGGCCGTCGTCGCACACCGACAGGACCTGGCCATCTGTCGGCAGACCGGCGACCGGCACGCGCAGGGCACGGCGCTGAACAACCTCGGGATCGCCCTCCAGGAGACCAGGCGCTTCCACGAGGCGGTAACCGCGCACCGCGAAGATCTGGTCATCTGCCGCGAGACCGGCGATCGCGATGCCGAGGGCGTGGCGCTGAGCAACCTGGGCATCGCGCTGCAGGAGACCGGCAGGCTCTCGGAGGCACTGGAGTTCCACCGCAGCGCGGTCGATCTCTACCGCGAACTCGACGATCCGGCCGGGCATGCCGCAGCACTGAACAACCTCGGGATCGCCCTTCAGGAGTCCGAGCGGTTCGACGATGCCGTGGAGGCGCATCGGGCTGCGGGCAGCCTCTACCGGCAGGTGGGCGACCGACCGTCGGAGAGCCTGGCGTTGAGCAATCTGGGCCTCTGTCTGCGGAAACTCTCCAGGAGCGCCGAGGCCGTGGTGGCGCATCGGCAGGACCTGGTGATCTGTCGGGAGACCGGCGACCGACATGCCGAGGGCATCGCGCTGAGCAACCTCGGGATCGCCCTCCAGGAGATCGAGGAGCTCGGTGAGGCCGTCAGTGCCCACCAGGCGGCCGTCGACCTCTACCGACGGATCACCGATCGGCACGGCCAGGCGGTGGCGCAGAACAATCTCGGGGTCGCCCTGCGCCAGCTCCGACGGATGGAAGCCGACCCCGCTCGGTACCGACCCCCGACGATCGATATCGGACCCGCGACCTCGATCGATGAGCTGCCCGAGACGTCCGAGTACTCGGACGACGAGGTGCACGTCCATTCGATGCCCGCCGCAACGGACGCCGAGACCTCCCAGTCGGCGCGCGCAGCAGCCGTCATCGAGGCGCATCGGCAGGCCGCGATCCTGTTCAACGAATCCGAGGACCGTCACGGCGAGGGCATCGCGTGGAACAACCTCGGTCTCGCGCTCCAGGAGACCGACCAGTTCATCGAGGCCGCCAACGCACACCAAACGGCCGCAGGACTGTTCGAACAGACCGGCGATCTCCCCGGCCAGGGGCTGGCCTTTCAGCACCTCGGCACCGCCCTCGCCGCGGCGGGCAGGCAGAGCCAGGCACTCTCGGCCTGGCAATCGGCGTTGCTCGTCTACGTGGAATGTGCGGATCAGGCGCGCATCGAGTCCGTTCGCCTGCTGCTGGCGGATGCGGACAACAGCCCACCGCCCGCCGCAGGCTGATCGTCGTCGAACCCGTCGGACCCCCCCCAGAAGAGGGGGTCTAGGCACACTGAATCGCACGTGGAGCTGTACAACAATGAGCGCCACGCGGTCAGCAGGCGTCGGCCGCGCTCCGATTGGAAGGACGCATGATGACCACCGCTGCTGCACCGCGAGTCGGGCGGTTCCCGCTGTTGGGCTGGTCGTTCGTCTTCACCGTCTACTCGGTGTTGGGCATCGGTCTCATCGTCCTGATGACGGTCAGCACGGTGCTGCTGGTCCTCACCATCGGGCTGCCGATGGTGGTGGCCTTCGCGTACTCGATTCGGGGTTACAACAACGTCTACCGGCTATGGGCCGGACATGTGCTGGGACGCACGGTCATCCGTCCCTACCGGCCGACCCCCAAGGGCAACCTGATCAGCAGGTTGCGCGCCATCGCCACCGACCCCGCGACCTACCGCGACTACGCGTGGCTGTGGGTCAACGCCATTCTCGGATTCGTCATCTCCCTGGTGTCGTTGACGTTGTTCGCAGGCGGGATCTTCTTCTTCGTCCTACCCGGGGTGATGCAGAACGTCCCACCCGGGATCTTCGATATGAACCTCGGCTTCATGCAGATCACCCGAGCGAACAGCCTGTTCATGTGGGTCTTCGCCGCACTGAGCTTCGGGCTGTGGTGGTGGCTGTCTCCGAAGCTGATGACCGGCTATGCCCGGCTGGCGGCGGTGATGCTGGGCATCAGCGAGCGGGCCAGGCTGTCGCAGCGGGTGGATGCGCTGGCGAGCTCGCGCGCCGAGACCGTCGACACCCAGGCCGCCGAGCTGCGCCGCATCGAACGAGACCTGCACGATGGCGCTCAGGCACGTCTGGTGGCGTTGGGGATGAGCCTGGGCATGGCCGAGGAGATGTTGGCCAACAATCCGGCTGTGGCGCAGGAACTGCTCACCGAGGCCCGCCAGTCGACCAGCCTCGCCCTGTCGGAGCTGCGTGACCTCGTGCGGGGCATCCATCCGCCGGTGCTGTCCGATCGTGGACTGACCGGCGGCATCCAGGCGTTGGCGATCGGTAGCCCACTGCAGGTCGAGGTGGATGTCGTGCTGCCCGACCGGCTGCCTGCCCCGGTCGAGTCGGCAGCCTATTTCGCCGTGGCCGAGGTACTCACCAACGCGGCCAAGCACAGCGGCGCATCGGAGGCATGGATCCGCGCCAGGCATGTCCGGGGCTCGCTCAACGTGTTGGTCGGCGATGATGGCCGGGGCGGGGTGGTGCAGGAGGCCTCCGGTGGCCTGCACGGGATCGAAAGACGGCTGAGCGCCTTCGACGGAACGATGCACCTGAGCAGCCCGGTCGGTGGCCCGACCATCGTCTCCATGCAGCTGCCCTGTCTGCCCGAGTGAGCGCGGATCCACGATTGGGCAACACTTGCGCCCAGTCGGGATCCCGTACCGATCCCCCCGGTCCCTGGAGTCACAGTGCGCGTCGTCATCGGTGAAGATCTGGTCCTGCTGCGGGAAGGCCTGATCCGCTTGCTCACGGCCTACGAGTTCGAGGTGGTCGAGGCGGTGGACAACGGCCCCTCGCTCCTGCGCGCGTTGGTGACGCAGCGGCCGGACGTCGCCGTCGTCGACGTTCGGATGCCGCCCACTTTCACCGACGAAGGGCTGCGCGCAGCCATCGAGGCACGGCGGCAGGTACCCGGACTGCCGATCCTCGTGTTGTCGCAGTACGTCGAACAACTCTACGCACGAGAGCTGATGTCGGACCGCAATGGCGGGGTGGGCTACCTGCTGAAGGACCGGGTCTCCCAGGTCGGCCAGTTCGTCGAGGCGATCCGTCGAGTGGCGGCCGGTGGTACGGCGATGGACCCGGAGGTGATCTCGCAGCTGCTCGCGACCAAGCCAGAGCCGCTGGGCAGGCTGACGCCTCGGGAGCGAGAGGTGTTGGCGCTGATGGCCGAGGGTCGGTCGAACGCCGCGATCGCAGGCAGGCTGTTCATCAGTGAGAACGCCGTCGGGAAACACACCAACAACATCTTCAGCAAGCTGGGCCTACCGCCATCGGAGGATGACAACCGCCGGGTGCGTGCGGTGATCGCCTATCTCGACGCCTGAGCCGACCACCGAGACTCAATCGCCGAAACGGTCGGATACCGGCGCAGATCGGTCAGATAACAACGGGGCTGCCCGACCTCGGTCGTGACTAACCTGACCGCAATGTTCGACGACAGGCTGGGGACACGATGACCGACGTGCAGACGCTGGTATCCGATCTGACCGACATCAAGTTCGATCTCGATCCGGTGACACCGACCGTGCTGGGCCTCTCGGGTGGACGGGACGCGCTGCTTCCCGATCATCGGGAGGAGGCAACCGATGCCGTCCGCAGCAGGCTGGTCGACCTGGCGGCGCGGGCCGCCAAGCTGGATACGACGAACCTCGATGCCCAAGATCGGATCACCGTCGCCGTCGTGCGGCAGCAGACCGAATCGATCCTCGAGACGCAGGATCTGCGGCTGACCGAGTTCACCATCACGGACTCGTTCTTCGCCCACGCAGGAGAGCTGCTGTTCATCCTGCCGCTCATCACCCTGCCCAGTGAAAACCAGGCGGAGGACTACCTGCGGCGGCTCGAAGCCATCCCCGACTTCCTCTCGGCACTGGCTGATCGACACCGAGCGGGCATCGCGGGCGGACGAACGCCGGTGGCCCACCTGGTGAGCAAGACGATCGAGCTGGTGGACCGCTACCTCGCCGACCCGGCCTCGGATCCGCTGCTGCGTCCCAAGCCCGCCGAGCCGAACGCGGACTTCGAGGACCGCCGGAAGCAGATCCTCGCCGACCGGGTTCACCCGGCGTTCGCCGACTACCGCGCGGTGCTGGCCGACGAGGTGCTGTCGCACGGCAGGCCGCTGGACAAGGTGGGTCTCTGCTGGCTTCCGGACGGAGAGACGACGTACCGCGCCCTGGCCAAGTCCCACACCACCACCGACCGCACTCCCGCCGAGCTGCACCAGGTCGGCCTGGACCTCATCGCCGACCTGGGACGGGAATACCGCGAGCTCGGCGCGAAGGTGTTCGGCACCGACGACCTCGCAGAGATCTTCGACCGGCTGCGCACCGACCCCGCGCTGCGGTGGTCCGATGGCGATGAGCTGCTCGATGCGGCCCGCGCCGCCATCACCAGGGCCGAGGCCGTGGCACCCGACTGGTTCGGCAGGCTGCCCAGTGAGCAGTGCAGGGTCGAGCCGGTTCCCGAAGCCGAGGCACCGGGCGCGGTGGGCGCGTACTACATGTCCGGTTCGCTGGATGGCAGCCGGGTGGGAACGTACTACGCCAACACCTACGAGGCAGGCGAGCGCTTCCGCTACACGGCCGAGGCCACGGCGTTCCACGAGGCCGTGCCCGGGCACCATTTCCAGATCACCATCGCCCAGGAACTGAGCGACCTGCCGTTGATCCGCCGCATCGCCCCGCTCAACGCCTACCTGGAGGGCTGGGGGCTCTACACCGAGCGGCTCGCCGATGAGATGGGCCTGTACTCGGACGATCTCGCGAAGTTCGGGATGCTCACCCTGGACTCGATGCGCGCCGGTCGTCTGGTCGTCGACACCGGCCTGCACACCATGGGGTGGAGCAGGCAGCAGGCAGTCGACTATCTGATCGAGAACACCGCGATGGCCCCGCTGGAGATCGAGGGCGAGGTGGACCGCTACATCGCGGCGCCCGGCCAGGCCCTGTCGTACATGGTGGGGCGGTTGGAGATCAATCGGCTGCGCAGCCGGGCCGAAACGGAGTTGGGCGAGCGCTTCGACATCAGCGCCTTCCACGACGCCATGCTCGGCAGCGGAGCGCTGCCGCTCACGGTGCTCGACGAGCTGATCGGTGACTGGATCGCCGCCCAGCAGTCCTAGCTCGTCTACCCGGAGGCGGGTGGCGCGGATCGACAACCGGTCGTGGACGTCGACCACACCGGCCTACGCACTATCCGCGTCGCCTGCCGAATCCGGTCCGGCCCGGCCGGGCCGCCGGGGTCAGTCCGCGGCGACCCGCAGTCTGCGTGTGACGGTCGTGCGCGCCGCGAGCTCGCCGTCGGCCGGATAGTCGACGCCGACCAGGCTCAACCCATGCGCAGGCGCAACGGCCACGTCGTTGGCCCGCTGACGTAGCTGCAACAGGCTTCCCGGCCAGTTCACCGGTCGGCGACCATCGCCCACCGCCAGCAGCGCACCGATCAGACTCCGCACCATCGAATGGCAGAAGGCATCCGCCGAGACCTCGGCATGGACGACGTGCTCGGACACCCGCGTCCAGTGCAGGCGTTCCAGGGCGCGAACGGTGGTCGCGCCATCGCGGCGCTTGCAGAAGGCCGCGAAATCGTGTTCGCCCAACAATGCCTCGGCGGAGGCGTTCAGTACCTCGATGTCCAACCGGCCCGGCCAGCCGAGGGTGTTGTGCCGGATCATCGGTTCGACGCCCCAGGGGGCATCCGAGAGCCGATAGACATAGTGCCTGCGCAGGGCCCCGAACCGGGCATCGAAGGCGGCGGGAACCCGCCGACCCGCGAAGACCCGCACGTCCCCCGGCAGCATCCGATTGAGCCTGCGAACCAGCTCGTCGGGATCGGTGGCCAGCGGATGCTCGACGGGCAGGTCCAGATGCGTCACCTGGCCCGAGGCATGGACGCCTGCATCGGTCCGACCAGCCACGGTCACCCGGATGTCCAGCCGGGTCAACAACGACAGCGCGTCCTCCAACACCCCGCAGACCGTGCGACGGGTGGGCTGCCGAGCCCAGCCGGAGAAATTCGTGCCGTCATAGCCGAGATCGAGCCGAACGCGAACGAGCCCGTCGTCCCCAGCGGGAACGGCGGGCTCGTCGGCGTCGGAGTGAGCAGTGGTGATAGCTCAGTCCTTCTTGTCCGACCCGGCGTCGTCGGAAGCGGCGTCCTTGGACTCCGCCTCTGCGGCGACCTCGGGGGTCTCCGAAGCGGTCTCCTCGGCGGGAGCCGCCGGGGTCTCGGTCTTGGTGTCCGACGCGAAGGTCGTGCCACGCGCGGCCTCGGCCTCGCTGGTCACGGTCTTCTCGTTCACCAGCTCGATGACCGCCATCTGGGCGTTGTCGCCCTTACGCGGCATCGCCTTGATGATGCGGGTGTAACCACCGTCGCGGTCCACGAAGAACGGACCGATCTCGGCGACCAGCTTGTGGACGATGTCCTTGTCGCGGATCACCTTCATGATCTCGCGACGGTTGTGCAGGTCACCGCGCCTGGCCTTGCTGATCAGCCGCTCAGCGAACGGACGAAGTCGTTTCGCCTTCGCCTGGGTGGTGGTGATCCGCCCGTGGGTGAACAGCGAGGTGGCCAGGTTGGCCAGCATCAACCGCTCGTGGGCGGGCGAACCGCCGAGACGGCGGCCCTTCGTGGGGGTGGGCATCCTTGCTCCTCTATCAAGATCCTCGACTGTCCGCGGCTGTCCTCACTCGGGACAGTCAGCGGATCTACAGCTGCTCGGTCTCGGCGTAGTCCTGGCCATCGTCGCCGTGTCCATCGGGACCGTCGCCATTGCTGGACCAACCCTCGGCGGGGTAGTCGGCAGCGGCGGCGGACGGGTCGAAGCCGGGAGGGCTGTCCTTGAGCGCCAGCCCAAGACCCGCGAGCTTCATCTTGACCTCGTCGATGGACTTCGCCCCGAAGTTGCGGATGTCCAGCAGGTCGGCTTCGCTGCGGCCCACGAGTTCGCCGACGGTGTGGATACCCTCGCGCTTGAGGCAGTTGTACGAGCGAACCGTCAGGTCGAGGTCCTCGATCGGCATCGCGAACGCCGCGATGGTGTCCGCCTCCGCAGGAGACGGGCCGATCTCGATGCCCTCGGCGTCCGAGTTCAGCTCGCGTGCCAGGCCGAAGAGCTCCACCAGCGTCTTACCCGCCGATGCCACCGCGTCCCTCGGTGTGATGGAGGGCTTGCTCTCCACGTCGAGGATCAGCCGGTCGAAGTCCGTCCGCTGCTCGACACGAGTCGCCTCGACCTTGTAGGTCACCTTCAGCACGGGCGAGTAGATCGAGTCGACCGGAATCCGGCCGATCTCCGCGCCTGCCTGCTTGTTCTGCACGGCGGGCACGTAGCCGCGGCCACGCTCGACGACGAGCTCGATCTCGAGCTTGCCCTTCCCGTTCAGCGTGGCGATGTGCAGATCCGGGTTGTGCACCGTGACGCCCGCAGGCGGAACGATGTCACCGGCGGTGACCGCACCGGGGCCCTGCTTGCGCAGGTACATGGTGACGGGCTCGTCCTCCTCGGAACTGACGACCAGCTCCTTGAGGTTCAGGATGACGTCGGTGACGTCCTCCTTGACCCCCGGAATGGTGGTGAACTCGTGCAGCACACCGTCGATACGGATGCTGGTGACCGCCGCCCCCGGGATCGAGGACAGCAGGGTCCGCCGCAGCGAGTTGCCCAAGGTGTAGCCGAAACCGGGCTCGAGGGGCTCGATGACGAACCGGGAGCGGGTCTCGTTGACCGACTCCTCGGCCAGGGTGGGCCGCTGAGAGATCAGCACTGTGTTTGTTTCCTCTCCTCACGACGCCCGCTATTTGACGCCGATGGAACCGGGGACGCGGCGATGCACTGGTCGCACCGTCGCCAGACGTGCCGGAGCGGGACGAGCGCCTAGGCACCCGTCCCGCATCCCATCACTTCGAGTAGAACTCGACGATCTGCTGTTCCTGAACCGGCGTGTCGATCTGCGCCCGCTCGGGAAGCTGGTGCACGAGCACCCGAAGGTTGCTCGGCACGACCTGGAGCCACGCGGGAGTGATCCGCTCGCCCAGGGTCTCCTTGGCGATGATGAACGGCGTGGTGCCCAGGGACTTCGGCTTCACATCGATGATGTCGAACTTCGACACCTGGAAGCTGGGGATGTCCACCTTCTTGCCGTTCACCACGAAGTGACCGTGGCTGACGAGCTGACGCGCCTGCCGCCGCGTCCGGGCCAGGCCCGAGCGGTAGACGACGTTGTCGAGGCGAGCCTCGAGGAGCTGGAGCAGATTCTCGCCGGTCTTACCAGGACGCCGCGAGGCCTCCTCGTAGTACTTGCGGAACTGCCGCTCCAACACGCCGTAGGTGAACCGAGCCTTCTGCTTCTCCTGGAGCTGAAGCAGGTACTCGCTCTCCTTGATCCGCGCCCGGCCGTGCTGTCCCGGCGGGTACGGACGACGTTCGAAGGCCTGGTCGCCGCCGATCAAGTCGACCTTCAGTCGACGAGACTTGCGAGTCGCGGGTCCGGTGTAACGAGCCATGAGTGTCTAGTCTCCTTTCCCGCGCTCTTAGACCCGACGCCGCTTGGGCGGCCGGCAGCCGTTGTGCGGCTGAGGGGTCACGTCTTGGATGGTGCCGACCTCGAGGCCGGCAGCCTGCAACGAACGGATCGCGGTCTCCCGGCCGGAGCCGGGACCCTTCACGAACACGTCGACCTTGCGCATGCCGTGCTCGGCAGCCTTGCGGGCGGCGTTCTCCGCAGCCATCTGGGCGGCGAACGGCGTCGACTTCCGGGAGCCCTTGAAGCCGACGTGGCCCGCGGACGCCCAGCTGATCACCGCACCGGTCGGGTCCGTGATCGAGACGATCGTGTTGTTGAAGGTGCTCTTGATGTGCGCATGTCCATGCGCGACATTCTTCTTTTCCTTGCGCCGGACCTTCTTGACCCCGGCACCGGAACGAGACTTGGGTGGCATGTCTGGTGTGATCTCCTAGCTGCGCGCGAGGTGGGGCTACTTCCGGGTGGCCTTCTTCTTGCCTGCCACCGTCTTCTTCGGGCCCTTCATCGTGCGGGCATTCGTCTTGGTCCGCTGGCCACGAACGGGCAGCCTGCGGCGGTGCCGCAGTCCCTCGTAGCAGCCGATCTCGACCTTCCGCCTGATGTCGGCAGCCACCTCGCGGCGGAGGTCACCCTCCACCTTGTAGTTGGTCTCGATGTGGTCCCGGAGCTTCACGACGTCCTCGTCGGTCAGGTCCTTGGCCCGCAGATCCGGGCTGATCCCGGTCGCGGCCAACAGCTCCCGGGAACGGGTCCGGCCAATGCCGAAAATGTAAGTCAACGCAACCTCCATCCGCTTTTCGCGGGGGAGGTCGACGCCAGCAAGCCGTGCCATACGGCGCGTTCTCCTTCATGTCACTCCAGGTCTGCTCCCCTACCGTCCCGCTCCTCGATGAGGAGCAGGCCCCGGCCTGGAGTCCGGGGGCGAGTCGACCGGATCCCAATGAGAATCCGACGACAGGTGTGGGGAGGCCTCTTGACTGTCGGTCGTCGAAAGACGACCTGTGGTCATGCCTGTCGGGGCTTGGATCAGCCCTGGCGCTGCTTGTGTCGCTTGTTGTCGCAGATCACCAAGACCCGGCCATGTCGCCGGATCACCTGGCACTTGTCACAGATCTTCTTGACGCTCGGCTGGACCTTCACGGTCGTGCTCTCCTGCTGCGCTCGATGCGTCCTCTTCGAGTGTTTCGTCGAGGACGATGCCGCTTTGCCCGGGTGGTCACCCGGGCACCTTTGAGTGGCACAGAGGTCACTTGTAGCGGTAGACGATGCGCCCACGGGACAGGTCGTAGGGCGACAGCTCCACAACCACCCTGTCCTCGGGCAGGATGCGGATGTAGTGCTGCCGCATCTTGCCGCTGATGTGGGCCAGAACCTTGTGTCCGTTCTCCAGCTCCACACGGAACATCGCGTTGGGGAGCGGCTCGACCACGCGACCTTCGACCTCGATGGCCCCGTCTTTCTTGCCCATGTCCTCCGCGTTTCGTGACGGTGTCAGTTGTCTGTCCCCTCCAGCACCGACCGATAGGCCAGCCGATGTCCAGGAGGGCGAGCACCCGTCGAGACGATCCTCCGGGCCGTCTCGACGTCGGCCTGCCCGGTGAGAACCGCCAGGAGACTCGACAGGCCGCGAGGGGGCTAGAGCCACCCAGCAACGCTGAAGGAGACACGATGGACCAGCGCGACGAATGCGCCGTTGAGCCAGTGTAGTCGCTGGGTGAAGTAGCCCGACAGCGACCCCTAACACACCGCGTCCCCGACCCGTCATCGGGCACGGCTCTTGATCCACCCGAGGTGCGGCGGACCACCGGCCTCTAGTGGCGCCAGCCGTGCGAGGTCGAGCCGGAGCCACCACCGTTGATCCACTTGAAGACCAGCGCGGCGCCCCATGGTCCTGCAACCCAGAGCCACCAGGGATACACCCAGGAACCTGCGATGCCGATGACCAGCCAGACGCTCAGGTTGACGAGGCTCACCGCAGCCCACGCCGCCACCTCGCGTTTGCGCTGCTCACGAGCTGCGGCGAGCTCGGCGGACTCCCCGTTCTCGGCGACGACCGGCTCCGCAGTCGACGTCATCGGCGTGATCACCTGCGGCACGGCGGGCAGGTCCTCGGTGGCCTTGCCCAGCTCCCCGTAGGTCCTCGCCTGCCACACCGCCCGGGTTCGTTCGTCGAGCTCGGCGAGGGTGAGCCGCCCCTCCGCCTGTGCCGCGCTCAGGCGGTCCACCACCCGCTGCCGGTCGACATCCGATGCACGCAGATCGTCTCGCGACTGCGGTTCGCTCACCACGCCGATTCTGCCAGACGCGTCCACCCAGGCCACCCCGCTCACTCTCGTGGTGTCACGTCACCCCGAACGTGACACCATCCATGATAGCGAACGACATCATCGTGACGCCATGACTGCCATCACTCGGATCGCGGCCTGCCGATTCCGCTGGCATAGAGCACGCCGAGGACTCCACCGGGCGGCAGGCCGACCCAGAGCCACCACGGGTACAACTCGAAGGAGCCAAGGTCGATGAGGCCCCACACGATGAGGTTGACGACGGTGGCGCTCAACCAGATGATCGTCAGCACCCGCATCGCCATGCCGCCGGGATCATCGCTGAAGACCCGCTTACGCGGTTTCGACTGATCGAAACCGTCCTGTTGCTGACGGACGGGCGGCAGGTCGCGAGTCACCTTCTCGAGCTCACCGCCGGTCTTGGCATCCCAGGCCGCCCGCACCCGGGTGTCGAACTCGCTCAGGTCGATCAGACCCTCGGCGTGAGCCCAATGCAGATGCTCCTGGGTCTTCTTGCGGTCCCGATCGGAGGCGCGCATTTCTTGATGACGAATCGGCTCGGTCACGGCACCATTTTCCTCAACCTCCACGCGTCTCGGGCAGGAACCCGATCGCTGGTGAGCAGGTCGTTACAGGTTATGCGGCGCGCAGAGCGCAGAACAGGGACATAACAACACCCGAGGCGGATCGTGCCGATCCACGCCGAGGGAGTTCTGACCGGCCGCCGTTCGATCTCGCAGCCGAGGTGACCTGCTGAAGTGAACCGTCGATCATCCGGCCGGCGGGACATCGGCCGGGCCGACCGGCCGCTCTTCGGCGGACGACGGTGCTGTACTGCTGAGGGTGCATCAGCGGCGCGATGCCACCGATGCACCCTCGAAGATCAGTCTGCTGGAGCGGTGAGGACCCAGGGCCCGTCCTCGGTGATCGCCACGCTGTGCTCCCAGTGCGCGGCCCGAGAACCGTCGGCGGTCACCACGGTCCACTCGTCGTCGAGTTCCCTGGTCTGAGCCGTACCCAGCGTCAACATCGGCTCGATGGCCAAGGCCATGCCCACCTTGAGCTTCGGCCCACGGTTGGGCCTGCCATGGTTGGCGATGAACGGCTCCATGTGCATCTCGGTGCCGATCCCATGACCGCCGTAGCCCTCGACGATCCCGTACTCACGGTCGTCGCGTTCCGCAGCCTTGGTGGTGGCGACCTCGATGGCCCAGGAGACGTCCCCGAGGCGGTTGCCCGCCCGGACAGCCTCGATCCCCGCCAACATCGATAGGCGAGTGGCCTCCGAGAGCAGTGCGTCCGCCGCCGACTGGGTGCCGACCGGCACCGTCACCGCCGAATCGCCGTGCCAGCCCTCGAGGATCGCGCCGCAGTCCACCGAGAGCAGGTCGCCGTCGGCGAGCACCAGTTCCCGCGAGGGGATGCCGTGGACTACCTGCTCGTTGACCGAGGCACAGATCGAACCGGGGAAACCGTGGTAGCCCTTGAAGGAGGGCACCGCCCCCGCGTCCCGGATGAACTGCTCTGCGACCTCGTCGAGCTCGCCCGTGCTGATACCGGGGCGCACCTGCGCCGTGACCGCCTGCAGCGCCCCGGCGACGATGAGGCCTGCGGCCCGCATCGCCTCCAACTCGGCCTTGGTCTTGAGCTGGATGCCGTTGCCTCGTCGCAGCATGGAACTCAGCCGTCCTGCTTCGCGCGCAACGCCACGAGCGCACGTTCCGAGATCTCATCGACCGAACCGAACGCGTCGATCACGATCAGCCGGTCCCGGTAGTAGTCCAAAAGCGGTTCGGTGCTGGTGTGGTACACGTCCAGCCGCTTGCGGATCACCGTCTCGGTGTCGTCGGCGCGCCCGCGGGCCAGCATCCGGGTGACGACCTCGTCCTCGGGGATCTTGAACTCGAGCACGGCGTCCAGGCCCTGCTCGTCCTGATCCTTGAGGATTCCGGCCAGCACGTCGGCCTGCCCGATGGTCCTCGGGAAGCCGTCGAGCAGGAAGCCGTTGGCCGCATCCGGCTCGCTCAGCCGCTGGCGCACCATCTCGTTGGTGACCTCGTCGGGGACCAAGGACCCTTCGTCCAGGTAACGCTTGGCCTCGGTCCCCAATGGCGTCCGATTGTCGATGTTGGCACGGAACAACTCGCCGGTGGAGACATGAGGGATGCCCAACGTCGCACTCAGCACAGCGGCCTGCGTGCCCTTGCCCGCGCCAGGCGGGCCAACAAGAACCAGTCGCACTACTTGAGGAACCCTTCGTAATTGTGCTGCATGAGCTGGTTCTCGATCTGCTTCACAGTATCGAGACCCACGCCGACCATGATCAGCACTGCAGTACCACCGAACGGGAAGTTCTGGTTGTTCCCGTCGCCGGTGATACTCAGGAAGAAGTTGGGCAGCACCGCCACGATGCCCAAGTAAAGCGAGCCGGGCAATGTGATCCTGGACAGAACACGGCCCAGGTACTCGGCGGTCGGCTTGCCCGGTCGGATTCCTGGAACGAATCCGCCGTACTTCTTCATGTCGTCGGCGCGCTCATCCGGGTTGAACGTGATCGACACGTAGAAGTACGTGAAGAAGATGATCAACAGGAAGAACAGCGTGATGTGCACCCAGCTCGACTGAGGCACCAGGTACTCGTCGACGAAACGTCGCCACCAGTTGTCCTCGCCGGAGAGCTGCGAGAGCAGCTGCGGCAGGTAGAGCAGCGACGAACCGAAGATGACCGGGATGACGCCGGCCTGGTTGACCTTCAGCGGCAGATAGGTCGAGGTGCCGCCGTACATCCGGCGACCGATCATGCGCTTGGCGTACTGCACCGGGATACGGCGCTGCGCCTGCTCGACGAAACAGACCGCCACGATGATGGCCAGCGCGAACACACAGACGACGGCGAAGACGACGCCACCTGCGGACTGCAGGATGTTGCCACCCTCGGCCGGGATCCGGGCCGCGATGGAGGCGAAGATCAGCAGCGACATACCGTTGCCGATACCGCGCTCGGTGACCAGCTCACCCATCCACATCAACAGCGTGGCGCCTGCGGTCATCACCACGACGACCACGATGAGGCTGAAGATCGAGTCATCGGGGATGACCCGCTCGTTACAGCCCTGGAAGAGGGCGCCGGAGCGAGCAAGCGCGACGACGGTGGTGGCCTGCAGGACCGCGAAGGCGATGGTCAGGTAGCGGGTGTACTGCTGAAGCTTCGCCTGCCCCGCCTGACCCTCCTTGCGGAGTTGCTCGAAGCGCGGGATCACAACACCGAGGAGCTGAACGATGATGCTCGCGGTGATGAACGGCATGATGCCCAGCGCGAAGACCGACAGCTGCAGCAGAGCGCCGCCGCTGAACAGGTTGAGCAAGGAGTAAAGGTTCTGGTTCTCGCCCTGTTCGGCCAGCCTGAGGCACTCCTGGATGTTCGAGGAGGAGACCCCTGGCGACGGAACGTTCGCCCCCAGCCGGTAGATCACCACGATTCCGAGAGTGAACAGAATCTTGCGGCGCAAGTCCGGCGTAGTGAGAGCCGAGCGGAAGGCGCTGAGCACGCGTGACCTCCTCGGCGTCGTCGGGTTCTCATTCCGACGATCGGCATAGGCCGGCACGGTGCCGGCAGTACACGGGCCTGGCGCGCAGGCCAGGAACACTGCGTGCATTCAGGCACGAAGCGTGTGCCGACTCTAACAGCAGGGTGGTCATGCCCCACAAGGTGCGCGCGAGTATTGCGAGATGATCAGCTGTTCGGCTGCCCCGCATCGGCGTGTCAACCGCCGAATGCCAGCACCGGAAGGCGGTCAAGCGACGGCACTCAGGCACGCAATCGGCGCAAGGACCGCGCCTCGAAGATCATGCGGCAGCCGGACATGGGCTCTACGAACAGGCCGAATCCCCATCGGACACCCAAGGCGGGGTATGTCGTGCTGCGGGGCGGACAGCTTCCCGACCGCAGCACCATATTTCGCCCCTTCGAGTGATCGCCGTCGGGCATCCGGCTCCTCGCCCATCGGACCGACGGCGAGGGTCTGCGGCGAATCGACCGGAGAGGTCTCCGAGGCTGGACTCTGCTCCTCCTGCGGCCGACGGGCCGATCGAACAAGAGGACCGACGTGACAAGACGATCGAGTCCGATCAATTCCGAGTCGGCCCGATCGATCGTGGAACGGCCGAGCAGCCCTGTTTATCTGCACGAAGCTCACGACCGGGATAAAGATCCAATCGCCGGGTCTGGCGTAAACGGCGCCGCCGTTCCTCGCACCGCGCCCGATCTCTGCTGGCACGATCCCCGACGAGATCGAGCATGATCGGGATCGACGCACCTCGGACACCTGACAGCTTCCAGAACGCGCGGCAGCATCGCTGGTAGCCGCGTCGACCTACACGTGTCCGCCCCACACCCGTGCCGAGGAACGTGGTCGATGACGAACGGAACGACGCTGTCGATCATCGGAGCCCTACGCCATTAACGACCCCGGCGGCCGCTAATTCACCGCCTCGCATCCGGTGTCCGGGTTATTCGCCACTCTCTTTGCGGACGTCGAGCGTCGAATCTTCTCACTCGAATCGAATAACCCGGCGGCCGTCGACCAAATGCCATCGGGCCATGGGGAACTCGGACAATCAGCGGCACCACGCCCGGTCCGCCGCGTCGGCATCCGGACAGCGTATCGATGGGCGTCCCGGAAGCCCCACCGTGATCGGAACCTCGCTCGACCAGACCCTAAGAAGGCGAAGCACCCGGCCGAACCGGCTGTGGGCCGCAGGCGGCCAGGGAAGCCCGTGAGAACCAAAGCGGCCCGCAGGGAGAACCTGCGGGCCGCTTCAGGGTTGTCTGTTGCCGATCAGGCGGTGGTGGTGGTCCCACCGGCCGCCGTGATCTTCTCGATCGCGCTGCCGGAGAAGGCGCTCGCGGTGACGTTCAACTTCACGTCGCCGAGGTCGCCGTTGCCCAGCACCTTGACCAACTGGTTCTTCCGGACCGCACCCGCGGCGACCATCTCGGCGATGCCGATGGTGCCACCCTCGGGGAACAGCCGAGCCAGATCACCGATGTTGACGGGCTGGTACTCGACGCGGAACCGGTTCTTGAAGCCCTTGAGCTTAGGCAGCCGCATCTGCAAGGGCAGCTGGCCACCCTCGAAACCGGCCTTCACATTGCTCCGGGCCTTCGTGCCCTTGGTACCACGACCAGCGGTCTTGCCCTTGGAACCCTCACCGCGACCGACACGGGTCTTCGCGGTCTTGGATCCCGGGGCAGGCCGCAGGTGGTGAATCTTGATGGCCATAACGTCAGTTCACCTCTTCGACCTTCACCAGGTGACGCACGGTGTGGATCAATCCGCGAACCTGGGGAGTGTCCTCGCGCACGACTTCCTGGCGGATCTTGCGCAGCCCGAGGGTGCGCAGCGAGTCCCGCTGGTTCTGCTTGACGCCGATGCGGCTGCGAAGCTGGGTCACCTTGAGCTGAGCCATCGCCTCACACCCCCTGTCCGGCACGAGCCCGCAGCATACGAGCGGGAGCGACGTCCTCGAGCGGCAGGCCGCGACGGGCAGCCACCTCCTCCGGACGCTGCAGACCCTTGAGCGCGGCCACCGTGGCGTGCACGACGTTGATGGCGTTGTCGCTACCCAGCGACTTGCTCAGCACGTCGTGAACTCCGGCGCACTCCAGCACGGCACGCACCGGGCCACCGGCGATAACACCGGTACCGGGGCTGGCCGGCCGAAGCATGACCACGCCTGCGGCCTTCTCACCCTGGATGGGGTGAGTGATGGTGCCCGCGATCCGGGGAACACGGAAGAAGTTCTTCTTCGCCTCTTCCACACCCTTGGCGATCGCGGCAGGCACCTCCTTGGCCTTGCCGTAGCCGACGCCGACCAGGCCGTCGCCGTCACCGACGACTACCAGGGCGGTGAAGCTGAACCGACGACCACCCTTGACGACCTTCGCGACACGGTTGATCGCGACAACGCGCTCGATGTGCGGGGTTTTCTCTGGAGCCGCCCCGCCGCGGCCACCGTCCCGGCGGTCGCGGCGCTCGCCGCGCTCGCCACCACCCTCACGACGTGTGCGTCCTGGCATCAGACGGCCCTCTCGTTCCACTTGATCTTCTGCATATCTGTCAGAACTCCAGCCCCGCCTCGCGCGCCGCCTCAGCGAGTGCGGCGATGCGGCCGTGGTACTCGTGGCCACCGCGGTCGAAGACGACACCCTGGATGCCCGCGCTCTTGGCCCGGTCGGCGACCAACGCGCCGACCTTGGCCGCACGGGCCTTCTTGTCGCCGTCCAGCGCTCGGACGTCGGCTTCCAGCGTCGACGCCGAAGCCAGCGTCACGCCGGCCAGGTCGTCGATCACCTGGGCGACCATGTGCCGCGAGGACCGAGTGACGGCGAGACGAGGACGCTCGGCAGTGCCCGCGACCTTCTTCCGGATACGGAAGTGCCTGCGCGCCCTGGCCACCCGACGCACCGTGGAGACGTCCTTGCCAACGGGCTTGCGCTTGGCAACGGTGGTTGCAGTGCTCTCGCTCATGCTCACTTACCCGTCTTTCCGACCTTGCGGCGGATGACCTCACCCGCGTACCGCACGCCCTTACCCTTGTACGGGTCGGGCTTGCGCAGCTTCCGAATGTTGGCAGCAACCTCGCCAACCCGCTGCTTGTCGATGCCCTGGACCGAGAACTTGGTCGGGCTCTCGACCGCGAAGCTGATGCCCTCCGGCGGCGTGATCTTCACCGGGTGGCTGTAGCCGAGGGCGAACTCGAGCTCGCCGCCCTTCAGCACCACACGGTAACCAACGCCGTGGATCTCGAGCTTCTTCTCGTAGCCCTGGCTGACGCCGATGATCAGGTTGTTGACCAGCGTGCGGCTCAACCCGTGCAGTGCACGGCTCTTCCGCTCGTCGTCGGGGCGCTTCACCACAACCGCGCCGTCCTCCGAGCGCTCAGCGCTGATCGGCTCGGCAAGGGTGTGCGACAGGGTGCCCTTGGGCCCCTTGACCGTCACCAAGCGGCCATCGAGAGTGACCTCGACGCCGGAGGGCACGGTTACCGGCAGTTTTCCGATGCGCGACATTCCGATACCCCCTTTCTCACCAGACGTAGGCGAGGACTTCCCCGCCCACGCCCTGCTTGCCTGCCTGCCGGTCGGTCACCAGACCGCCGGAGGAGGAGATGATCGCCACTCCGAGACCGCCCAACACCTTGGGCAGGTTGGTCGACTTGGCGTAGACCCGAAGACCGGGCTTGGACACGCGCCGCAGACCCGCGATGCTGCGCTCGCGGTTCGGGCCGTACTTCAGCTCGACGACCAGGTTCTGGCACTTCTCACCCTGCTCGACGCGGTGCCCCGAGATGTAGCCCTCGCGCTTGAGGATCTCGGCGATGTTCGCCTTGAGCTTGGAGTGCGGCAACACGACCTCGTCGTGATATGCCGAGTTGGCGTTACGCAGACGAGTCAAGAAGTCTGCGATCGGGTCGGTCATGGTCATGGTGACCTGGTCAACCTTTCTCGCCCTGGTTCCCGGCCGGGTGGCCGGGCCTGGAGCGAACTGGAACGGTCAGTGTGCTGGTGCCTGTCGAACGCCGAGAAGGCGTCCGATCACCAGCTGGACTTGCGAACGCCCGGGAGCTCGCCCGCGTGGGCCATCTCGCGAAGGCACACCCGGCAGAGACCGAACTTGCGAAACACCGAGTGCGGGCGACCGCAACGCTGGCAACGGGTGTAAGCCCGCACCGCGAACTTCGGCTTGCGTGCTGCCTTGGCAACCAGCGACTTCTTAGCCATCGGTTCTCCTCGTCCTTATCCTCATCGTCCGCTGTCGGCGGACTTGAAGGGAAAACCGAGGTGCCGCAGCAGCGCCCGCCCCTCCTCGTCGTTGATCGCGGTGGTGACGACCGTGATGTCCATACCCCTGGGGCGGTCGATCGAGTCGGGGTCGATCTCGTGGAACATCGACTGCTCGCTCAGCCCGAAGGTGTAGTTGCCGTTGCCGTCGAACTGGCGGTCCGACAGGCCGCGGAAGTCACGGATACGCGGCAGCGCGATGGTCAGCAGCCGGTCCATGAACTCCCACATCCGGTCGCCGCGCAGCGTCGCCCTGGCGCCGATCGGCATCCCCTCACGCAGCTTGAACTGCGCGATGGACTTGCGGGCGCGCCGAACCTCGGGGCGCTGGCCGGTGATCGTCGCGAGGTCGCGGACTGCGGGCTCGATCAGCTTGCCGTCCCTGGCAGCGTCTCCGACGCCCATGTTCACGACGACCTTGACGATGCCGGGAACCTGCATCACGTTCGAGTAGTCGAACTGCTCGCGCAGGGCGGCGACGATCTCCTCGCGGTAACGGAGCTTCAGTCGGGGGACGATCTTCTCAGCAGTCGTCATGATCAGATGTCCTTACCGTTGCGGCGCGAGATGCGAACCCGACGCCCGTCCTCATCGGTCCGGTAGCCGACCCTGGTCGGAGTACCGTCCGAGTCCACCACCTGAACGTTGCTGACGTGGATCGGCGCTTCCTGGGTCACGATGCCACCGGACTGCGCGCCACGCTGGGTGCGGCTGATCTTGGTGTGCTTCTTGATGCGGTTCACACCCTCGACCAGGATCCGCGACGTCTGCGGGTAGGCCTTGATGACCTTGCCCTTCGCGCCCTTGTCCTTGCCTGCGATGACCACGACAGTGTCGCCCTTGTGCACCTTCATGATCAGAGCACCTCCGGAGCCAACGAGATGATCTTCATGAACCTCTTGTCACGCAGCTCACGACCGACCGGGCCGAAGATGCGCGTACCGCGCGGCTCGTTGTCGGCCTTGATGATCACTGCGGCGTTCTCGTCGAACCGGATGTAGGAACCGTCCGGACGACGGCGCTCCTTCACGGTGCGCACGATGACGGCCTTGATCACGTCACCACGCTTGACATTGGCGCCCGGGATCGCTTCCTTCACGGTCGCGACGATCACGTCGCCGATACCCGCGTACCGCCGCCCCGAGCCGCCCAACACGCGGATGCACAAGATTTCCTTGGCTCCGGTGTTGTCAGCGACGCGGAGCCGCGACTCCTGCTGAATCACGTCAACTCCTGACCTGCGTATTGCCCGCCGGATTTCCGACCCGACGGGCGCGGTCGTTGTAGTGGCTTGTAGTGGTCGGTCCAAGCCGACGGCCCAGACCCGACGCTACCGAACCCGTTTCACCGGGCTCGGCTTCGGCAGGCGACCACCCTGCCGAAGCGCCGTAGCCTAACTCGTTGCGACTGTCCTCGATCCCGCGCCGGTGGCACGGGCCTGGGACAGGGTATTACCTGGCCTTCTCGAGGATCTCGACGAGCCGCCAGCGCTTCGTTGCCGACAGCGGTCGGGTCTCCATCAGCAGGACCCGGTCGCCCACGCCTGCGGCGTTCTGCTCGTCGTGCACCTTGACCTTGGTGGTGCTGCGCAGAACCTTGCCGTACAGCGAGTGCTTCTTACGGTCTTCCAACTGCACGACGACCGTCTTGTCCATCTTGTCCGAGACGACGTAACCCTCGCGAACCTTGCGGTTGTTCCGCGTCTCGGTCTTCTGCTCGTTCTCGCTCATGCCGCACCTTCACTCGTGGTCGCGTCCGCCTGGTCCGGCGAGACGGACAAGCCCAGCTCGCGCTCACGCATCACGGTGTAGATCCTGGCGATGTCATGCCGCACGACACGCAGCCGACGGTTGTTCTCCAGCTGCCCGGTGGCCATCTGGAATCGGAGGTTGAACAGCTCCTCCTTGGCTTCCCGAAGACGCTGCACGAGCTCGCTCTCGGTGAGCTCACGCAGCTCGGCTGCGGTGCTGACCGCTGCCATCAGAACTCACCACCCTCACGTGTCACGATGCGGCACTTCATCGGAAGCTTGTGGATCGCGCGAAGCAGTGCCTCACGGGCCACGGTCTCGTTCGGGTAAGTCATCTCGAACAGCACCCGACCGGGCTTCACGTTGGAGATCCACTGCTCCGGCGAACCCTTACCGGAACCCATCCGGGTCTCAGCAGGCTTCTTGGTCAGCGGACGGTCCGGGAAGATGTTGATCCAGACCTTGCCACCACGACGGATGTGGCGGTTGATGGCGATACGAGCCGACTCGATCTGCCTGTTGGTGACGTACGCGGGCTCCAGAGCCTGGATCCCGTACTCACCGAAGGTGACCCGCGTCCCGCCCTTGGCGGCGCCGCCCCGGTCGGGACGGTGCTGCTTACGGAACTTGACCTTACGCGGGATGAGCACTTGTCAGCCCTCCGTCTTCTCGCCGGCCGCAGCCGTCGTCTTCTCCGCAGTCACGGCCTCGGCCGCGGCGCGCCCGGCCTCGGTGCCCGCTGCGGTCGTGCCAGAGGCACCGGAGCGACGACGGTTCGACCGGTCCGGCCGGTCCGCGCGGTCCCGACGCGGGGCCCGAGCCTCGGCAGCCGCAGCCTCGCGGGCCTTCAGGCCACCGACCAGCTCACCCTTGTAGATCCAGACCTTCACGCCGATCCGACCGAAGGTCGTCTTGGCCTCGAAGAATCCGTAGTCGATGTCGGCCCGCAGCGTGTGCAGCGGGACGCGACCCTCGCGGTAGAACTCCGAGCGCGACATCTCAGCACCGCCGAGGCGGCCGCTGACCTGCACCCGAATGCCCTTGACCTGCGGCGAGCGCATCGACGACTGCATCGCCTTACGCATCGCGCGACGGAAGGACACGCGGTTGGAGAGCTGCTCCGCGACGTTCTGCGCCACGAGCTGCGAGTCGGCCTCGGAGCCCTTGACCTCGAGGATGTTGAGCTGGATCTGCTTCTTGGTGAGCTTCTCGAGCTCACCGCGGATCCGGTCGGCCTCCGCGCCTCGGCGGCCGATCACGATGCCGGGACGAGCGGTGTGGATGTCGACGCGAACCCGGTCCCGGGTGCGCTCGATCTCCACCTTGGAGATGCCTGCCCGCTCCATGCCCTTGGAGAGCATTCGGCGGATCTTGACATCCTCCGACACATACTCGGCGTACTGCTTGTCGGCGTACCAGCGGGACTTCCAGTCGGTGGTGATCCCCAGCCGGAAGCCGTGCGGGTTGATTTTCTGACCCACTACCGGGCACTTCCCTTCACGCTGGACTTGCGAGCCCGGCCCGTGGCCTGCGGCCGGGACTCGACCTCGACGGTGATGTGGCTGGTCCGCTTGCGGACCCGGTACGCGCGGCCCTGAGCCCGCGGCCGGATGCGCTTGAGTGTCGGCCCCTCGTCCACGAAAATGCTGCTGATCCAGAGCGTCTCCGGATCGAGGTCGAGGTTGTTCTCGGCGTTGGCGATGGCGCTGGCAAGCACCTTCTCCACCGGCTCGCTGGCAGATTGCGGCGCGAACCGGAGCACGGCCAGGGCCTCCTGAGCGTGACGGCCCCTGACGAGATCGACCACGCGGCGCACCTTCATCGGCGTGGCGCGGACATAGCGGGCCCGCGCCACGGCGCGCGACGGCGTTTCCGCGCCTTCCTCCGGCGCCACAGCGTCGTTTCGGGCGTTCATCGCTGTTTCCCCTTGCTCTTGCTAGTCCGTGATTCTCGCGTCGATGCCCGCGTCAGCGGCGGCGAGACCTGCGGTCTTCCTTGACGTGACCCTTGAAGGTGCGGGTCGGGGCGAACTCGCCCAACTTGTGACCCACCATCGCCTCGGAGACGAACACCGGGACGTGCTTGCGACCGTCGTGCACAGCGAACGTGTGCCCGAGCATGTCCGGAATAATGGTCGAGCGCCGGGACCAAGTCTTGATCACCGTCTTCTTGCCAGACTCGTTCAGTACGTCCACCTTCTTGAGCAGGTGGTCGTCGACGAACGGGCCCTTCTTCAGGCTGCGTGGCATCCTTCACTCCCTCCCTGCTCAGCGCTTCTTGCCGGTACGGCGTCGGCGCACGATGAGCGAGTCACTTGCCTTACGACGGCGGGTACGGCCCTCGGGCTTACCAGCCGGGTTAACCGGGTGACGACCACCGGACGTCTTACCCTCACCACCACCGTGCGGGTGGTCGACCGGGTTCATGGCGACACCACGGACGGTCGGGCGCTTGCCCTTCCACCGCATCCGGCCAGCCTTGCCCCAGTTGATGTTCGCCTGCTCGGAGTTGCCGACCTCACCGACCGTGGCGCGACAGCGCACGTCCACGTTGCGGATCTCACCGGACGGCATCCGGAGCTGGGCGTAGGGCCCGTCCTTGGCCACCAGCTGCACGCTGGCACCCGCCGACCGAGCGATCTTGGCTCCGCCACCGGGCCGGAGCTCGATCGCGTGCACCACGGTGCCGGTCGGGATGTTGCGCAGCGGCAGGTTGTTACCCGGCTTGATGTCAGCCCGGGGACCGCTCTCGATCGCATCGCCCTGTCGCGTCTTCTCAGGCGCGATGATGTAACGCTTCTCGCCGTCTGCGTAGTGCAGCAGCGCGATGCGGGCGGTGCGGTTCGGGTCGTACTCGATGTGCGCGACCTTGGCAGGCACGCCGTCCTTGTCCGACCGACGGAAGTCGATCAGACGGTAGGCGCGCTTGTGGCCACCACCCTTGTGCCGGGTCGTGATCTTGCCGTGCGCGTTACGGCCGCCTCGGCCGTGCAGCGGACGGACCAGCGACTTCTCCGGCGTCGACCGAGTGATCTCGGCGAAGTCGGCCACGCTGGCACCACGACGACCCGGTGTCGTCGGCTTGTACTTGCGGATGCCCATGTCTGTGCAGTCCTCAGTCGTTCAGTCCGGTTCGGTCTGACCGCGTCACGCGGCCGGACCGCCGAAGATCTCGATCGGCTTGCTCTCCGGGTGCAAGGTCACGATCGCCCGCTTGGTGTCCTTGCGCTTGCCGTACCCGGTGCGGGTGCGCTTGCGCTTACCCTGACGGTTGAGCGTGTTCACGCTCGCGACCTTCACGCCGAAGACCTGCTCGACGGCGATCTTGATCTGCGTCTTGTTGGCGTCCGGCACCACCACGAAGGTGTACTTCTTGTCCTCGAGAAGGCCGTAGCTCTTCTCGGAGACGACCGGAGCAACCAAGATGTCGCGAGGGTCGGGGATCACTTCCCAGCCTCCCCATCTGAGTTGGACTCGGTAGCGTCGGCGATCTCGCCGGACCGTGCGGAGGCCTTGCCAGCCCGCCGGACCGAACCGGAGAGGAACCTCTCCATGGCCGCCTTCGTGAACACCAGGTCGTCGTTGACCAGCACGTCGTACGTGTTGAGCTGGTCGGGAGCGATCAGGTGCACGTCGGGAAGGTTGCGCAGGCTCTGCCACGCCAGCACGTCGTCGCGGTCGAGAACGACCAGCACGCGACGGGCCTCGGTGATGGTGCGCAGTGCCTGCCGGGCGAACTTGGTCGACGGCTTCTCGCCATCCACCAGCGAGGTGACGACGTGAATCTGTCCCTCACGGGCCCGGTCGGACAGCGCACCGCGCAGCGCGGCGGCCTTCATCTTCTTGGGCGTCCGCTGCGTGTAGTCGCGGGGCGTCGGGCCGTGCACGACGCCACCACCGACGAACTGCGGCGCACGAACCGAACCCTGACGGGCGCGGCCGGTGCCCTTCTGGCGGTAAGGCTTACGCCCACCACCGCGAACCTCGCCGCGGGTCTTGGTGTCGTGCGTACCCTGCCGAGCAGCCGCCTGCTGAGCGACCACGACCTGGTGCATCAAGGACACGTTCGCCTGGACGTCGAAGACGTCGGCGGGCAGCTCGATGCTGCCGTCGGCCTTGCCGTCCGGGGTCTTGATCTCAACGTTCGCGCTCATCAGACACCGCCCTTAGCAGCGCTCTTGACCAGCACGAGTCCACCCTTCGGGCCGGGAACAGCACCCTTGAGCAGGATGAGTCCGGCTTCCAGGTCGACCCGGTGCACGGTCAGGTTCTGCGTGGTGACGCGCACGTGGCCCATCCGACCGGCCATCCGAACGCCCTTGAAGACGCGTCCGGGGGTGGCGCAGCCGCCGATGGAGCCGGGCGAGCGGTGCTTGCGCTGAGTACCGTGGCTGGCGCTCAGACCTGCGAAGCCGTGCCGCTTCATGACACCAGCGGTGCCCTTACCCTTGCTCGTGGCCACGACGTCGACCAGCGTGCCCTGATCGAACACGTCGGCCGTCACCTCCTGGCCGACCTCGTAGTCGCCCGCGTTGCTGCTGCGCAGCTCCACCAGGTGCCTGCGAGGCGTCACCGTCGCCTTATTGAAGTGGCCGGTCTCGGGCTTGTTGACCTTGCGAGGGTCGATGGCGCCGTAGGCCAGTTGAACGGCTGAATAGCCGTCCTTCTCGTCGGTCCGGATCTGGGTGACCACGTTCGGATCGGCCTTAACGACCGTGACCGGTACGATCCGGTTGTTCTCGTCGAAGACCTGGGTCATACCAAGCTTGGTTCCCAGGATCCCCTTGATCTGCCTGTCAGACATGGGTCTCGTTATCTCCGCCGCTCTAGCGCCCGAATCACTGAATGTTGACGTCGACACTGGCCGGCAGGTCGATGCGCATCAGCGCGTCCACCGTCTTCGGCGACGGGTCGAGAATGTCGATCAGACGCTTGTGCGTGCGCATCTCGAAGTGCTCGCGCGAATCCTTGTACTTGTGCGGCGAGCGGATGACGCAGTACACGTTCTTCTCGGTGGGCAGCGGCACAGGTCCGACGACCCGAGCGCCGGTGCGCGTCACGGTCTCGACGATCTTGCGCGCGGACGCGTCGATCGCCTCGTGGTCGTAGGCCTTGAGCCGGATGCGGATCTTCTGTCCCGCCATAGTGGCTTGCCGTTCCTCTAATCTCGTGCCGCTTCTGACTAACACGCTGCGGTTGCCTCGCGTTGATCCCGACCTGGATCCTCCCGGCCCGTGCTGCTCCCCTGCGTAAGGAGACACCCTATTCAGGAAATAACACTGCCAGTCGTCACCGTCACCCGGTCCACGCGGTCGGGCGTGTCGCGCCCGATGCTCAGACCGATGCCAGTGACGTCATCGGTGGTTGGATCTTTCGACCCCGTGCACCCCGCATAGTCCCGAGAGTGGGACTCTGCGCCGGTACAACCCTCGGCCGACGCCGAACTCGAGGCGATCCTCAAGGGCTGCGGGCGCGGGGCGCCCGCGCCAGGACTCATCCCGGCACGAGCAACCCTGACAGGATGCCATACCCCGAGGTAGGGCTCCAAATCGGGGTGGGGGAGGCCCCTGAATCAGGAGCCTCCCCCACGGTGAGTCACTTGTTGATCTTGGTGACGCGACCCGCGCCGACGGTGCGACCGCCCTCACGAATCGCCAGCCGCAGACCCTCGTCCATCGCGATGGGCTGGATCAGCTCCACCGAGATCGACGTGTTGTCGCCGGGCAGGACCATCTCGGTGCCCTCGGGCAGGGTGACCACGCCGGTCACGTCCGTCGTCCGGAAGTAGAACTGGGGACGGTAGTTGTTGAAGAACGGCGTGTGACGGCCACCCTCATCCTTCGAGAGGATGTAGACCTCGGCCTCGAAGCTGGTGTGCGGGGTGTTGGAGCCCGGCTTGGTGACGACCATGCCGCGCTCGACCTGCTCGCGCTTGATGCCGCGGAGCAGCAGAGCGGCGTTGTCGCCCGCCTGGCCCTCGTCGAGGAACTTGTTGAACATCTCGATGCTGGTGACGGTCGTCTTCAGGGACTTCTCCTTGATACCGACGACCTCCACCTCCTCGTTCACCTTGACGATGCCGCGCTCGATACGGCCGGTGACGACGGTGCCACGTCCGGTGATGGTGAAGACGTCCTCGACCGGCATCAGGAATGCCTTGTCGATCTCACGCTCCGGCTCGGGGATGTTCTCGTCGACGGCGTCCATCAGCTCGACGAGCTTCGCGCCCCACTCGGCGTCGCCCTCGAGAGCCTTCAGCGCGGACACGCGCACGACCGGCAGGTCGTCGCCCGGGAACTCCTGAGCCGACAGCAGCTCGCGGACCTCCATCTCGACGAGCTCGAAGATCTCCTCGTCGTCCACCATGTCGGCCTTGTTCAGGGCGACAACGATGTAGGGCACACCGACCTGGCGGGCCAGCAGCACGTGCTCACGGGTCTGCGGCATCGGACCGTCGGTCGCGGCTACCACGAGGATCGCGCCGTCCATCTGCGCCGCACCCGTGATCATGTTCTTCACGTAGTCAGCGTGACCGGGGCAGTCGACGTGCGCGTAGTGGCGCTTCTCCGTCTGGTACTCGATGTGCGCGATCGAGATCGTGATACCGCGCTGCTTCTCCTCGGGCGCCTTGTCGATCGAGTCGAACGCCATCAGAGGGTTCAGGTCGGGGTACTTGTCGTGAAGCACCTTGGAGATCGCCGCGGTCAGCGTGGTCTTGCCATGGTCAATGTGACCGATGGTGCCGATGTTGACGTGCGGCTTCGTCCGCTCGAACTTCGCCTTCGCCACTGGTTTGTCCTCCTGGACTTAATCTTTCCGCCGCACGGACTGAGTTTGTGTGCTCGACGGTTTCGATTTTTGCCGCCCGTTCGAGGCGGCCGATGACATTTCCCCCTCGGAGAGCCCCGGAGCCAGGTCGGCCCCGGAGCTCTTACCGCTGGAGTTGCGTTGGCTGGTCGAGTCGCTCACCAAAGGTGAGACTCACTCACCCGTGGCCTTCGCGATGATCTCCTTTGCGACGTTCGCCGGAACCTCGGCGTAGGAGTCGAACTGCATCGAGTAGTTCGCACGACCCTGCGTCCTGGAACGCAGATCGCCGACGTACCCGAACATCTCCGACAGAGGAACGAGCGCCTTGACGACGCGTGCACCACTGCGCTCCTCCATGGCCTGAATCTGGCCACGACGGGAGTTGAGGTCGCCGATGACATCGCCCATGTAGTCCTCAGGGGTCGTCACCTCGACAGCCATCATAGGCTCGAGCAAAGCAGGAGATGCCTTACGAGCGGCTTCCTTCATCGCCATCGAACCCGCGATCTTGAAGGCCATCTCGGACGAGTCCACCTCGTGGTAGGCACCGTCGAGCAGGGTGAACTTCAACCCCACCAACGGGTACCCAGCCAGCACGCCGTACTGCATCGCGTCCTGACCACCGGCGTCGACCGACGGAATGTACTCCCTCGGAACGCGACCGCCGGTGACCTTGTTCTCGAACTCGTAGAGCGCACCGTCGGTGCTCTCCAGCGGTTCGAGCTTCACGATCACCCGAGCGAACTGACCGGAGCCACCCGTCTGCTTCTTGTGGGTGTACTCGACCTTCTCGATCGTCTTGCGGATCGTCTCCCGGTAGGCCACCTGCGGCTTACCGATGTTCGCCTCGACCTTGTAGTCGCTCTTCATCCGGTTGACCAGCACCTCGAGGTGCAGCTCGCCCATACCGGCGATGACGGTCTGACCGGTCTCCTCGTCGAGCCTGACCTGGAAGGTCGGGTCTTCCTCGGCGAGCTTCTGAATCGCGGTGCCCAGCTTCTCCTGGTCACTCTTGGTCTTCGGCTCGATCGCGACCTGGATCACCGGGTCCGGGAAGCTCATCGACTCCAGGACAACCGGCTTCTGCGCGTCGGCCAGCGTGTCACCGGTGGTGGTCTCCTTGAGACCGATCACCGCGTAGATGTGACCCGCCTGTGCCTCGTCGACCGGGTTCTCCTTGTTGGAGTGCATCTGGAAGAGCTTCCCGATGCGCTCCTTACGGTCCTTGGTCGCGTTGACGAGCTGCGTACCGGCGCTGACCTTGCCCGAGTAGACCCGGATGTAGGTCAGCTTGCCGAAGAACGGGTGCGCCGCGATCTTGAATGCAAGAGCGGAGAACGGCTCGTCGATGCTGGGCAGTCGCGTGGCCGGGGTCTCTCCGTCGGGCAGCAGGCCCTCCATCGGCGGGACGTCCAGCGGCGAGGGCAGGTAGTCGATGACCGCGTCGAGCATGGGCTGCACGCCCTTGTTCTTGAACGCGGAACCACAGAGCACCGGGTAGGCGAGCCGCTCGACCGTGAGCTTGCGGATGCCCGCCTTGATCTGCTCGAGGGTCAGCTCCTCGCCACCGAGGTAGGACTCCATAAGCGCGTCGTCGGTCTCGGCGACTGCCTCGAGGAGCTTCTCCCGGTACTCGGCGGCCTTGTCGGCCAGCTCCGCCGGGATCTCCTCGACCTCGTAGTCCTCGCCCTTCTGAACGTCGCCACGCCAGGTCAGCGCGCGCATGTTCACCAGGTCGATGACACCGGCGAAGTCGTTCTCCGCGCCGATCGGCAGCTGGATGACCAGCGGACGAGCGCCGAGACGCTCCTCGATCGTGCGCACGGTGAAGTAGAAGTCGGCGCCCAGCTTGTCCATCTTGTTGACGAAGCAGACCCGCGGAACCTCGTACTTGTCCGCCTGCCGCCAGACCTGCTCGGACTGCGGCTCGACGCCTTCCTTGCCGTCGAAGACCGCTACCGCGCCGTCGAGCACGCGCAGCGACCGTTCCACCTCAACGGTGAAGTCGACGTGCCCGGGAGTGTCGATGATGTTGATCTGGTGGTCTGCCCAGAAGGTGGTGGTCGCAGCCGAGGTGATGGTGATACCCCGCTTCTGCTCCTCCTCCATCCAGTCCATCGTCGCCGCGCCGTCGTGCACCTCACCGAGCTTGTAGTTGATCCCGGTGTAGAAAAGGATCCGCTCGGTGGTGGTGGTCTTGCCCGCGTCGATGTGGGCCATGATCCCGATGTTGCGGACCTTGGCCAGGTCGGTCAGCACGTCGCGTGCCACGAGAGTCTTCCCCGTTCCTGATCAGCTTGGACTAGCTGTCTTTAGGGGTGGCCGAAGGCCCGACAACAGCAGACACCCGGATCGTTGTCCGACCCGAGCGGCCGCCAAGATCGACGAGGTCGATCATGTCGGGCATCCTCGATCACCAGCGGTAATGCGCGAAGGCCTTGTTCGATTCGGCCATCTTGTGCGTGTCCTCGCGGCGCTTCACGCTCGCCCCGAGTCCGTTGCTCGCGTCCAGCAGCTCGTTCATCAAGCGCTCGACCATCGTCTTCTCACGGCGCTGCCGGGAGAAACCGACCAGCCACCGCAGGGCCAGCGTGGTCGAGCGGCTCGCCCGAACCTCGACCGGCACCTGGTAGGTCGCGCCACCGACACGGCGGCTGCGCACCTCTAGAGCGGGCTTGACGTTGTCGAGCGCGCGCTTGAGCGTCACGACCGGGTCCGTGCCGGTCTTCTC